>CALFSX010000102.1 GCA_937916515.1 uncultured Planctomycetaceae bacterium | reverse complement strand
TCATCATTAGGCCATCTGGCGCCTTAACTCAGTTGGGTATTGCGGCTAACCAAAAAAAACGGTTCGGACCGAGATCGATCCGAACCGTTTTATGTGTTCGCACTGACGTATTGCCTCAGGCAACCTGTCGGCGTCGCTTCAACCAAATACCAGCTCCGCCAAGCATCAAGAATGCGATGCTAGATGGTTCTGGTACAGCTGCTGCTCCACCAGCTATGTTGAAGACCCATTGGTGGGGGCTGCCAGCAAACGTCATACCCGTTGGAGTTGTAATGGTAATGTTGGATGTATCAAATGAATCGATGGTGGCCCCTGCATCAGTCGCGGAACCCGCCGTTACGCCTGTAATTGTGTAGCCCAGATTTAATTCACTAAATGCCCAGGTGAACGAAGCGTTTAGTGGCGACGCAGTGGAATAATTGGTTTCAGTGAGGGTGAGGGTGCTTCCAGAGAAGACAAAGCTTACGTCTACAGGGGATCCTCCGGTAGTCGTCTCTGCTATGCCAAGAGTGAATCCTCCTGTCCAAGGAAACGCCTTGAGACCATTTACGGAACTATCACTACTGGTTATGAAGTAGTTATTAATCGGCGCCGCCTGAGCGTTTCCGGCGTATGCCATTGTCAAAGCGAAGATCGCTATTACTCGTTTCAATATCATGGCTGGCCTTGTATTTCTTGGGCAGTTACCGCGGATGCGGCTTATTGCAGCCTAAGTTGTTTCGGTTTTCAAGTACCAATATTGTTAATATAGATTATTTGGGTGATTTATTATTGCGGGGCTTCTCGCAGAAAACATTGTGGGCCAATGTCACTCGATATTGCAGTTAACCACGGCTGAACGCTAAAACGAATCCCCGCTAAGTGGTTTTTCTGCACTGAAAATCTGATTTCCAGCGAGCGCCCGCAAGCGCGTGGCCCCGGGCGTCATTAGCTGTGTGTAAACTTTTTTATCAAGGCTTTCGGAAATTGTTCTCGCAGAACCATCACACATTGAAATAACGACGACTCCCGGGTGATTGGAGTTGAGGAATGGAGCTCCTTCTGGTCCGGCTTTCTTTTGGTTTGGGAACGGGGCCGTGGATAATTTCACCCCCGTCGGCGTATTGTTGAGCAATGCTCGCGACGCTTTGTTGGTATCCGTGGGTGCGGATGGGCCACTTTCCAGTGGAAACATAAATCCGCAACTGTTCAAGCTTGGGTTGGCCCAGTTAGTTTGGCCGGCGTTGACGTTTTCGCCCAACATTAACGTGTTAGACGATCCATCATAAATCTTGCCGGGGGCTGTGCACCTGTTTGTGCAAAGGCTTTTCACGAATGTATTGTTGGTGAAGTTGGGCCAAAATACCCCGGTGTGGAAAGAAATTTCCTGATCCTCCGTGTCATTCACTGATGAGTCGCCATTGCTGTTCCAATCCAACTGTGAGTTGAAATGAGCGTGGCCTTCACTATCAGTGGCAGAGTTAGCACCAGAAGTTTGGGAACCAAATCCGGCGTTGGCAACATATGTGAGTCCCCCGGAAACCTGAAACGCAGACTCGTCATTAGGGCACGCTAAAGCTTCAATATACAAGCCGCCCGCCAAGTTAGCGTTCACGGCTCCATTTATGTTAGTGACAGAGCTGTTCCACGGCAGAGCTTTGTCCCATCGGTCGTACGTGCCCTGTTGATCCATATACGGCAAAATCTCTACGACCCAGCTCCAGCCTTCTTGAAACGGAGGCGGAAAGCCTGATCCCGTAGGATCGTTGGGATAATAACTTAGCGCTGGCAGATGGCCCTTCGGGTTCGAACTGGCAAAGTTCATGCAGGCCACGGTGACGTTGCGGATGTTATTCAGGCACTGTGTGCGACGTCCTGCTTCTCGGGCATTTTGGATTGCTGGCAGGATTAACGACATCAACGTGGCGATGATTGAAATCACAACCAGCAATTCGATCAGGGTGAAGGCCGCCCTCGAACTTAAACGTTGCCTGTTCTGAGTCTGAGTGAATACGACCGTCCTGCGCATTTCAATCTCCGCACATAAAGTAGAAGCGTGGGTACTCTAGGTTTCCTACATTCTTGTGTGCGATTAAGCACTTCTCTACACCCACCTCATTTTTTTTGAAGAATCGGAGAAATCCCAAACTTTTACTTAAACGTGGCGACTGAACTTAATCGAAATCGCGACGGCTTGTACGGCTTCGGTGTGAACGCATGCTCAGTTGTTCAGGGGGGGGGGCCGACAGTCGATGCGTACATCACCAGTTTCTGATACGAAACAACCGCCGGCACTTACGCATTACAGCAACTGATTGGTTCAAACGGCGTCTCATACAACAGCACGACGCGGCAAGCCAGTGATCCACGTGGGACCCAATTCATTCATTCGCTGGCATATCGTCGACATGGACCTGGAGCTTTCCTGCAATCATTCCTGTTTAGGTGTCGCGGGTGCCGGCACCATGGCTTCCATGATGCGGCGATTCTCTTCTGCCAGCGTCGTTTCACCTAAGGCATCGTAGACCTGGCTCAGAAGTAATCTGACGTCCCGACTATTCGCTCCTTTACTAAGCGAAACTTCAAGATCTCGAAGTGCCTCGTCCCAGCGTTCGAGCGCAATGAACACTTCGGCTCGAGTAGACAGCACATCGCGGTGGCCTGGCAGGAACTCCAGCGCACTGTTGGCGATTTCCAGAGCTCGTTCAGCGTTTTCCGGATTGTCACGAACTAATGCGACTGCCAGGTTGTTAAGCACCATGGGATTTGAACGTGTCAGCGCGTAGGCTCGTTCCAGATAGCGACACGCTTGAGCAGGATTGTTCAGGTTCAGTGCACGAGTTCCAATCATGTTGTAGATGTCTGCATTACCCATCCCGGCCGTCAGCATTCTTGTCAAAGCTGTTTCAGCGGCTTCGGCAAGGTTCGTGCCGGAAGAACTTAGGTAAGCTAATCGTTCCAAAACGGCAATAGATACCGAATCTGTTCTGAGTGCATCTTCAAGAAGCTGCATGGCTTGTTGTGGATCTTCGAATGAGCCTTCCTTTTGTCGATTGTCGAACGCCAGCAGGCAACAATGGCCGTATGCCGTTTGTAACAGGGTTCGTTCCTGAGTCGCAGATTCCGAATCGGCAATATTGCGATCGTTGGTTTCCGGCCTGACATTATTGGTTTCGATAGCCGCCTGCAACAGGGCAAGGGCTTCATCGAATTGACTCAGCAAAATCAATGCCTCTGCATGCGTGATGATGTCTAATGTTGACAGAGCTTCCGAACGATTTTTAAAGTTGTCGACCACCTGATTCAGCGCCGCTGCGGCTTCGTCAGGTTTTCCTGTCGCGATCAGATGCTTTGCCTTCATGGCTTTGAATCGGATATCGGTTTCAACCAAGGGGGCCATTCTCGCGATTGCTTCTTCCGACCGCCCGGCTATTGCAAGAAGCTGCGATAGTTGCATCTCGTCTTCAAACGACCGCGATTCGATGTTGGAGTAAGCAGTGATTGATGGTTCAAGGTCTGCTGTCGAAAAGACAGCTCCGACTCGAGCCAGTGCCAGAATCTGCTCTGTTATTTGAGCTTCGGCCGGAGTCAGGTGTGCCGCCTTCACCAAATAGCGTGCACTTCTGTCACGATTCAATACCGACACCTGCAGGTCGCGGATAGCCATTCTGGAGTATAGTCGGGAAAGCTCCGACCGCAGTTCCTCAGCATTGTTTTGGGCAAGACCTTCCTTCAGAATCTGTTCTGCATCGCCAAACCTTTCGGCAAAAGCCTGGGCTTCAGCGCACCTGATTCGCATCTCAATGTTCGACGGGTCTGTCAAAAGCAGGTTACTGAAATGCCTTACCGAATTCTCAAGATGAAATTCAATCTGCTCGGGGCTTCTGTTAAGTGCTGTTTGAATCTGCGCCAAGGGCAGCCCTAATGCTGGAGAGGACTCCACGATTCTTAGCAGTCTGTCTTCTGCTTCCTTGAGGTTGCCGTCCTTCAGGTTCAACTCGGCAAGCATTTGATTTGCCACTTGATGCATCGGATCCGTCGCGACAATCAGACGCAATAGATCTTCCTGCATTTTTACCGTTAGCGGGATTCGGGGAGTCGGTCCAACAGCCTGGGTAGCCAGCCATAGTCGCGCGGGGTTGTAGCCATTGGGCCCTGCCTCCGACATCGATCTAAGGTAAGTCACACCTTTTGCTTCTTGGCCGTTTTCGATCAAGTTCAGGGCGAGTTGGAATTTGTAGCGGTTTTCGTTGGGACGGAGTTTTACCAGACCTTCCAGAAAGACGCTGCTCTGTTCTGCATCGCCCGACTTGATCGCTGCAGAGACCGCCGCTTCATAGCTTTGAACAACATGATCCTGTGGAGCGTTTTCTAGCCACCACACAAAAGCCGGGCCAAGCACGCCGAATGCCAGAAAGGGAACTCCCGCAAGCAGCCGATTGTACTTGCGTGAAAACACCCAACGCTCAAGGAATCCAAACATCCAGGCAAATACATTTTTGGGACGAAACCAGTCGCGCAGTTGGGGTAAGCACCGCTGTTCGCTCGACTCGTCGTAATTCGGAGTCGATTTTTGGGCTGGGGATTCAGTATTCTGTGCAGGTAATGATTCAGACATAAGTACGGTCGTTTATTTCAGCCTCGGCCCTGAATGTTTTGATTCAATAACTGAAGAAATCACAGTGCAAGCCATTGCAACGTGAGTGTTGAGCCACTGATCAGCACAGCAAAACCAAGCAGCACCTGATCGATAACCCTGCTCGTGTTGATGCTGGTTGCGACTGGCTTAGGCTGAGTACTTCGCAGACGATTCCGGAACATGCGGTTCCATCGAACGATAAATGGGTTACGAAACAGCAAGCTGATTCCGGCTCCACGACTGTCTGGTACTGGTGCCAAAAAGAACTCCATAAATGCATCTGTGCTAAACACCAGAAACGCGGCCGTCGCCAACGCGATGTGTCCCAGCGCGTCGTGTTGCCAACCTGTCGAAAGGTCTATTCGGAATTGAGACCAGGCAATGGAAATGACACATACTCGCAGGATATTCATGATCCCCGCGAAACCGAATGCCGCACACACGACAAACGCCGAATGCATCCATCGTCGTCTGTATCCGCAAACGATCAGCATTGCCAGAAACAGCACGGTAAATAAAGACTGAACTCCGCTACATGCTTCTTCGACAAGGAAGCGTTTGCCGGGAAATGCCAGAATGTTGCCTTCTCGTACATGCAGAATTTCAAAATGGTTAAGCAGGCGACTGCCGACTTTCGTTGTGATTGTCTGAAGCCAGTTGATGACTTTCTCGTCATACATCAACGGCGGACGGAGCGTGATTAATGGCAGCAGAAACAGATATCCCAGCGAGCGTTCAAAATCGACGTCTGCGAACGAACGACAAACAGCCAGGCACAGCAGCAAAGCGCCACTGTAGACTGACAGAGGGCTGTTCATCAAAGTTCCGGCAGTCAACAGGCAAATATCCACGGCCACAAGAACCGTGTTGAACCGATCCCAACGAAATGCGCCACGCAGGTGACGAGTATGGAACAGCCACCCGAACGCAAGAAACGCAAACGGGAAAAACTGATAATACTCCAGCGACCATAATCGCTGACACTGCAACACGAAGAATGGAACGTGAGCAAACGCCAGCAACAGGAAAGCGATTTGAAGCGACCTGGAGGAAAACGACCGAGGTTTTTGGTGATCAGAAATCATTCGACGGTGTAATTCAAAAATCTAAGTCAGTCCCGAGACGCAGTAAGCAGGGTTCGCTCAATTTCTGAAATGGCTAGAGCCTGCCCGAATCAGCATTCAAACAATCACATCAGGGGCTGTCGATTGTTATCGAGGCGTTGACGGTGATTTATTCAATTCTATGGCCTCGCAATGTATCCCAGGTGGCATATCTGGTCTGGCGACAGGTGTTCCGTTACTTTTTGTTGATGCCCGCCTGATTATCGAAGTCTCATAGAGTCAGAGTCTTTATCACTATTCTATGAGTGGCGACACACACGCCAGAGAGCCCAGAACTTGAATCGTGTGGCGACATGCCGAAACGGACAGGAGTCTTGATTCGTGTTGCAAACGGGAATGCTCCGGACGCAGACCGCGTGGAACCGTTAATTCCGGGGAATCCACTTTAGGCAGCAGCGATGGCGAAGTCTGAGAGTGACCGTTTGCCTTTGTGGAACGACTTGCCGGATGCGCCATCCGGGGATCGCTGCGAACAAGGGGTTCTAACGTGGTTTGTTGATCGAAATCGACTCGGGCATCTTCTCACGCGAGTAAACCTGCCCCGCAGGCACAAGAGTCATTCGCTCCAATGTGGCACCACCAAGAACGATTGCTTTGCAGCATACCCAGGAGCCATGTTTGATGATGATGGGCCCTGTCTTTAGCTCAAACGTTCTGGACTTATGGTCATGGCTGCCAGTGCATAAATAGGCTGACTGCGAGATACAGACGTCGCTTTCCAGAGTCACTATGTCCAGGTTGTCGATCCAGGCATCACGACCGATCCAGCAATTATCGCCAATCGTCAAACGCCATGGATACTTGATGCGGACGTTGGGATGAATCACAACGCCCTGCCCTACGCGGGCACCGAACAGCCTGAGGATGTGGCACTTCAGTTGAGAAACCGGAAACCAGGCACTTTCGAAGACGACGACGCTCACGAAATACCAAAACGTTCGCGTCAGGACGCCACGACCTGGGGAATAGAAGTCGTTCTTGTAAGCCGCCAAGTCACGAGTAAGTGTTGTTTCCATGTTGGAATTCGGTAACTAAAGACTGCTGTGAGCAGTCACAGCTGGAATCGAAATGGCCAAACGTTCTTCAGTTTCTGTGGCCGTTTTAGTCTACCCTGTAGATTGCAATTGGCAATAAAAGTCTTGTTGCACCGGTTAATAATCGAGCCATCGGTGGCGTTCCGGGTCTACTTCGGCTGGTCTACGATTTCAACACCCAGCCTGCGATGTTGGTCTGCGATTTCAGGTAACTCAAGTTGCTCGTAGATCAGAGCCAGGTTCTTGTGAACGGCTTTCTTGTCCTTGACGTCCTTTAACGCTTTTTCCAGATCTGTTAACGCGGATCTCCATTCCTTTCGCATTACAAAAATATTGCCTCGGGTGTCCAGAAAGCTGGCATTGTCTGGCTGCTTTTCTAAAGCCGCATTTATCATGGCCAGTGATCTGTCAAGATCTGGTTTCTTTTCATCGTGAGAGATTAACCACGCCAGGTTATTCAGCGTGACGGGTACGTCGCTGCGGATCTCCATGGCCTGTTCGAAGTGAAACATCGCCTGCTCGTTCTTGTCTTCCATCCAGCACAGATTTCCCATTGCCAGATGAGCCAGAGCAGGCTGCTCGCCCTCGGCGATGACGCGCGAAAGGATTGTTCTGAGTTCAACGTTTCCTTCAACTTTGGCCGTGGCATAGGCCATCAATCGTGTCAGAGCGGCCCCGTGATTTGGGTCTAGTACCAGGGCTTTGTCGATCTGGTTGAGCAATTCGGAAATGGGACGGCCTTCGGCAGACATGATGTCGTGAAAATTCACATAGAGGCTGGCAAGCAGCCAGTTCCAGGTGGTTTCCTGATCTGGGTTGCTTCGCAGTCCTTCTTCCAAAATGATTTTCGCGATGTCGAACTTGCCAAGTCGCATCATGACCTGAGCATAGTCAATCCGTTTCATGTAGTCTGCAGGATTGCTCCGTAAATGTACGGACAGATATTCGCTCGCTTTTTCATAGTTAGAAACGGCTGCGTCTGTGTTGCCTGTAGCAGCTTCAATTTGCCCAAGGGTCGTAAGCAGTTCCGGATGCTGTTCCACTGCCAGCCTGAAAAACTTTCTTGCTCCGTCAATGTCTCGGGTTGCAAGGCAGTATCTTCCCCATGCGACTGCCATCTCCGCAGACGTATCATCGTGGGCCGCTTGCAGGTGCCATGCAAACGCTTTCAGATCATTCGGCGAGCTTTGCGAATTGATCTTAGATGACGTCAGAATCGCGAGACGTCGATGAGCGTTCGAGTACCCCTGTTTGCCTTCCGGAGCAAGCAGACGAAACAATGCAGCGGCTCGATCAGTCTGTCCGACATCCTCAAACAGGATGGCCAAAGCGTGAAGCGCATCTTCTCGATGTCCACTGTTTTCCTCGAGAATTCGATTTAACAGGATTTGAGCGCTGGCGTAGTCCTTGGCCGACATCGCGGCCCCTGCCTTCACCCAGTAACTGGATGATATGGCAGATGCCTGAAGCCGGCTGGAAGCCGAGAACCAAACCAATCCGGCCACTGCCAATAGTGCGGGGAGGCCGAGTAAGAGATTTCGCACCCGCGCTTGTTGCCATGCCGTAAAAACTGTCTTGAAAGGCCACGCCACAATTTCCCAGTAGAAATCAAACGTCAGGACGGCTGGAAGTCGAAATGAATTCCACCACCGACGGAGTTTGTGACGATTTTTCTTGAGGAAGTTGTTCATGGAGTTTCAGCTGTTTTTTTATCTTGCAGGTTATCGATCACAGTTTCTCGTAACGTCACGAAGAGTGCACTCAGCAGCTCTTGCTCGTGCTCCAGAATCTGGGATTGTCGACTTACCATGAGCTGCACCTGGAACACTGGTGGTGTGATCGGCGCTGCGGATTGCTTCAGGAAATGCCCTGACCTAAGCCGATTTAAAACGACGCGAAGTGCACTCCCCGATGCTTCTTCAGGTTGCACGATTTTCCTGCGACTATCGAAGCACGAGAAGTAACTTGTTGCAAAATCGCCATTCTCCTTGTACAGCAGCAATTTGGTAGCCGTATAACCCGATTTGCCAAGATTCACATTGCTGGCTGACTCTAACTTCCAACCGAGTCCGGAGTAGCAATAACTGAGATCATGCCATGATGGATAATATCCATCGACGGAGAATTGAGCTCGGATGCCGTTGCCCTCGTACGTCCAGATTACTGAGTTGGTACCGAGTGGATCATCCGGTGTGCGATTGACACTTTGTACGCTTGCCAACTGCCATTCGTTGACCTTGTTGGGCAGCAGCGATTCGGGCACCACTTCAGTGATTGATTCAGTGAATTGGCCGTCAGAACTGATTGTGCCAGTCTTCCCAAAAAGACTAGCGAAGGCAGATGTCCCCCAAAAAGGCAGATAGCCGGCGATAATCAATGCGATCACCAGGCTACGCGAAAGTTTGACACTCGCCCGCGGTTCGTTCAGGAATCTGTTGACCGCTGTGATGGCCTTTCGGAATGTGTCAAACAGGCCATTGTCTGTCGCGTCAGTTTCTCCATAAATCCCACTGCGGCCTGGTTTTGAGTCGTCAGCTTGAAAATTACGGAAATGCAACGGAACCAGGAATCGTAGCAATTGATCGGTGCTGAGAGACAAAAGCAAGGCACCTGCATATGTTGCTACTCCCAATACCTCGTGAGGGGCTCCCGTTTCAAGATCCATGTTCCAGCGTTCTCGGGCATAGACTACAGAAAATACTCGAATGCTGTTTGCCACAAGCACCCAGCCCGTGCACTGCAGAATTGTCAACACCAATCGGATCGGGCCATAGCGAAAGATCGCCGCCCAAAATGCCATCGCTGTGATGCAGCTAAACAGCGAATGAATCCCGCTACAGGCTTCTTCGACCATGAATTCTCGGTTGACCGTTTTTATGGCGACCCCCGAAATGGTGTGCACAACGCCCCAGTAATCCAGCAAACGACTGGCCATAGCAGACGCCAGTTTTTGCAGTTCAATGATGAATTGCAGGTCAAGATTCAGCGGCAATGGAACTGCTAAAAGTAGAAGGTAGACGGGGCCTCTGAGTCTGCGAGCGATTGTCTTACCGCCAATGTACCAGACTGCCGCCCACAGCATGGTTATTGCCGCCAATGTACCCAGCCAGTCGCTTTTGGCATATGAGGCTAACGCAAACAGCAAGAAAGCCCCTGCACTGTACGCGATTATTCTAAGTGACAGACTTGGTGCCTCGGGCCACTTGGCGTCCTGAAGCCGGTACCATGCAAAAATGCTGCTACCTAAAAGCACAATGGGGAAAAACTGGTAGTGCTCACGGCTCCATAGCCAGTGTCCCATCGACCACAGAAACATGGCATGCAACACGATCACGGTCGCACTTGCAAAGTACGCAGTTCGTGGTAACACCGGGGAAGACGAGCTCATCAGACGTGGAGTTTCATTGGGTACGAACAGTGTGGTCGCCACATGAATTGCAAGAACCTGGCTGCGTGCTGCCAGCGAATTCAGCCGGCTGGGCACGAAAAAACCGTAGTGGAGTTACCACTACGGTTCTATGATTTCACGGCTTGAGGGAAGACTCAAGCGGCTTTTTCAGATTTCTTGCGACGTCGAGCAACAACAACACCACCTAGTCCGGTCAGACCGAGTAGAGCGATTGAAGTCGGCTCAGGAACTGCAGCGATACTGCCACCAGTAATACTAAAACTCGCACTAGATCCAGCTCCGAGAGTGTTCACTGTGAACAACAAATCAATGCTGTCAACAGTGGAAGCCAAAGCGCCACGCCCTAATTCCGTTCCAGTCAGGCCAATTGGACCGGCAGAGGAAATCGTCACTGTGTCAAAGTCCGCAGATTCGCCGGTTGTTGTTGAGTGATAAGTTGCAACAAGGTCCCATGAACCGTTCACCGCGCTGAACAGGTCAAGCAACAGTGGGCTTCCAGCAAATGCCCCGGAGCTATGAAGGTCAAACGGCGAGCTCAGTGTGTATGAAATCTTAACTGTGTTGCCAACTCCGGTTGCAAGTGCGGCAAACGCAGATCCATACGTTAGCTGAGTGACACCTGACGCCGCGCCAATTACAGTAGTACGCAAGCCACCGTCGACCGCAATGGCAGATTGCGTTACGATATTTCCAGGAGAAACCCCGTTAATCGCCGTTAGTGTTGTTTCACCGGCTCCCTGAAAGTCATCAATCACAAAATCAGCCTGAGAAACCGGCATGCACATTAGCATGGCGGCGAGGGTCAGGCTCCCCGTTACAAGTTTCATGAAATTCTCCTCTACTTAAGCTTCTGAAGGTTTGCAAACCGAGAGAGAAACAGACTCTCAGGATTTACACGCTACCACCCCTTGGTAGGGAATGTCAAAACAGCTAATTCAAATATTTCGAAAATTACCCAAGTCCCCAAAGTTGCAGATTTGGACGATCCGTCATAATCAGACGGGCATGAAATTCACGATGTTTTGGCAGGCCCCGACAATTGGCTTTTGGAGCAATTTGCCGGGCGTAATTTTGAATGAAACACCATGATTTGCTGCAAATTGTGGTAAAAGTCCGAGTCTATTCGGCAGGTGTCGTTGTTGGTGCCATTTTGGATCTGTGCGCACGTTCACGTGTTGTTTTGTCCATGCCTGGGGGTGGCGATTCGCGTGTGTGGGCTGTTGCGTTCTTGCTGCGAATGAAGTCGTGCGAGCTCGCCACTGGCGGATCATGTCGAATTCGACTTGCAGAATCGGAAGTTCTTCACCGTGCTTGCAGGAAATACGACGTCGATCACAAGACTGGACGCGTTCAGGTCACGGCGTCCTGAGTCCTGCCGTTAAGGATTTTCGAATAGCAATGTCTAAGATTGTTGGTTGAAAGCGGCCACGTGTAGTTTTCTTCAGCCACTCGTCGCCCGTCTTCTCCCATTTTTAATGCGATTTGCACATTCGTGAGCGAAGAAATGGTCGCCGCCGCGATGGACGTCGAGTCGAGCTCGCACAGCATTGCCGCATTTTTTTCAACAAGATCTGGCCAGATGTTAATGCGATTGCTAATCATGGCTGGTGTGCCGACTCGCAGAGCTTCAACCAGGGCAATGGCGAAGTTTTCCTGATACGAAGGCAGGGCGAATACACTGGCGGCTGCCAAAGCAGCCCATTTGTCGATTCCTGCTACAGAGCCCACAAACAGAGTTGATTCGCTGATTCCGGATTGTTGGCAAAGCTGACGCAACGAACTTACATAGTCAGGCTCGCCAGGTCCCACCAGAATTAGCATGGCGTCGGGAACGGTCTCAATCACGCTTTTCATCGCGGGGATTAGTAAGTCCAGTCCCTTTTTCGAGTGCAGTCGCCCCAAAAAAGTCACCAAACGCTTGCCACGGCATTGCGGATACTGCGTCAGAAACTGCTCCGCCAATTCCGCCCGGGGAATATCAGGTGGATCTTCTGTTCCCAAAGAAACAATGTGTCCGTGTGGTAGGCCGGAGCAACTGGTGCGCGCGAGACGCTCTTCTTCCTCATGAGTAAATATGACGGCCGACGCCTTGCGGATAGCCGGCCATTCCATCAGCGATCCGTACAGCCGCTTTTTCCAGGACTTTCGTCCTAACGAATGAGGGTCCAGCATTCCGTGAGTGCTGACCACAAACGGGACTGAGTACTTCGGGCAATACTTCGCGGCCAGCTGATTCGAATAACCCCAGAGATTGTGGACGTGTACCAGATCGACTTTCGGTAGAAGTTCAAGAAACCGGCTGCGTAACT
>CALFSX010000101.1 GCA_937916515.1 uncultured Planctomycetaceae bacterium | reverse complement strand
GGTGGCGTAGGTTCGACGGGATATGTTGAAGCGGGCGCGTTCCGCCGAGTCAGGCTGGCCGCCGTAGGGTGGGCATTGCCCACCATCCGCAAGGCACTTGGCCCTTCTTGCCGACTTGTCGCGACCTGAGACGAACGCAGGTGAACAGCAGTGAAGAACGTCGCGGGATTTATCGGCGGCGTGGTGGGTGGTCCGCCTGTCGGCGAAAGTCCTTTCCGGCAGAAAGGAACTACCAACAGGCTTGCGAAGGAAACCCCCGTGGTTTCGCTCGTAACTCGCTCCAGCCACGGCCACCCACGCAATATCTTCCCCTGAATTCAGAACCTGAAAGGACGACAGCCCCTGCCGGTGGTGAAACCACCGGATCGGCGAGTCACCGCAATCAGGCTGTTTGCCTTTGGGGTATTGCGTTGCAATTGAAGTCCAATTTCGCGACATTGCCCCGGTTGTCGCCAATCGACTTTATCGACGCCATCACAGCCTTCTGCTATTCAGACATGACCACGCCAAAACGCCAATCCACCGGTATCGCTCGCTTAGATGAAGCTTTGGGAGGCGGCTTGATTCCGGGAACGCTGACCGTCGTGATGGGGGCCACCGGTATCGGAAAAACTCAGCTGGGAGTCAGCTTTTGTCATGCCGGAATTCAGCAGGAAGGCGAGTCCGGCATTATTTTCGACATGACAACTCGAGGCGATTCGCAGAACCAGCCGGAATACGCAGAACGCATGTTCGGCTGGAAAATCCGAGTTCGCGAATTGGTCGATCGCATCGACCCGGCCATTGTGTGGGACGCGGCCCAAATTCGTTCAGACTATCTGCACGTGTTTCATCGCGGCGGTCGGCGAGTCACCATCGGCGACATGCAGCCGGAACAGTGGCAGGAATTCAAGGCCGACTTAATGCGTCGTCTGGATCAGACGATCGCGTTTTTCTATGGCAACTTTGTTCATGGGGTTCGTCGCATTGTGATTGATGGAGTTGAACCGACGGACAAAGATTCCGATTCGTTTCAGTTTCATTTGTTCGACTATATTTATCACCAGATTCTTAGAAAAGAGCACGACTGGCTGGCTCGCGATTTGTTTCGAGTCCACTTTCGATCACAGCAGGAAAACGTTACCAGGCATGCGTACGATCATACGGATATTGCCGGATTGCTGCTGTACACCAGTCACGAGGTGATGATTGACGACCTGATTTCGCGGCCAATTCAGTCGGGAGACGTGCTTTCCAACGCCAACACGGTCATTTTGATGGGCAAAACGCGCGAAGGCAACAAAATCGGGCGAGCTCTTTACGTGGCCAAACATCGCGGAAGTGCGTGCGAAGATACGATTCTTCCGTACCAGATTACCGAAGCTGGCATTAATTTTCTTGACGAATAGCGACGGCCGTTAAACTGCGGAACGTGTTGCTATAATGTTTTCACGCACGGTTCTTCAAAGGCATCGACGCCAAAGATGCTGACTGGCTTTTGCCTACAGAAGAATGTTGCGGCTTGAAAAGTTCAATCAAACAATCGCCCGCCAATCCGACGTGATCCATCGCTTGCCACGTGAAAGAATAATCGTGACTGCCTCCAATTCAGATATCGCAAATTCCGACAAAGCCGCCTCACTGCACAACAGCCGTTTTATGAAGGCCGTGCGTCGCGAACCAGTTGATACGACTCCCGTCTGGATTATGCGACAGGCAGGCCGCTATCTCCCGGAATACATGGCCGTCCGCAACAAAGTCACGTTTATGGAGCTCTGCAAGACTCCCGAACTGGCGTGCGAAGTAACTGTCACGGCTCGCAACGTGTTAAACACAGACGCCGCAATTCTATTTGCCGATCTGCTGCCGATTCTGGAACCGATGGGCATCGACCTGGAATACGTCAAAGGCGAAGGCCCCGTCATTCACAATCCGCTGCAGGAAGCGGGAGCCGTCGATCGCCTGACCGCACTGGATTCCGTCGAAGTGCTGGACTACGTGTTTCAGGCGGTGAAGCTTATTCGAGCTGAATTACCAAACGACATTCCTTTGCTGGGCTTTGCAGGAGCCCCGTTTACTCTGGCGTCTTACTGCATCGAAGGCGGCGGTTCAAAAAATTACGTCCACACCAAAAAACTGATGTACAACGACGCAGGTGCCTGGAACAATCTGATGTCCAAGCTGGTGGATTCGGTCATCATCTATCTGAAAGCTCAGATCAACGCCGGTTGCCAGGCCGTGCAGGTGTTCGACAGCTGGGCCGGATGCTTGTCACCCAGCGACTATCGCACGTTTGTGTTGCCTCACACCAAACGACTGATTGATGCCGTCAGGAATGATGCTCCTGTGATCAACTTCTTAACCGGCAATCCCGCATTGCTGCCACTTCAGAAAGAAGCGGGTGGCACGGTGATGGGAGTCGACTGGCGTATTGATCTGGGCGAAGCGTGGGACATTTTCGGACCAGACTTTGCCGTGCAGGGCAACATGGACCCCGTGTCAATTTACGCCGAATTGCCCGTGCTGAAGCAGAGAATTAAAGCCGTACTGGATTCTGCGGGCGGCCGACCGGGGCACATCTTCAATCTGGGTCATGGAGTGATGCCCGACATGAATCCGGAGCACGTTAAGGCCGTGGTAGAATACGTGCACGAATTGGGAGCACGCTCGTAATGTCGGCTGAACAGCGGCAGACGAATGGCGAAGTTCACGTGGCAATTGTCGGTGCTGGTATTACCGGCCTGGCGGCGGCTCACCGAATTATCAGCACCAATCCGGCAGCCAAAGTCACGTTGTTTGAAGCGTCTGATCGTCTGGGCGGCATCATCCGCACAGAACACGCTGACGACTATTTGATGGAACTTGGGCCGGATTCGTTTATCACCAACAAGCCGGGCGGAATTCAGCTGTGCGAAGAAATCGGTTTTACTCCGCAGCTGATTCCCACAGACAACACTTTTCGACGATCTTTAGTGTTGCGCAAAGGGAAACCTCAACCAGTTCCCGATGGCTTCATGCTGATGGCCCCCGCCAATCCGTGGGCGATCGCGACGACTCCCGTGCTGTCAATTGGCGGCAAGCTGCGACTGCTGAAAGAAAGCTTCGTTGCCGCTAAAACCACCGATGACGACGAATCACTGGCCAACTTTGTACGCCGCAGATTCGGCAAAGAAACTCTGGAACGTCTGGTTCAACCACTCGTAGGTGGCATCTATACGTCTGATCCGGAAAAGCTAAGCCTGAAGGCCACGTTGCCGCGTTTTCTGGATATGGAACGCGAATTCGGCAGCGTCACCAAAGCCACTTTGACGGAACAAAAACGGCAAAAGGCGAAGTCGCGTCAGCCTGGTTCCAGCGGCGCTGCTGCGGAAGCTCGTTCCGGCAGTGGAGCTCGCTATGGCTTGTTCACGACGCCAGTTGCTGGGCTTTCCAGTCTGGTGGAAGCGTTGGAGCAGAATTTGTGCAGTTCCGGGCGAGTCACCATTTGCACGTCCACGCCGCTGCACAGCGTGAATCAATCGTCAACGAGTGCTGCAAGTTCGCACACTGTCGCCGGTAACTGGACCATTCAACTGGCCGACAAAACTTCACACAACTTCGACGCCGTTGTCGTAACATTGCCAACTCACAAGGCCGCTGAATTGCTGCCCGCTGAACAATTCAGCAATCTACGAAACAGCTTAAACGCCATCGAATATGCGTCATCCGCGATTGTCGTTTCCGGCCACAGGCTGAACGATTTTGCTCATCCGCTGGACGCGTTCGGTCTGGTCGTTCCTGCCATAGAAAACCGCAAGGTGCTGGCAGTTTCGTTTACCAGTCGCAAGTTTCCCAATCGAGCTCCCGATGGACACGTGCTGCTAAGAACGTTTGTTGGTGGAGCGATGCAGCCGGAGTTGCTGCAGCAATCGGATGAAGAAATGTCTGCGTCGGTGAGTTCTGAGCTGAAAAACATTCTGGGAATGAAGGCAGCTCCGCAGTTTAGTCGCGTCGTCAGATATAACCACGCGATGCCCCAGTACCATGTTGGCCACCTTGATCTGGTTGCACAAATCGAAAACCAGATCAGCCAGTTTCCTGGCCTGCAACTGGCCGGCAGCGCGTATCATGGAGTCGGAATTCCCGACAGCATCGCCAGCGGCAGAACGGCCGCAGATCGCGTGTGCTGAAGCACAGCATGTTGCAGCGAAACTGGGGAGCGGTTGTGAATTTATGGCAAGATCTCGCAGCGGGGCGGCGTGGTTGGAGCGAGGTACGAGCGAAACCCTGGGGGCTCCTTCACTTTTCTCAGCCCACACTCGGCCACCCATTGTCAATGATCGCCGATCAGTCTCAATCAGTGCCAGCCTGCGTCAGAATTCGCAGAATCCAGAAATCTTGTAGTCTGTAAAACAGGCGCGATTTTGAACTTCTGAAGAGGCGCATCCGCATATTGGGACGTTTCGGAATTCCGGCTCTTGTAGGCGCAATCACCAGACTTCGGACATTGAACGGAACCTCTCCTGAAGCCAGGCGACGCAGGCTACCAAATCCCAACCAGCGGACGCACTCAGCCCAACCAAACACTGCCGCTCGTTTGCCTCATTCCACCGAGATCCCCTCCGTTGCTCCCTCAGGCCGAAGATCGCAAAACCTAAAACCCGCTGGAAATCTCCCCCTCCAGCCACTAACCTGCCAACAACACGTCGCCCGAACCCGTTTCTGCGACACCTTGTCAGACAATCACTATGTTGTGCGGCCCTCGCTTAAATGCCAGACGACATTAATCCATACCGACCACCGCAAGCAATTGGAGACGCGCTCTCGCCTATAGTTGGTGACTCAATCATTCGGGTTACGCGAACCCCAAGTTGGATTGATCGGCTCCGCGACTATCGAATAGTCGTAGATGGCGTTGAGCGTGGCCGACTAAAAGCGGGTTCTGCCGTTGACATACTAGTTGCTGCTGGCCCTCACACCGTTGTCGCAAAGATTGACTGGTGCGGTAGCCCCATCGCTAATGTGTCGACTGAGTCTGCAGCCGCAACGACATTAGATTGCGCCAGCAACCTGCAAGGCTTCCGTGTGCTTCTCGCCGTTATTTACGTGCTTTTCCTACGCAACCAGTATTTAACTTTGACCCAAACGTGATTGGCCAGGCCGCACAACATGGTTTTTACGCTAGGCCTTCGGCACACCTTCCATGTTTGGCAACGCGGGCTAGCATTGGTAGAATATCTAGTAGTTCAGACATCGCTCGCTTCGTTCAGGGCGGTGTCGTAAAAACCTCCCGTTGTACGCCTCGCCCGAATGAAAAGACGCCTTCGCAAGAAACTACGACGCCAGCAATTCCCGGTGGTTGGCGTTGGGTCGGTTTATTTAGCGTAGATTAACAAAG
>CALFSX010000100.1 GCA_937916515.1 uncultured Planctomycetaceae bacterium | reverse complement strand
CCGGATGGTTCGATCGGTGGGGATCAGGTTCGTCTTGTTGATGCGGTGGACGTTGAACAGAACGACTTTCTGGTCGTCAACCAGTTCTTTGTGCGGGAATCAAACAACAAGCGGATCCCCGACATCGTGGTGTTCGTGAATGGTCTGCCGATCGCCGTGATCGAACTGAAGAGCATGGCCGATGAAGACGCAACGATTGACCAGGCATTCCAGCAAATTAAGACATACAAAGCTGAGATCCCGCGGCTGTTCGACTACAACGAGCTGCTGGTCGTCAGTGATGGCGGGGCGGCTCGCATGGGTTCTCTGACGGCCGGTTGGGAGTGGTTCAAGCCATGGCCAACAATCGACGACGAAACGCCCGTCAAAGGCAAACTGGCATTGGAAACACTGATTCGGGGCGTCTTTCATCCCAGTCGATTAATCGCCATCATTCGAGACTTCGTGCTGTTTGAAGACGATTCGGAAAGCGATCAGGTTTTCAAGATTCTGGCGGGCTATCACCAGTTTCATGCAGCTCGACGAGCAATCGCAGCAACTGTTGAAGCAACAGCTGAAACAGGCAACCGTCGAGCTGGAGTGGTCTGGCATACTCAGGGCAGCGGCAAGTCGTTTACGATGCTGTTCTATTCCGGCCTGGTGGTATCACACGCGCAGATGAATAATCCGACGCTGGTGGTGCTGACTGATCGCAATGACTTAGATGATCAGTTGTTTGGCCAGTTTCAGCGTTGTTATGACATCCTGAGGCAGAAGCCCGTTCAGGCAGATTCTGTGGAACATCTTCGTGAATTACTAAAGGTGAATTCGGGCGGTGTCATCTTTACGACGGTCCACAAGTTCGCGGAAGAATCGGGCCAGTTTCCGCTGTTGACCGATCGGCGAAACGTGGTTGTGATGGCTGATGAAGCTCACCGCAGCCAGTATGGTTTCAAGGCTCGCCGAAGCGTCGACAAGGAAACCGGCGAGAATCTATTCAGCTACGGATTCGCTAGGAACATCCGCGACGGACTGCCGAACGCGTCGTTCATCGGGTTCACCGGAACACCGATTGAAATGGACGACAAGAACACTCGAGCCGTCTTCGGTGACTATGTCAGTGTCTACGACATTCAGCGAGCGGTCGAAGACAAGGCCACTGTGCCAATCTACTACGAAGCTCGAGTTGTCAAGCTGTCGTTTGACGATGCGTCAATTGAAGCCATCGATGATGACTTTGAAGAAGTGACCGAAGACGAAGAAGTCACGACTCAGGAGAAGCTAAAGTCTAAATGGGCCGCTCTGGAAGCAATGGTGGGCGATGACGACCGGATCGAAGTTGTTGCAAAGGATATCGTCGATCACTTTGAAAAGCGGCTGGAGTCCATGGACGGCAAAGGCATGCTTGTCTGTATGTCTCGGCGGATCTGCGTCGACCTGTACAACGAATTGGTGAAACTGCGGCCAGACTGGCACAGCGAAAACGACGATGAGGGCTTTCTGAAGATAATCATGACCGGATCTGCCACAGATGGTCCCGATTGGCAACAACACATTCGAACAAAGCAACGCCGAAAAGATTTGGCTTCGCACTTCAAAGATTCTCGAAGCCCATTCAAGCTGGTGATCGTGCGAGACATGTGGTTGACCGGTTTTGACGCTCCGTGTGCTCACACGATGTACATCGACAAACCGATGCAGGGACACGGATTGATGCAGGCGATCGCTCGCGTGAATCGTGTCTTCGGCCAGAAGCCCGGTGGCTTGATCGTTGATTACATCGGGATTGGCGACGCACTCAAGAATGCGTTGAGAACCTACACAGAAAGCGGTGGGCAGGGGCAGACGACGATCGACACGTCCGAAGCGATCGCGGCGTTGCAGAAGCACTACGAACAATGCTGCGACATGCTGCACGGGCTGGACTATTCAAAATGGATTTCGGGCACTGCCTCGGAACGTTCTACGCTTCCCCAGTTGGCTCAGGAACACATTCTGCAGCAGGACGACGGCAAGCCGCGATGGATGGCTCACGTCAACAATCTCAGCAAAGCCTTCGCTCTGTGTCCGACGTCGGACTACGCGTTGCAGATTCGCGAAGACGTGGCATTCTTTCAGATCGTGCAGACGATGTTTCGAAAGTATTCCACGTCTGGAAAGACGGGGGCCGAACTGGACCTGGCCATTCGGCAGCTGGTGTCGAAAGCAGTGGTTACAGCTGACGAAGGCGTAATTGATGTCTATCAGGCAGCTGGCATGGAACGCCCGGACGTTTCGATTCTGTCTGACGAGTTTCTGGAGGAAGTCAAAGCACTGCCCCACAAGAACCTGGCTGTGGAACTGCTGAAAAAACTTCTGAGCGACGAAATCAAGACTCGCGGCAAACGCAACGTTGTTCAGGCGCGAGCGTTCTCAGAACTGCTGCAAAACGCGATGAACAGCTACCACAACAGAGCGATCACAAATCAGGAGATCATTCAGGAACTGATCAACATCGCTCACAAACTGCGAGAAGCAGCAGACCGAGGTGAAGATCTGGGACTGACCGAAGACGAAATCTGTTTTTACGACGCCTTGATTCAAAACAATTCGGCCCAGGAGCTGATGCAGGACGACCAACTGAAAGTCATCGCGACCGAGCTCGTCATGACGGTCCGCAAGAATGTCAGCATCGACTGGACTCTGCGAGAAACCGCCCGATCCAGAATCCGAGTGATTGTGAAACGCATTCTCAGAAAGTTTGGTTACCCACCGGACTTGCAGGATGCCGCGGTGCGACTGGTTTTGGAACAGGCTGAAACACTGAGCAACGAATGGGCCGTTTAATTGGCGGTGTCGTCCCGTGCTGTTTGCCGAAGTGTGGGCTAACAGGCACAGAAACCGACGCTGCTTTTTACGAATCAAGAATTCAATCGAACGGACTCGCTCAATATTAGTCAGCAACGTGTTGACTCCACAGACTGCTGATTACGTTCTTCGCAAAACACTTACCGAACAGCATTAGAGCGTCGCAAGACTCACAACTTCGCGCCACAGCTTTTCCGGCACAATTACCTTGCCCGAAGCGTATGTCTGGATCTTATGCGGTCTCAGGATATTGTTTATCTCTGTTTCGATTGCGATCTTTTGCGCCTGAGTCAATTCTTGAAAACTGACCCATCCGCGGAACGACGTTTCGCACTTATTCCAGAATTCTTGCGGGGCGGAAATCTCTTTATTTGTCCGGTCAATTTCGATTCCCAATGGCACAAGCACGCTGTCGATCTTTGAAAGCAACAGATTCTGTTGTGATTTCGACAAGTCCTGAATCATGACGGCCCTACTGCCCAGCCGACCAAGTTCGCCTGTTATTGGATTAACGTTTGGAAAACTGGACCAATTGTCGACGGTCGTACCATTGCTGCGCGTTCGACCGTGTTCATCAACGACAGTGCCATTTGCCTTAGAATATTGTGCAACACGAACCGCGTCATGTTCCTTGAGGATCTGGCTCAAACGAGATTCAGGTTCGATTGGTGTTTCTGAGAGGGAATAGTAGTAGCCAATACCTCCAAGGCAAATTACCAACAGCGCAGCAGGCCACACTGAAGTGTTTCGTGACTTTTGTGGCATAGCAAGACACAGACCCGAATCGCGGGAACTATTGAAGCCCAGCAAAACTCAAGAGAGCTCCGGGAGACGATTGATCAGCGTAACACTGGCTACCCGGTTGATCAATCTTGCGAGGTCTCTAAAATTGCCACGCGGCTACCGGTAGGCTTGATCACCTACCGGGAATCGTGGCTTTCCTGAGCTACCTGCCGCCTTTTCTTGAATTCAGGATGTTCGCCAGACAGGAAGGCGACGACAGTGATGGAAGATTCGGGGACGCTATGTCAGCTACTATTCGATGACCTTCGTGAGCTGCAATGCCAAGGTCTGCCCGAAACTCTCGCGTGCGTCTACAGATACCCGAACGACTCGCATCACAAAGGCTTCTCTGGGATTGTTGTCCAGAATGCCCTCGGATGGTCTCCAGTCGAAGTCTTCTCTGTCGTGGAAGATGAAACGGTCACGGACTGCTTTACCTACTCTACGGTTACCGGACCGACAGAAGGCCTTGCGATTCATCAACTCCGAATGACGTTGATGCAACATACGATTTTCTTGGCCGCCTTGCTGGGAGTCGAAAGGAAAGAAATTGTCTCCCGCTGGATGGTCGCGCTGGCACAGACAGATGTTGGTTACACACCGGGTTCGCTTGCCGTTTTCGGAACGGACGGAATCACGAAGGGCACATTTGCTGCCGTCCCCAATGTGATAAAGGGGTCCATCGTGCTGTTGACGATTCTGACGAATACTACGGAAAGCGCTTCACAAGTAGTCGAGCACGCTAAACCGCTCGAAGAAGCAGGCACTTCGGAAGTGAAGTCAAGTGCAAGCCCGGTAACCGAAGTGCGAGGAGAAGAAGTATTCTCGCATCCCCGCAGCAAGCGTGACTGGTTGCAGATAAAGGGAATGACTAATACAGAATGGAACAGCCTTCGACGTGATAACGCAGATAGATGTAAACGCGGATCCGAGGGCAAACGCAAATGGAAACTGGCTCAATCGCTCTGTTCGGAATACGGCATTGTCCCGAAAGAATTCGCTGCAGTTGAATCTGTCAAGAAGTGTGAATAACTTCAATAACTTCAAGAAGTGTGAATAAGTTCTGCGGCTGACTTTTGCCGTGAATTATTCGCACCAAGCCCCGATCATGCCTCCGTCCGCAATCGCCGCGTATGGAGGTTTTTCTTATGGAACGCAAGTACACACCCGACCATGTCGGTCGGAGATTTGGCGTTAGTCGCACCACGGTCGTCGAGTGGTGCGAAGCTGGGGTGATGCCTGCAATCAATGTTGCATCCCCATCAGCGACGAACAGGCGTTGGAGAATGTCAGAAGATGACATCGCGGCCTTCGAATCTCGTCGGGAAAACCGTCAGGCGGTGATGTCGTGATTACATCATCGCCCCCTCCCGAAGTCACTCTTCCTCTATTGCTCGACAAGGCAGGTGCAGCACGCGCCGTCAGCGTTTCAACGCGACAAATTGACTTGCTTGTTGCTGCCGGACAATTTCCGCCATTCGTTGTTGTCGGTCAATCACGCCGCTGGCGATCCGCAGAGCTGATTGCATGGGCGAATGCTGGATGTCCGCCGATGGCTGAGTGGTTGTGGACTGTATCGAATTCTCGTGACAAGGAAGTCTCGAGCACTTCGTCTGATTAGACGGACGTCCTCGCGGTCGACTAAGTCTAAATCAAATACCCAGGACTGGTCAGTGCCATTGAAAGATGCTGCCTAGTCGTTATCTCAAAGAACCAAAATAAGGAGCCATCATGTCAAGTGAAAACAAACCAATTGAAAGTGTCTTTTCGGCATTCTTCTTTGAACAACTCCCGATCCACCGTGAAGCCGTGAAGATCATCTCGGGTGCGTGGAACAGAAAGGGGCAAAACGTATTCTCTCGCCGGATCGTTCTGTGGCGAGAGCCAGAAGATTCGCCATCGCCTAAAAGCTATTCGTCAGGAAATTTTCAAATTAAGATTAAAGGAACACCCAATCGAGGTTGCGTATGGATTTGGGAAGGTGCTGCTGATCCGCCGGTTTTTCGATTTGCTGCTACGACAAGAAAACTGACCGAACGGCAGGCTAAAGTTGTGCGCCGACTGCTTGCTAACCTGTTGGAGCAGATTCAATGAGTTTGGCAGTCTACAATAAGACCAAGGTGAAAGAGTCATTGACCGGCTACGGTCGAGCCGCATTGATCGAAGTAGCGGGGCTCGCTCCGGAAGTGCTCGATGGTCGTCCTCATCCATGTCCAGCGTGTGGCGGTAAGGATCGTTTCAACTCTGATCGACAAGGTGCGCTGGAGTCCGATGGCAAGGTGTTTTGCAACAAGCCGAACTGCCTCACTGGCGACGCATTGCACGTCATAATGAAAGTCAAGCACCGTACTTTTCCCGAAGCATTACAAGAGCTAGGTGACTGGCTGGTTAAGCATCGACAACTGTCGCCAGAAGAACTCAAGGGAAAGCGAACAGCAACACGACACAAGCTGCAAACGATATCGACGTCCTCCAGTGGCGAGGCTTCGAAAAACACTTGTACAGACTCGACTTCCACCGTAAAGCATGCCTCAGACAAAGTGCGACAATCGGACACATGGAAAAATGCACTAAGGTTGGCAATCGGCAAGGGGGACAAGAATCCCAAACGCGGTGCGTGGCGCGAAGAGCAACTTCGAATGTACGCCGAAAACAAGCGAGGAATTAAAGCTGAGCCTTTGATAGAGTCCAAGGTTCAGGTGATATACAAAGGCGGTCATGACGGATTTGTTATTGTTTTCATCGGGGTTACCACAGCAAGACACATCACCGGATACCAGATCGCTCGTTGCGATGGACAGGATTTCAACGAGACCTGGCCAACACCGCGAAAAACGCATACAGCACAGGGGTCAACTGACGGCTGGTTCATCCCAGCTGGCATTGATGCGGCGATCTCAGCAACAACCATAATTAAGTGCGAAGGGCCATCAGATACACTGGCCTTGCACGGGATACTGCCCAAAGGCTTCGTAGCGATCGGGAATCTCTGCGGAGCTGGCTCTTGGCCGAAGAATGACATTCAGTGGCTAAAGTCAAAGAATGTAATCGTAATCCATGATGCGGACAGCTCAGGTCAAGATGGCGCCACAAAACTATGCAAGGCAATCTGCGAAACGGCATCCTCGGTGAAGAACTTGAAATTGCCATTCGAAGTCACCGACACCCATGGAAAAGACCTTAGAGAATGGATAGCGGACGGCAGAACATTTGAAGACATCGCCCAGCTAGCCCAAACGACACCAAACTTCACGTTGGCTGTCAGTAATGATTTGCAGGAAGACGAAGAGCGTCAGAAGCGAATTGCCGCTGAGCGTGAGCGTTTGGCATCTTTGGCTTCGAGTGAATCTGCAAGAGAAGAATTCGAACTTGCCAACGGCAAACAATTCGAAGGGGAGACCCTAGCGTTTCCCTTGTCGATAATCACTAAGACTCTCAATCTGGCAACGAACTCTTGGCCCAAGACATGTGGCGGTTTGCTCTTTCATTACGACGAAAAATCCAACCGATTACGACGATTGGATTCAACTGCCAAGTTATTCGCCTGGATTGGCGATCAATTGGTGAAGCCGCCCGCCTGGCTGTCCAGTCCGTTATGCCACACAAAGCAGGAGTTCTACGCTCATCTTGTCGATTGTCAGGAGCAATTTGATTCGATCGAGTCGTTGCCCCACGAGCCTGCAGTGGCTCGGCAATTCTACGCACATCCAAAGCTGCCAGAATCCAGCGGTAATAAACTGGATCTACTTCTTCAACGTTTCAGTGTCGCCACCGAGTTGGACCGAGTTCTCATCGCAGCACTTTTCGCTACGACCATTTGGGGCGGAGCTGGAGGGGAACGCCCAATTTTCCTAATCTCAGCGGATGGCCAAGGTGCTGGCAAGTCAACGTTGGCAAGAGTTGTGGGAACGCTTGCCGGTGGCATGTTGGACATCCTGCCCAACGAACGCCATAAGCAAGTAAAAGAGCGAATGCTGAGCCCGGACGGGCGACTGTGCAGACTTGCGTTGATCGATAATATGAAAGGCCAAAAGATATCGAACGCGGAACTGGAGGGAATGATAACGGCGCCCAGAATATCTGGCAGAGCTCTATACATCGGCGAAGCAAGCAGACCGAATTTGATCACATGGATGATCACGGCGAACGCTCCGGATCTGTCCCGAGACCTAGCGCAGCGAGTTGTCAACATTCAACTTAAGCGCGCCCTGTATGAAGCCAATTGGGTCACACAAACAATGGAATTTGTTGACGAGCATCGATGGGAAATTATTGCTGACATCGCGGGTGTTCTACGAGGGGCATGTGTTCCTTTGCGGCGTCACACTCGTTGGGCCAATTGGGAGTCTGAAGTTCTTAGTCGCCTGTCTTCGCACGGTGACGATCTAATCACTCTTATTAAGGAACGCCGTAACTTGCTGGACGCTGACAATGCTGAAGCGATCTCTATTGAGGAGGCATTCAGTGAACGCCTCGTTCAACTTGGCTACGCCCCGGAAACGGACCACGTTCTGTTGCCTTCTCACGTAGTACATGAATGGTTTCAGGCGATCCTCGGTAAGCCGATTACAAAGAATAGCGTGTCTCGAAAGCTGAATGGAGATATTGAAAACGGACTCATCACCCGGCTGATTCGTTCGCGGAGAAGCGATTTCAGGGGTTACCAGTGGATCGCCACAGCAGACTCATTGACGATCCACGCAGATATCGACGTGAGAATTCGGCAACAGAACACAATCGACACACGGCAAGTGGATTTTAGCAAAACCACGGTCAGTGTCACACATGACGCATTGGATGACGCTTTCAGTACTGATGCGTCATGTGATAGTCCAATGTTTTGCAGCTCTGATCTTCACCATGACACAAATGACACATTGATCTGAAAACTTTTTGCAGAGAGTGAAGCAATGTGTTTGTGGAGTGATGACGTTTGTCTTGGCCACAGAACGGAAATTAGTCATTCGCGTCATATGCGTCGCTCGACGGACTCGAGCCGCACAGTTTGAGGTCAGGCGAATGCCGGTACAGCGCATTCTGGATTGGATGCTGACTTCGTTCGAAACGTGATTCGATTCGTGCACCACGCGGTGTTGAGCTAATTTGGAGACTTGGGGTTCACGCCAACAAACTTCCGGTTGCTTTTTTTGATGGGGAAAATTCACGAAATGGGGCAAAGAACCAACGGAGATTTTGAGATCCAGCGGATTTGCGGGGTAGCGACACTCGCGAATCAGCAACCAATTCGTGGCACATATATGCAACAAATTGGAAGAGCATTTATTACCCATGTTTATTTTGATGCCCATAGCCATAACAGAGCTATGGGAGTCTTTCAGTGCATCTGTGGCCAGAGAGTTGTGCAAACGCTATCGGAAATTCGAACTCGTCCAGGAGGTGCTTGCGGCTGCCGAAGGTTCAACCGGAAAATTTCCCCATACAATGTGCACGCACAGAATTCCATTGCCCCAACGGCCCGCGACTAGACAGTAGATATTGGAAAAGTTCGGTCCAGCATCAGCCAAAATTCAGCCAGTTTGACGGCAACAGACGCCAATGGGTAATCTCGTCAATGAAAACGCTAAGAAACAATCAATGGTTCGAGTCTTGCTTATGGCTATTCTTCAATACCAGTGTCACAAAATGGCCGAACGACAAATTGGCCAAACAATGGCTCCGGTTTGGCGTACCGATCCGAAGTCATTCGGAACACCTCAACTGGTATCCCGACTGTTCAATTCTCAGCACTATGTTCGAATGCAATAGCTAGTGAACAGTCGCCTCACAGTCGATGGGGGAGGCGGGGGGTGGGCTCCTCCCCAGACGATCCGTCAAAAGTATTAGGTAGCTGTCTGACTTTTTTTTCGTGCAAATTAACTCTACCCACCCAGTGTCCACTCTTTCGGAATCACATGAAATGTAGAACCTAACGGCGTGCCACCTTGCCGACGGTGGACGCCCGATAGTCAGTGGCTAATTTGGTCTTTGTACGACTCCTCGATAACAAACGAATTCACTCTAAGAGTTACTGGTTCCTGTGAGCCCACAGAATTTAGCGACTCAGTGTGCAACGAATGTTCACAGATCCATCGCAGACGCGTTAGATCTGGCGATGTCTGAACCAAGGCAGTCACTTAGAACGCAGCGCTACTATGCGGTGCATAAACAAGGCTGAGCACTGCAGTCCCAATGGCGTCGGAAATTCACGAAAATAGACAACTTCCAAAGTCAGCCAGTGAGAAGGAACGTTTTTAATCACAAATTGTGTATTGACGCATAATTAATTACACGTAGGCTTTAAATGGTCACAGACAAGAAAGTGCTTGGAGTTAAGACATGGATGAGGATAAGCACGAAAGGAAACGTCCTGGTCGCCCCCCCAAGCCAGCTGGAGAAAAATTTTCAACTCCCGCCAGGCAACTTGGGAGGGTAAGTGATGAGGATTGGCAGTTGCTGCAAAAAGCAGCAGAGACGGCGGGAAAGACTTTTACACAATGGGCGTTGGACATCCTTCTGAGAAACGCAAGGCGTCAAACAAAGGGTTGAACGTCGTTGCACTATTAAGCGACCTGATATTGGAAGTTGAGGACTATGGCATCATTAAGCAGAATCAAAGACACGAAAAGCTGGCGTATTCAGTTTATGTGCGTCGCAGAACCGGGCAAACGCCGCACGCTGAGGGTCTCCGGTTTAACCAAACGCCAAGCCGAAGAAGTCCACCGACACGTCGAAAGCATCGTTGGAGCCCGCCTGCAGCGAACAAGATTGGAAGATGTTGATTCCGCATGGCTTGGAAGCCTGACTGATAAATTCCACGCAAGATTGGTCAGAGTGGGACTGGATTCCTCGCGTATCATCCAAGTACCTGAAGTTCCAGAAGAACCAAGCAAGTTTCTTTTGACCGAATTCCTGCAGGATCACATCGATGACGGACGGACATCGCAAGGCAAGAAAGCAGCTCAGTCAACGCTTGCCACGTGGCGGGGAACTCAGTCGTTTCTTGGCAGCTTCCTCGGATCTGACCGACTGATTGGTGACATCACCGCAGAAGACGCTCACCAGTTTCGACGATGGCTCGACAAACGGCGGATTAACCATAAGACGGCAGGCCGAAACGGCAAACCCATGGCAGAGAACGCCAAACGGAAGCACATCGCGAACTGCAAAATGTTCTTCAATGCTGCGAAGCGGCGTGGATTGCTTGACCGTAACCCGTTTGAGGCTCAGGTCAGCAGTTCGGAAGCCAATCGAAGCCGAGACTTTTACGTGACTCCCGAGATCACACGGAAGCTGCTGGACGCAGCGCCTGACACCCAGTGGCGACTTCTTATTGCTCTCTGGCGACTGGCAGGGCTTCGAAAAATGGAGGTCTTCAATCTAACGTGGGGCGACATCCAATTACAGAACGGAAAGATGCTTGTGCGCTCAACCAAAACGCAACATCACGAGGGCTGTGAAATTAGATACGTACCAATCCGTGACGTTCAGCGATACCTCGAAGAGGCCTTTTCGGATGAGCTACCTGAAGGTCAAGCATGCCTACCGGCAGACGCGCCAGTCATTACACGATTCAGCCGCTCCAACAACAATCTCGACAAGCCATTCAAAAAGATCGTCGAGGACGCGGGGCTGATTCCATGGCCTAAGTTGTTCCAGAATCTAAGGTCCAGCTGTGAAACTCAGTGGCTCAAAGAAGGCGCGCGGGCTGATTTGGTTGCCAACTGGATAGGGCATTCGGTGAAAGTTCAGAACAAGAACTACGTTCAGCACACTGAGGACGACATTGTTTCGTTCAACTCGAAACCCGGCTTCAAAAGTGACTCACTTTCCGACTCAGATAACGTCGGAATTGACGAGAACAGGCGGGAAACCGCTGAAAAACGTACTCACTCGAAAACCAACAAAAACGCTGAAACCCAGTGTTTTTCCTACTCAAACGAGCACAACACAGTACCCCGGGCGGGGATCGAA
>CALFSX010000099.1 GCA_937916515.1 uncultured Planctomycetaceae bacterium | reverse complement strand
GTTGGAAACCCGTTTCAGGCATTCCTAAGCCGGAAAAGCCACCTAAAAGACCGAAGCCGGATCGGATGAAACTCCCGCGATATTACCAGTCCTTGCTCGATTCTGGCGTGGTTCAGACGCGTGCCGAATTGGCCCGATTTCTCGGCGTCAGCCGTGCCCGCGTCACACAGGTACTGCATCGATTGGACGATCCTGATTTCAGATCAAATAGGACTGGTTGACCTCGGGCGACCTTGCCGGCATCTTTTATCGTCGTTTTACGATTAACGATTAAGGTTCTGCCATGCCAAAGAAAAAAAGCCGCACAACGAAAGTGCGATTCGAGGCCGGTGAACCGCGCGGCGGTGGACGCATCAGAGAATATGAAGCCGTAATTCATCGCATGTTCTCCCCGCGAGCGGCGGGAAGGCTCGTTACGCAATAATCACGCTTGCTCGCGGTTCTGTCCTCTTGAGTTCTCTTCAAGAACTCGCGCGAAATCGTAGGCTTCTGACATGAAATTACGGATTTCTTCGGGCTTCTTCCGCCCTGCTTTCCTGTACGTCAACAATCCGGGGACCGAATCGACCGACAGGTCTGGTCGTGACACACACCAGTCAAGTATTTGGCTTGTGAGAAAGCGACGAACAGCGTTCTCGTGGTCGGCTTGCAGGACAAACTTGGATGAGAAGTCGGGATGCTGATCGAAATCGATGTCCTGTCGGCCAAACTTGGCCCCGATTTTGTCTCCCAATCCCTCAGGCCAAATTGAGAATCGGGGAAACTGAAACGCAGACGATTCCACTGCAACAAGTGTGTGGCTGTGCGTCTGCGAGTGTTTGCCACCACCGGTTGTGAACTGGTAGTCAAAGATCGTCAGTATTGTGTGCTCGGTAGCCGCCGTCATGACGTTCTTCATTCTGCGGCTGTGACCCGAATTGAATAATCGAAATTGCTGAAGCATTGAGAGTAATCGTTCGTCCTTGTGCGGAGAGAACTGGACTCCGAGTTCATTTGCAATGATCGCCAACTCCGCCGTACGCTTCTTCTCGTAGCGCAGTATCAACAACAGGACCAAGCCCACGATGCCAAACCCACCGGCTACACAACCAAGGACAATACTCCACACAAAAATTGCGTGGTTGTGATCTTCGCCGTCGCTTCCTTGGTCACCGTCGCTTTCGAATTCCGCCGGTACGCCTGAGGCGTTGATCGCGGGGTCAGATTGTCCGCTTTCGTTCTGCGCAATTGCAGATTTCGCCAAAGGAACCCATGTCAGTCCGAGTAGAAAGACGACGCGCAAGAGGATCCCAAAGCTAATCGTTGATAACCCGTGGTCTTGAATAATTTGCGTTCAGTGAGAACCAATTGCTCGCGCCTTCAAATGCTCGCTAAACCAGCCAATCGCCAACTGCTGTGCTTCGCTGCGTTTTTCGTTGTAGATGCCGTAGTGCTTAATCCCCTCGAGCGTGACAAGTTTCTTGACTCCGCTTGCTCGCTCATACGCGGCGATGGCATGGTCTTTGTTGTCGAAGAGCTCTTCGTTTTCGGCGATGATGAATAGCTTGGCACAGTTGTCGCAGCGACCGATATCTTCGAGAGGTGCATACCGCATCAGCTTTTCCCACACGGGCTGACCCGTCATGCCGCCGAACTTGGCGAACGGTTCCGGGTATCCGATCTCGCCTCGCGTCCGGCTGGTTCCCTGACTGAAAGTGAGTTTTCGGAGGTCAGGGTTTTGAATGGCCCAGCGTGCGTCCATCGATCCCACTTGACTAACGAATGCTTTGACACGCGGATCGCGAGCAGCAACGTAGACGACGTGTCCACCGGAGAACGAAGATCCCCAGATTCCGATGCGATTGGTGTCGCATAGCCTTTCGCCCTGCACCCAATGGAGAGCGTTGAGAATATCTGTGGTCTGGTCGATGGGATCCACAACACCTCGCACCTCAGCGACGTGGGCAATCAGCTTGCCATCCTTTTCAGCTGGCTTGGAATTGGCAACTAGTCTTCCATCGCTATTTCCCCAGCCTCGGTAGTCGAACGTGATGACGAGGAATCCGGCGCGAGCGAAAGCGATACCGTCGAGCCTCAGGCTGTCAGCCGTTCCGCCCCAGCCATGACTCATGATGATGGTTGGCAGTTTCTCTGTGGCCCCGGCTGGAGAAAACACTTCCGCAGCCATGCGTGTTCCTTCGCTGACGATTTCCGTCGTGCGCATGTTGATGTCATCGGGGACGTCAAATCTGTCTTCAGCGATGACATCGGGTGGCATCAGCGTGAGCATCGCCAAGATGAGTGTTGCGATTGCTGTTCTCATGTCGTATCAGATTCCTCGTTCTCGTTTCGGACGAATTTGCTTGCCAGCTACTTCTTCTTGCGGACGAGCGTGTAACGCAATGGTTGAGCAAGTTGGATCGTGATTTCCAACTTGTCCTTGCCAAGCATCTTCTGTCGGATCTGAACGGCACCCTGCTTCCCATCAGCACCGGTAAAAGCAAGGCTCAAGACTGCGGAACCGTCGGCATCGATCTTCCATTCACCGAGTGACGAAGCTCCGTTTTTGTCGGCGCCCATGTGAAAGACTTGCCCGTTCTGAGCATTCACGCCCATCAACGCGACAGTTTCGTTGTCCTTGTCTTTTGTGTGGACTTCGATGACTCGATCCTTGATCTTCCACGCATAGGAAGTTGTGTTGTTCTTTCCACCGGTCTCTTCATCGACCCATGTGCCGATGATGCCGTCCCATTTTGCTTCCTTCAGCTTGCTCATCAGAGTATCGGCTGCTGAAGCATGAGCTGAAAACGAGCCAAACAGGCAGGTGGCGACCAAAGCGATTAGAAGCGACTTCATTGCTAAATTCTCCCGAGCCAATGTGTTGGCACCGCAAAGCTGACTCGTCCACTTTGCAGATCTTCATGAGTGACCGATGCGACAACATACGCACCAGACTCGATCATGTTTACTTTTCAACTTGGCGAACGTCTTCGTTGGGAAGGCCGTAACATTGGACTGAGCCCTCAAGTTCCTTCTTCAGGAACAGAATGCTGCCGGTTCCAACGTAAACGCGGCCTCGCGAAATAGACGGACCGCTCCAGACCGTTCCGACGTGAATTTCTCTCAGCTTCGCACCGGAACTGGTATCCAGAATGACGAGCTGTTCGGACACCGTGGTCGTAAAGGCAGCAATGCCATTCGCCAAAGCGACGCCTGCACCGACAGGATCACCGCCGGTGTATTGAGGAACTTCGATTCGCGGTCGTTCGTGACGCCAGCGTTCGCGGCTGAGATCGCCATTCAAGCTGACAACTCGGCCGCCTTCTGGGGACAACGGAGAACGCGTGTTGAGCGTGACCCAGTCGATCCCGTTGGTAAACACATTCCGTCCGTCATACCCGCAACCCGTTTGAATACCGCCAATCACGCTCGGCAGTGCAATCATCCGTGGGTCAGGTTTCGGTTTGAGCGGATACTGGGGTCGGCCTTGATACATCGGCGTTTGGGCAATGATCGAGCCGTCCCCAGCGTCAATCACGTAGAAACATCCGTTCTTACATCCGACACCAACGACTTTGCGATTCGAATCTCCCTGTTGAATCGAATAGATCTTCGGAGTATCTCCAACCGAGCAATCTTTATATCGGTCCGTGTTGGAATCGTAGCCTGACATCGAGTGGTTGAAGATGTCGCCTTCGTGAACCTGTCGCACCCACTTTTCCTTGCCGGTCGCCACATCGACGGCAACGACAGCGGCGGAATACGCAGAATCCAATCTTGGGTTCTCCTCAGTCGGCCGTCGCGGTGAGTTATTAACGTCCGTGCCAAAAAAGATTGTGCCCGATTCCTGATCGTATGAGGGAGTCGACCAAACGGAGCTGGTTGATGGACCGTACTTGTATGTGTGTTTGCCGTAGTCGTCAGTGATCGAGATTGGATCGGGAAACGGTTTTGGCTTTTCGCCGACTTCATACTTCCAAACCACGTCGCCGCTATCCGGATCGAAAGCCACGACAAAGCCTCGTCCCGTACAGCATTCATAGTTCGGATCGACCGGGTAGGGATGCTCGTAGCCGCCACCGCCTACGATGACCTTACCGTCTGCCAGAATCGCCGATGCGTTGAAAATGTTGATCGGGTGGTGCCCGGGAAAACCCTCTCCTCGCGTGTCGACCTTCCACTTTTCCTGACCTGTGAGTCGGTCTAACGCAAAGAAGACACCCGACGAGTTTCCAAAATAGACAGCATCGTCGGTGACAAGTGCGGAAGTCATCACTCCGTTGTCGACATCAATCAGATTGGGACCGCCCTGCGGAAGAATCTTTCCCTGAGGCGTAGCCTGATTGAGACGATAAACCCAAGCCAGCGTTCCATCAGGCTTCAATTTATAGAAAGCCGGATCGGTCGCGGTTCCAAAGTAGGCGTGCGAGTTGACAACACTCGGTGTTGCATGAACGACTCCAATTTTCAGCTCACCACCTTCAGGAGGAAAACGCCACTTCAGACCCAAAGTCGATGCATTCTTCGCTGTCAGACGCGATTCGCCATTGTTAAATCGCCAGCCCTTGTCGTCGTGATTGTATGTGGGCCAGTCTTCGTCCGTGATCGGAGGCGGCTTCGAATCGATGTCTTCTGCCACATAGTTAACGGCGAGCGGAGCAGAGCCTTGCGCACCACAACCCGCAGTTGCCACGAGAGTCATCGGGCAGAGCGCTAAAAGCATCAGAAATGTTAGGGGAGCATTTCGATTCACTTGGTCTTGTCACTTTCGAGCTATCAGTCTTTTGCGGTTGGCTTTGGTTGGTCTGCACTTAGAAGTTCAGCGATCTGTCGACGATTGCGAATGACTTCCTCAAGATCCAATTCGAGATTCAGGGACTCGTAGACGTAGCGGTAAATTCCAATCAACTCCGCGTCCATCTCGATGGTCGCAGCCTCCAGCGGAGTCAGTCCGCGACCGTTCGTCTTGCTCGCATCAGCACCTACGTTCAACAGCAACTCAACGATTTCAGGGTGACAAAAAAAGCTGGCTTGATGAATCGCCGTCGCTTTAGAATTGTTTCGTAATTCGATGTCAGCTCCGGCATCGATGAGGATCTTTGCGACATCGGTGTGACCAAAGATCGCAGCCAATACCAGCGGTGTACTGCCGCCAAGTTCTTCCTTGGCGTTGATATCTGTCCCCGCTTCGATGTGTTGCCTGATGGCGACGGAATTCGCTGCGATCGCTGCATGCCAGATACTGATTGTTGGCGTGGAATCCGCAGACCGACGACTCGCATCCGAGAGCAATTTCAAAATCGCGGGGCGCTCTGCTTTGATGCGTCCGAGGTCCAGTCTTCGGTTCAGTACTTGCTCGGTGTGGTGGTAATAGTCTTCAAGCCCCGAGGTCCATTCAATAGCGACGAGATCTCGAGCACTAAAGCCGAGATGGTTACGGACCTCAGGATCAGCATTCGCCTCCAAGAGAACGGTCACGACTTCTGTGTGGCCCAGAAAAGTTGCCATATGCAACGCCGTGTTTCCACTTCCATCGCCGATCTGGACTTTGGCTCCTTCAGCAAGAAGCAACTCGGCTGCCATTCTCTGGTTGAACAAGGCCGCAAGGTGCAGCGGTGTCAATTCGTCATTCGATTTGGCATCGACCGGGACGCTGTTTTGCAATTCGCGACGAATGGCAGCCAAATCCCCGACACCGGCAGCCTTCCAAATGTTCTGCTCTTCCCAACTGACGTCGACAGCGATCTCGCCAAGAAACGAAATGGCCATCGCTTTCTTTTGAGGCGGAAAACTCAGCACGAGCACCGCTAGCAGAATGGTGGCGGCTAATGTGGAGATACCAGAAATCCACTTCCAAACATGCGATGTTCGCAACGAAACCACAGGCTTCGGCTTGTCGTCTTCCGCCAAACCAATTTGGGCCGCCTGACGCAGGTGGGCGTCGATTTCCGCTTGCAGTAGGAATTCATCTTGAAGTGATTCGTCGCTTTGAAGACGACATTCAAGCTCCTGCACTTCTTCAGCGGAAACACTTCCAAGGAGATAACGATGGATGAGTTCATTGGACTTCATGCTGATTCACCCTCCGCTGCGATTCGGAGCTGAATGCATTGCGTGAGTTGTTCGCGCAATCGAGCCAGCAGCTTGTACAGCGCGTTTGGCGACTTCCCAAGACTTGCGGCCAGCTTGACAACGGATGACGTGGACCGGTGCGGCGCTAGCAACAACTGGCGATGTTCTGTGGAGAACTGGTTCAAGCAAGTGTGCAGTGCCCGCTCACGATCCGACACCTCGTTAACTGAACGATTCAAGCCGCGATGAGCAAGAGTTTCGAGCATCTCGTCACTCAAGAGCGGTCGTCTGGCCCGCAGCTTTTCTAACTGTCGCAAGCACTTGAAACGCAGAATTACTCGAGCCCAAGGCACGAAACCGTCGGCACTTTGCAACTGCCCACGTTTTTGCCACATCGTCACGCTGGCTTCCTGCAGCGCCTCATCCACCAAATCCCAGTCCGGAACGAGACTCCGAGCATAGGCACGCAAAGCAGGCTCGCACTTCATCAGTAGTGTTAGGAAGTCCGGTTCGGTCAATTCAAATTGGGAGTCTTGGTCGCCCATACATACTTATCCGTTCTCAACTGCGAAACCTGCCACATTTTTAGAATAACGCAGGAATTCACTGCTCACGCCCAACCATCGACGGTTGCAGGACGAAGCCGACAGCATGCCTGCGAATCCCCACTTGTCCAAGTGTTGCAGCACACCAAGTATTTTCTGGCGCAAAAAGAAACCCTCGGCCACAAGATGTGACCGAGGGTTATGTTCGCATAGAGTCCAAAAGCTCCCCAAGGCGGACTCGAACCAAGCTGATACACGAGGCGAGGATAGTGGACAGTGAAACCCCGCAAGTCGTTGGTTGAAAACCACTTACGAATTCATGCCCCAAATGGCACAAACTGATTGAACTTTTTGAGACCAGCGATTCACACCGAAAAGCCCATGAAAAAAGCCGCCGATCACATTTGATCGGCGGCTCTTGTTTATGAAGTGGAGGATCGAGGACACCAGTTGAACTTTTCGCAGGTGCTGTTGGTACTTGGAATGCGGAAACTGCGAGAATGGCCGAGTTCTTATCCGACCCAGTCGTTAACCGATGATACTCTTGTGTCTTTGTTGAAAGGCTCCCCGAGGCGGTCGCTATCCGAACCGGGAATTCGTCGAGCTAGGAGCCTTTCGTACCAAGAGGTTACGTCGATTGCCTTACATCGAAATGTTCAAGTGGAACTCCATTTTGAAACGAATTCGCGTGGAGTCCGAATCAGCCAAGCCGAAGCGGGATCGCATGCGATTGGCACATCATTATCAGGCATTGCTGGCTACTGGGGAGTTTGAATCGCGGGCGGCGCTCGCTCGGCACCTTGGAGTCAGCCGTGCACGCGTCACTCAAGTTTTGAAACGACTGGATAAGGGTTGACGATACCCAAGTCGCCGATGGCGACACCTAAGCTTCCTCTCGGCGATGTGCCATATGAGAATCACTTTGAATCCTTAGTCACAAAGTCGGGGAGACGTTTGTCATTGGGGTCAACGATTCGCACTCGCTTGTCGTTTTTCAGTTTTGGGCCGGGCGTGCTGCGGCCGTTGTCCACCTGTTCGCGGAGCAGGTCTGCCATGCTCTTGACGCGGCCAGCGTGATTGGCGGCGATGTTGTGGCTTTCGGATGGATCGTCAGCGAGGTTGTAGAGCTGGACGAATGGAGGCTTCAGCAGATCGGCTTCGGTTGGCTTGCCGCCAAATTGGTCGAGTGCTTTCCGCCATGCGTCTTTGGCGAGTGGTTCGTTGCCTGCTCCATTTTTAGAATTGACCTGCATGCCGCATGAAGGTGTCAAGCAGAGTTTCCAATCGCCTTGGCGAATTGCGAAGTGCATGGTCGATTCCATGACAAGATCGGTTCGAGTTCCCCGTGCTGACGGACTGCGTAGTAATGGTGCGAAGCTGATCGAATCGGGTGCTTCCGTTTGTCCCGTTGCTTCACCGGTTAACTCCGCGAAGGTCGCCATCAAATCGCAGAGGCCGACGAGCGAGTTGCACGTTGCACCCTCGGGGACGACGCCGGGCCAGCTGGCAATCAGCGGAATTCGCAGGCCTCCTTCATAGATCGAGAACTTGTATCCGCGATAAGGCCCGCTCGGAAAATGGCCCTTTTCTTCGAGCCGGTGAATCTGGGCTGGCGTTGCCTTGAGGATGTTGCCCGCGTAGGGCGCGGGGCCATGATCGGAAGAGAACAGGATCAACGTGTTGTCATCCAACCCTTTGGCCTTGAGCGCGCCGGTGACTCGCTGAATCGAATGATCGACCTCCATCACGAAGTCGCCATACACACCCAGTTTTGATTTACCTTGCCACTTAACGCCGGGACTGGTTGGAGTGTGAGGTGCTGTTAGGGCGAGGAACAGAAAGAACGGTTGCTCCGTGGTCTGTTGTTCGATGAAGGACTCCGCTTCGGTGTAGAAAGTTTCGAGGACTTCGTGATCCTCGAAATCCTTCTCGGCAGGTCCGACTCGGTTGAATGCACTCCAGCCTTTTTGTGCCGTGACCTCCCCCTGCCAGACATTGTTGCGAGCAAACGCATAGGGATACATGTCGAGCGAACCGGGCAGGATAAAACTTTCATCAAAGCCAAATTGCACCGGCCCGTATCGAAGTGGCTTGGTGAAGTCGACGTTCGTGAGGCCTTGGTTCTTCCCGTCTCGCGTGGCCATCGTGGTGCCTAGCAGCGTGTCCGGTAAGTGAGTTGTGGTGTGGCGATTGAGTGATGGGAAT
>CALFSX010000098.1 GCA_937916515.1 uncultured Planctomycetaceae bacterium | reverse complement strand
AGTGTTTTTCCTACTCAAACGAGCACAACACAGTACCCCGGGCGGGGATCGAACCCGCACGCTCCTATCGGAACCTTGGATTTTAAGTCCAATGCGTCTGCCATTCCGCCACCGGGGCTTGGCTGTGTTGTTTGGGTGCGTCTGTTGGACAAGCACCTTTGTGCGGGAGGTTACTGAATTCTTTGATCAAGTGAAACTGTTTCGGCCAAGTCGCCGCCGATTTCGTGGCCTTTGCTGTTGAATTCGCCAATCCGGAATTCCAAGCAAGGGCTTCGCCCTTGACCCGGTGGCGTGGATGGCCGGAAGACGTGGGACGTTCAAGCCGCCGAGCCGCTCCGTTGTCGCTCCGACAATGATGCTCGCACCGTGCGTGTATCACTTTGTGAGAGACACTAGAAGCTGCTTTCGCCGCCAATCAGACGCGAAACACTGAATGATTGTTGAAATTGGACCACGCATTTCATGGGTCGCGAAACCTTGTCTCTGATGCAAACCTGCGTTTCTCCGTTTCTCTGGCCGTTGTCGTCCTGTCGGGCCCGGGATGCTTCAAATTGGCAGCTTACACTGCCGTATTACCTGGCAGGATCAGACAGCAAGTTCACCAAAAGGCAATTTGGCAAGTCTGTTTGCAGGTTGCTGAGGTGCGATTCGGAGAATTCGCGGATTTCAGCATCTCGCATGCAGGATGGTTGGCATTGCGTTACACTAAAAGGGAATAAGAACTTGCCACGTTTCGGCGATAAGTTATTGATATTGCGAGATCGGTTGCCATGTTTCCAGAACGGCCAGGAACGAAATCAGCGTTGACGCTGATCTGCTGTGGGTTTGTGATGCTTGAGTCTGCGAACGCGCAGGTTCCTGTTGAGCCACTGCTTCAGAAATATTGTCTTGGTTGCCACAACGACACAAGTCGAGAAGCTGGTCTGTCGTTGCAGACTCCCGAATCACTAAAGAAGGGCAGCGAAAACGGTTCTGTCTTTGACGTGGCAAATCCGGCCAGCAGTTTGCTGCATAGCGTCTTGTCGAAAGATTCTGACAACTCAATGCCGCCAGCCGACGAAGCTCAGCCGACGGATTCTGAACGTGAATTGCTGCGGCAGTGGGTTCTGGCGGGGGCAAAGATTCAACCAATGGCAGCTGGCCTGCCAGATGTGGCGAAGATCGCTCCATTTCAGAAGTCAGCCGCCTCCATCCTGGCCAGTGCGGTTACAGACGATGGGAAATTTGTTACTGTTGGTGGCGATCGCTTCATCACATTGGTTGATGCCGCGACAGATAAAATACTCTGGACCGTCGAGATTCCAGATGGCAAAGTCACCAGTCTAAGCTTCGCTTCCAGGAACCCGTGGGTTGTGGCGGCCCTGGGGACTCCCGGCGTGTTTGGGAAAACGCTGATTCTTGAAAAAGCGGATGGCACCTTCGTTAAAGAATTGGGTGGGCACACAGATGCGCTCTACAGTGCGGTGCTGACACCGGACGACAAAGTGCTGGCGAGTGCGGGGTATGATCGTCGGATCGTGCTGCATGACGTATCAACCGGAGCCGTGTTGAAGACGTTGGATGGCCACAATGGTAGTGTGTTTTCACTGTGCTTTGATGTGAGCGGCAAGATTCTTTGCAGTGCCAGTGGCGATGGAACCGTTAAAGTATGGAATGTTGAAAGCGGTCTTCGGCTGGATACATTAAGCCAACCGCAGGCGGAACAGTATTCTGTGCTGTTCAGCAAAGACGGTCGGGCCATTTTTGCGGCGGGAGCCGACAACCGCATTCGTGTCTGGCAGTTGCTTGCTGAGCAAAAGCCACGGATTAACCCTCTGCTGGAAGCTGTTTTTGCCCACGAACAGGCGATCGTTCAGCTGGCGATTTCACCGTCTGGAAATCTTCTGGCAAGTGCAGCAGAAGACGGAACGTTGCGAATCTGGTCGCTATCACCACTGAAGAATGTTCAAACGCTGCCACAGCAAAGTGCGGCTGTTACTTCTCTGGCGTTCGTCGGTGATTCGCGTTTGTTTGTTACGCATATCGACGGCACGACGAAGTATTTCGACACCGAAGGCGATCTTCATAAGGAAGCCGTGGACGTGGCGTCAGCTTCGGTAAACACTGAGATGTCAGATAGCACCGTTCAATTGCCTGAAACTCTGACGGACATCAAGGAAAAAGAGAGCAATGATTCGGCTCAGGCTGCACAGCAAATCGCCTTGCCGTGTCGTATTGCGGGCGTTATTCATGCGACTGGCTCAAACTTACCTGATGCAGATTGTTTTCAGTTTGAAGCGAAAGCCGGTCAGAATCTGATGCTGGAAGTTCGTGCGGCAGCAGATAAGTCACCGCTGGATTCACGACTCGAAGTTCTCACAACTGATGGGCGTCCAATTCTGCGAACTCAACTGCAGGCCGTTCGTGATTCGTACTTTACGTTTCGTGGAAAAGACTCCGACACGTCCGACGACTTCCGGGTTTTCAACTGGCAGGAAATGGAGCTGAATGAGTACCTTTATTCAGACGGTGAAGTTGTTCGTCTGTGGCTGTATCCGCGAGGTCCGGATAGCGGGTTTCAGGTTTATCCCGGGTTCGGCAAACGTTTCACGTATTTCGGAACGACTCCGACTTCTCACGCACTGCAGGCGCCGTGCTTTGTGGTGGTGCCGCGTGAGCCCGGTACAGAACTGGTGGCCAACGGTTTGCCAACCTTCCCAATCTACTATGAGAACGACGACGATCCACGTCGAGAACTGGGAAGTGATTCTCGGCTGCACTTCAGAGCACCCTCAGACGGAAACTATGTTGTGCGAATTACGGATGCTCGCGGATTTGGCGGCGAGAACTTTAGCTATCAACTGGACGTGCGTTCTGCACGGCCTTCGTTTGAAGTCACTCACAACGGCAAGAAGCTGAACTTACAGCCCGGTACAGGTCGAGAAATTGAATTCAAGGCAAAACGAATCGACGGCTATGAGGGGCCAATTACGATTGATGTGGAGTCGTTGCCGTCAGGAATTGGGTTTTCAGGTCCTGTAGTGATTGAAGAAGGTCAACTAAGAGCATTCGCCACTTTGTTTGCCAATTCAGCGTTTTCTGACGCAGCTCAGCCCACCCCGGAGCAGATTCAGGCGATCCGTTTTGTGGCCGCAGCAGATGGGCACAAACCACAGAAACTGGATGGACCCCAGGAACTGACCGTGAAAGCCGATCCCAAAATTCAAGTGCGGATTGAAGGGCTGCCGTTAGCGGCCAAATCGGATTCGCAGCAGGACGTACCAACGGCAGCGGATAACGCGGCGACAAACGAGATCACAGTGCTGCAGATTCGTCCAGGGCAGACGATTCAGGCCATGGCAAAGATTGATCGCTTAAAACACACCGGCATCATTTCGTTTGGAAAGGAAGACTCTGGACGCAATTTGCCGCATGGAGTGTTTGTCGATAACATCGGCTTAAACGGATTATTGCTGCTTGAAGGCCAGTCCGATCGCGACTTTTTTATCACTGCCGCCAAGTGGGTGAAGCCATCACGCACGACCTTCTTTTTGAAGTCGAATATTGACGGAATCACAACGTTGCCCGTCGTTCTGGAAGTGTTACCAGCCGAACCGGATGTGGCTGCAGACATTACGGCGAATTAGCGGACTGCTGAATCGTTTTGTCTAATAAGGGCTTCGCCCTTGCCCCAGTGGCGTGGTTGGCCGGAAGACATGGAACGCTCGAATCGCCGAGCCGCTCCGTTGTCGCTATGGGAAATGGTCCGCTTTTCCGGTAAGACTCTGACGAGGCCGTGCCTCAGACCATTCGAGCTACTGCTCAGAAACGCGACTACGTCGCTCAGAAAACCTGACTCAACGTGAACATGTTCGCTGGAATAAGAAGTCTAACGAGTGGGGCGAGGCTTTCTGTTATTACTGTGCAGTTACGCGACGTATGATACGCTTACGGCGACTTGTTCCGCTGCCTGGCCAACTTTGAATTGCGAATCGATGTTCTCAGCTTTAAAACGTCACTGGTTTATCGTGGGCCTGTTGACGCTGATTCCGTTGGCTCTGTTTTTGGCGCGCGCGGATCCGCCTGAGAGTGTGATCAAGGCGTTTGATCGAGTACCAACGTCGTGGTGTACGGCAGCCATTTTGTTTCTGATGGCCATTACACTTAACACCGGAAGGTTGCTGGATTCACTAAGACGCCCCCTGCCGGTATTGACGGCTTGTGGCGTGAATCAGATTGTTGTCCCAATTCTGTGCCTGCCGCTGTTGTTGATTCAACGTTCGACAGACATGAAGGTGGGCTTGCTGATTGCTGCCAGTGTGCCGTGTACGATGGCTGCGGCTTCTGTGTGGACTCGCCGAGCTGAAGGCAACGATGCCGTTTCTCTGCTGGTAACATTGGTGACCAACGGCTTGTGTTTTCTGGTCACTCCCATCTGGCTGGCCGTTGGCAGTCGCTGGTTTGAAACGGGCAACACTTCATCGGACGTGGCGTTCAGCGACATGGTGTTGAAGCTGACGTTGGCAGCCTTGTGTCCCGCGATGCTGGGGCAGTTGTTCAGGTTGTCTGCTGGTGTGAAAAACTTTGTTGATCGAAACAAACCGTGGTTCAGCAACACGGCTCAGCTGATCATACTGTCGCTTGTATTCATTTCTACGTTTCGCGGCGGATTACGGTTTGGGCAACAAGGCGGCGGGGAAAACCTGAGACATACGGAATTCGCAATCGTCTGGTTCAGCTGCGTGGTTCTGCATGTCGCCGCCATGATTGTCGCGTGGTGGATTTCCGGTAAGGCGGGCTTCAAAGAGGAAGATCGGAGAGCATGCGTTATCGCGGGCAGCCAAAAGACACTGCCCATCGGAATTCTGGTATCTCAATCGACCGGGCTGCCGTTTTCTCTGGTGCCAATGCTGATGTACCATGCATCGCAGTTGTTTATCGATACGTGGGTCGCTGATCGGCTGAAGAAACGCCCGCAGGACAACGCCGATAAGGTTTCTGTTTAGTGGCGATCGCACACGTGGTGTTCTAAGCCCAATCTGCAATCACGGGACAAATATTGATGAGACGTGTGATCGGGTGGTATTATTGTCGTTCAGGGAAGGCAAGTCGCTCAGGCACTAAAACGCACTGAAGCATCAGGCTGGCTTGCGGTCACATGCTGTGTTTTGTGGTCTGGGAAGCAAACCGGCGTTCGCGTTGGTTTGTTTTTGCTGCTAAGATCTGCGGGGCTTGCCGCCCTGTGATCGACTTGCGGTGAAGTTGCGTTTCCGTTGCTGTAATTGAGAGTCGTTGTGGTTGACTGGCTTCGCAGAATTCCGTTCGGCATCCTGATTCCGTGCATGCTGATTTCTGTGATCGGGCTGTGCGGCATTCATCGAGCCGACGAGCTGTACGGTGGTTCATCGGCATTCGACCGGCAGCTGGTTTGGCTCATGCTGTCTTGGCCTGCCATGCTTCTGGTTACGACCGTGTCCTATCGACCGCTGAGACACATTTGCCCGTGGCTGTATGTTGCCAGTCTGGCGTCTCTTGTGTTTGTGTTGTTTATGCCTGCAATCAATGGTTCTCGCCGGTGGATACCGTTGGGGGTCTTCGATTTTCAGCCCAGCGAGCCAGCTCGGCTGGCCTTCATTCTGGCTCTGGCTCACTACCTGATGTATCGCGAATCGCAACGGACGATCCGTGGGTTGATTCCGCCGTTGATCATGACCGTGTTCCCACTGATGCTGATTCTGCGAGAACCGGACCTTGGAACGGCCATGCTTTTTCTGCCCATTCTGTATGCGATGCTGTATGCAGCAGGTGCAAAAGTGCAGCACCTGTTGGCTGCGGCGGCAATTGGGATTATGTTGCTGCCATTGCTGTGGGGGCAGATGTCTCCAGAACAGAGGTCGCGAGTGGTGATGGTGTTTACGCAAACAGATGGTGGCACTGCACCGCCTGGCGATGGCTTTCACCTGCATCAAAGCAAGCAGGTGATGGCACTTGGCGGGATCTGGGGTAGCATTAGTCGCGATGAACCAGTGATCGACGATCCATCGGCGTACACGCTTCCGGCCGCCCGAACCGACTTTATTCTGTCGTTGATTGGCGAACGTTATGGAATCATCGGCTGTGGTGTGCTGTTAAGTTTGTACGGAGTCATCGTGTTTCAGGGACTGAAGGTGGCGGGGAAAAGCCGCGAACCGTTTGCTCGGCTGGTGGTGGTTGGCATCGTGGCGATGTTGGCAACTCAGTCGTTGCTTAACGCCAGCATGACGGTTGGATTGATGCCCATCACTGGAATTACCTTGCCAATGTGCAGTTATGGCGGATCCAGCTTGATGTCGACGTGCCTGTCGATTGGCCTGATGATGAATATCGCCATGCGACCTGGCTATGAAGTCACGCCCACTCAGCGTTTTAACTGAACCACGCCACACATTTCGGCTGCGGAAGTTCAGAAGTGATGTGCAAGACTTTTTTGTGAATGAAGAACCTACAGAGACCTGACCCGCTATCCAACGCAGATTGCCGCATCATACCTCGATGCGGTTCAGTCCTCCCGACATAGAGGACGGTCATCCACACGTTTTAAAGCAAAACTTGTGGTTGCTGAAGAATCGGTGTTGCGATTGGTGTGTGGATTCTTCTGTAGGCCTGCAGCGTATTGCGCTGAGTTGTGGCCGTGAAGTACGCCGGGGGGGACATGCAGTGCATGTTTGTCGCGAGCCAGCCCCGTTTACATCTCTGGGTAAGTTGCTCCAAGCGATAGATTTCAACTGCATGCCTTAGATGCGGGATAACCCTTTATGATCAGGAAATTCCCACGGGTGGCCTTGCTTGCAGGCATAAAGCCCAATGAATTCAGAATAGGTGGTTTCGTTCTTTGAAGTGTACGCTCTATCAGCATATGAATCATGCAATCGCACTCAGACAACCAGAACGACCTGACGGCCAGCGAAGAACGCGTGCTGCTGGATGACAGCCCTTCGCTGCAGATTTGGTTAAGTGCTGACGAATTACGCTGTGTTCTGAATCGTTCTGCTCGCCTGTTCTTCGCGACCGACCGCATTGTCTGGACGGACGTGTTGGCTGGTAATGACAAAGCACTGTGGCAGGCGAAGCTACAGGTATCTTTGCGAGATCAGACTCCGATGATCGGCTGCTTCAAAGTCAAACGCTTTGATAACGCAATCAGAACCTTCGCACTGCGAGCGGAACCTCGTTACGGAAGCGAAGGTCAATTTACGGGGCACGTGATTTCCGGCCTTGATATTTCTGAGTTCACCAATGAACAGGATGCGCCCGCAAAAGCTATCCCGGCAGCGCCCGCAGCACCAACTGGCCACTCAAGCGAAGTGCGGCAATTGGCAGAAAAATGGCACGATGCTTTGGTGAGTTCCGTTACTGTGCTGACGATTTCGATCGATCTGATCCCGGATATTATTGCCCAGAATGATACTGTTCGATTGAACGAACTTCTGGCACGTATTGGCCATGCAACGGAAGACATCCGTACTCAGATTTCCATCATGAACATGGTTGCAAGAAATCAGGATATTCAGGGGTGCCTTGAAGCGTCTTAGTTGGTGGTCGTCAGGTCTTGACGGCCGCTGTACTGTTTGTCTCGGATGTTTATAGGCTGTCCGGCGACGAGTGAAGGATTCAGCGAGACACGTCACCATTTCGGTTCGCGTGGCTTCCGCCGCCACACTGCGACGCTTTTTGCTCGTGAGCTGCAGGCACCCAGCCGGTTAGCCAGCCAATCTCACCAGCGGTTGATGGGGGCTGCAACCAGTGCTGCGCGTTATTCAAAATGGCGATGGGCAGGCTTAGTTGCCAGCGATGCGTGGTTGTTCCGCAGATGCTGTCTGTGTACGGTTGTCAGATAAATTGTGGTGTGTGGTCCACTGACGGCGAATGTATACCGAATGAGGTGCTTTCTTTGATGCGGCCGCATTCGGCTTGTAACCCGCAGAGAGCTGCATTGTGGGACTTGGCGAGGTTCAACGCCATAAAATCTCAAGTTGTCTGCTGCAGCAGAACGTCTCTTCTCCAGTTGACCGGCTACAATCGGTCGTTGTGAATATGCTGGTCTTAGTTCAAGCAGCAGATAGCGTGTTCGTAGTTGGTTTGTGCTGCCAGAGGCGTGTTTACTAAACTTGCATACGGCTGTTTTGATCGTTGTTCGGAGTTTGTGCGTTGAAGACATTGGCTAAGCCCAATCAGGTGTCGTGGTTGGATTGGTCGCTTGCGGCGGCCATCGGGCTGGGGCTGTCACTTCTTGTTTGGTGGGGACTGGTTGCGGGAGGCGGGCTTGTTGGAGGAGATACCTTCACGTATTTTCTTCCTCAAAAGCTGGTGCTGGCAGAAGCGTACTCAAACGGCGAAACACCGTTGTGGCATTCGCTCACCGGGCTGGGCTATCCGCTGTTGGCGGAAAGTCAGGCGGGAGTTTTTTATCCGCCACATCAATTGCTGTATCGCATAACCGACGTTAACAGCGCCTACAACGCGTGTGTGGTTTTGCATTATTGGTTGGCGTTTGTCTTTGCGTGGCGTTTTTGCCGTTGTCAGAACCTGACAAACATCGGGGCCTTCTTTGCTGCGACGATTTTTGTTTATGGATGGTTTCCTGCCAGAATCAGCCATGAATGGAGTATTGTTGGGGGAGTCTGGTTTCCTCTGACATTGTGGCTCGCCGATCGGCTTGTAGCACAACCGTCGCTGCGGCGACTTGCCGTGTTAAGCTTGTGCCTGGCGACGCATCTGTTGGCCGGTCACTTCACTCTGGCATTCATCAACCAACTCACCATTCTGGCGTATGCTGGCTTGAAGGTTTGGATGAGCGAACCGAACGGCAACCGCTTACGGAGAACGCTCACTGCGACGGCGTTAACGGGGCTGGCGGTGTTGCTGGCCATGGGCGCTGCGGCGGTTCAGCTGGTTCCCACCTATGAATTGAAGCTGGCCAGTCAGCGAGAAGCCAAAGACGCCGGCGATAACCAGAAACCAACGTTCGATCCCGCCTATGGTCATATGCCTCCGGTTTATGCAACTCAAGTGTTTGCGTCGTGGTGGTACTGGCATAGTCCGGAAGTGCTGCTATCCAGGAAAATGATGGACACGCCAGGTGCCATCTATTCGGACAGCAACCACGTGGAAGCTCATTTGTACTGGGGATTAATTCCACTGGCGCTGATGTTATGTCTGATGAATTCCGGCGTTCGAACTCGAACTCACCGACTTCCCCGACAGCTCTGGTCGATACTGCTGGTGGCGGCGCTGGTTTATGCGACGGGGTGGATGATGCCGCTTTCAAAGCACTTGCCGGGCTTTGGATTCTTTAACGGTCCGGGGCGATACACCATTGTCTGTTCACTGGCGGGTGGAATACTGGCGGGACTTGTGTTAGATGCATTTATTTCACGCTGGCGAACTGCTTCGAAATGGCTGCTGCTGGCTGTTCTGATATCCGTGACAATTCCCGATCTGCTGATGTCGTCTCGGTATGTCGCTGACGCAGTTGTTGTGCCTGAATCTCCTTTGAACAAGCTGGACAAAAGCTGGATCAAACAATATTTCGCCAACTCAAATTCATCGGAACACCGATTGCTTGCTCCGGGGCCCAACGTGGCCAACCTGTATGGAGTCAGCTGTTTGCCCGTCTATCTTGGGTTAGGACCAGCTGTTTATTTCGACGATCGATTGAATCCGGCGACCGGCCCGCAGAACAACGATGAGGCATTTCCAGCGCCTGCTGAAGCTCAGCAACTGAATGAATTAGGGATTACGCATATTCTGACGACGGAAGCAATTCAGCAGCCCACGTCGGCGATTAAGCTTTTGCAGCAGTTCCCGGATGCCTTGTTGAATGCTATCTGGGGACGTGGTTCGCAGCCGTGTTTCCTGTATGAACTAACGGAATGTTCGGGGCGAATACTGTCAGAACCGGCTGAAGCGTTATCTGAACATGCGTTTCAGAACGTTGGGACGAATGACGTAACGTTTTCCGTGACCATGGCTGATGAGGCAGACGTTGTGCTGAAAGAGTTGATGTATCCTGGCTGGGATGTGTTCATTGATGGGCGGCTGGCCCCTGTTGTTGCTGGTGTTGGTCCGTCGATGAGATGCGTGCGAGTTCCCTCGGGGCAGCATGTGGTGCAATGGAGGTTTCAGCCGACTTCGTTTCGTACTGGTAAGTGGGTGACCGCAGTGTTTGCGGTATTGCTGTGTGTTATGCTTGGCAATCCGTGGTGCAAAAGCAGTCAGAGCAACGCATCGCTGAAAGCCGAAATCTAACTTGCTTAGAGTTCAAAGTTACTTAATCAACAGGCAGCGGTGTTCAATATTCGTTTATACAGTTCGGGAAGTTTTATGAAAGCGGCCTTTATTCAAACAACTGGTGTTCCAGAAGTAATCGAGTTTGGCGACTTGGCAATGGCTGATCCTGACGATTATCAGGTGCTGGTTCGCACGGGGGCCGTCAGCGTAAACCCCATTGACACCTACCTGAGAAGCGGTGCCGTTAAGGCGACGTTGCCACTGCCGTATGTTATTGGAAGCGACATTGCCGGAACTGTTGAGGCGGTCGGTAAATCAGTTAAGCAGTTTGCGGTCGGTGATCGAGTTTGGGGAAGTAATCAAGGTCTTGCCGGGCGTCAGGGGACGTTTGCTGAATTCTGCACGATCGATGAGGAATGGCTCTACCCTTCGCCAGAAAATGTGAATGACGAAACGCTGGCAGCGATTGCTCTAACCGGCATCACGGCTCATTTGGGTCTGCACCTTCACGGCCAGTTGCAGCCAGGTGAGGTTGTGTTTGTTAACGGCGGAACGGGGGGAGTTGGTTCTGCGGTTGTGCAAATTGCGAAGGCCGCGGGAGCAGCAGTTGTGGCAACTGTCGGTTCGTTGCAGAAGCAACAGCTCGCCATAAAGCTGGGGGCCGACTATGTCATCAATTATCGCGAACAGTGCGTCAAGGAGGCGTTGCCGAATATCCTGAAGCAAACCGGACCGGTAAACCTGTGGTTTGAATCGCTACGCAATCCCGATCCGGGTTTCACTATTCCGCTAATGGCGAAACGCGGCCGATACGTGTTGATGGCGGGGCGAGATGCGAGGCCCGAATTTCCGGTCGGCCCGTTTTATGTGAATGATCTTCGAGCCATCGGTTTTGCAATGTTCAACGCGTCACAATCGGAACAGCGAACTGCCGCCGACGCGCTGAACCTGCTGATGGCGGATGAGAAGCTAGCGCCAATTATTGGGGCTCGATTTAAGCTTGCAGAAGCTGCTGCCGCACATCGCTTGCAGGAAGAAAATACGTTGCACTCCGCCGGAACACTGACCGGGAAGATCGTGCTGACGCCTTAGAACCAGATTGACATTGGTGAGCACTGCGGGTTCGTGTTTTACGCCACATTGTTACAGACCTACCTGCGGCACGTGCGCGGCACCTTGTAGGATAGACACAGATTCCGAGCCGGGCCGCCACGGAATCTCATGCTTCGTCAAAGTTAAAACTTTGGGTCGTTTTCCGTCGCTGGACTCGTCAGAATTCAGACCATTGCCAGTCGAACTCCAAGGTCTGGCGACTCCGGCTACCCCGAAAATCAAGATGTAACGAAGGACTAGTTCGCCCCAGAACGGGATCAGCCGAAGCCCCAAAGCCTTTGTTCAAGAAGCCCGAGATGCTGTCACGGAGGAACTTCAACAGCAAAAGCGTCCTCCGTTTGCTGTTTGTGGAAATCAGGCAAAAAGATTTCAGCAGTGAAGCCACGGTGCCAACGATATTGACCATCCCAGGCGGATAGGCAGAATTGGAGCCAGTCACTCTGATGTTCGTTGACCATGCCACCAGTGACGGCGACTTGAATGCCATGCCCGCCCTTGCGATTGATCGTGCTGAATTGCCAATCGAATCAGTTGTGTGCGCGGACGAGTTCAGGGCCTGGATTGACGTTCTGTAGTTTAACCCCAGCCTCACTGAACAGACCGCGCGATCAGCGTTCTGGGTTTGGAATCGGTGATGACTGTTCGTTTCCCGCAGAAGTATTGGCTGCGATGCTGGTGAGTGTTTCCGGGTCTTTCACTAACACAGATTGCAGCATTAGCATAATGGCACCTGTGACCAGACAGATATCCGCGACGTTGAAGATGGCCCAATCCAGAGCTGGCGATTCGATTGTTCCACCAAATTGAAAGTGGAAGAAATCACGGACGGCTTTAATCGGAGTGTTTTGCTCCGGTAAAGTAATTCCGTGAATCCCCAATCGGTCGTACAGGTTGCCAAGAGTTCCGCCGGAAACGAATGCCAGGGCGAAGGTCAGCCACAGACTTGCGGCGGCTTTTTTGAAGAACAGCCAATATACAATTCCAGCAAAGGCCGCCACGCTAAGCAGTGCGAAGACCCATGCGAAGCCCTGCCCCATGCCCCAGAGTGCACCTTCGTTCAGGCTGGTAAACCAGCGAAACCGCAACCAGTTGTTGTTAATCAACCAATCTGATCCGTGGCGTAATCCAAACGTGTCAAATGCCCAGGCTTTCGACCACAGATCGATACCAAGCGTTACTGCGGTCAACACGAAAAATATAGGAGCTCTGTTTTTTGGGAGCGAATCCATCAGGAGTTTTCTTCTCGCTTCTGTTCGCATTTTACGCAGTTGCGTGCGTAGGGAATGGCTCTAAGACGGGCTTTAGGGATCCAGGTTTTTGCGTCCGGAATTCCGGCTTCAACACACATTTCGCACTTGCCAAACGTGCCCGCATCGATCTTGCCGATGGCCGCCGAAATCTCTTTCAGGAACTCCTGGTCATTTTCTACAATTCGCAGCGAAAAGTCGAGATCCCATGCGTCTGAGCCCATATCGCCGATGTGATTCGAGGAGGCGTGGTCGGCGTTTGAGTTTGCAGAAAAGACTTCCTCTTCCAGTTGCTCAACATCGCCACGCACGCGAGCCTGGATCATTCGCAACATCGCGCGAAACTCATTCAGCTCTTCAGTCTTCAGCCCCATCGGTCCTAACCCTTGATTACGGCGACAATTACAGCAAATCCTCGACTTGCGGTTTCAGCGAGGATTATGGGGAACTCAGTTGCTGAGGTCCAGTTGCGGCGGCCAGAGTTTTGCTCGAACTTTTCGTTCAAACAGACTGTTTAAGAGGTTTCGCTGTGAACAGACGTTTTAGAGAAAACAGGCAAACCGCTGCTGAGCTTATTCGTGGCCGCAAGCTGACGCCAACGGAAAAACGGCATTTATGAAGCTGGCGGAGCTTTGCGGTCCGAATTCTGGCGTCTATCGACTGGACTGTACAGAAAGCCAGATAATTACGCCCAGCACAGTTAAGGCTGCCACGCACAGAATCGTAAGTGTCGTCGCGTGTTTTCCGGCCTGAGCCCTGCTTTGGGAGCCCGATTCTGCAAGTTCCGGCCGGGGCGATGGTGGCGAGTCAAACAGTTCGGCGACGAGCGATCGGCGACTGAGGTTCTGTCCTTTTCGATCGTCTACAATTTCGATGGCATCTCCCGCATCTTTCAGCAGAAGATTTCCGAGCCACCCCTGAACATCGCGGGCAATCAGATCTTCTACGGGCGACTTCAACTGGTTGGCCAGCTGCCTCATTTTTTGAAATTGAGTTTCCCGGTGGTCTTCGTCTGCTGCGCTTTCGGAAAGATGCTGAAGCAGACTTTCCAGAACTCGCCCAAGTTGTCTTAGATCGTCAATCGGCAATTGAATTGAAGGAAACGTCTCCTGTTGTTCGACCGCTGCCATCCATGATTGCACCTCAAAGTCGGCGACCTGTACTCGCAACTGGTCTGATACGAACACACAGTCTGCCGTTAACCCGCCGTGCATGACTCCAATGTTGTGAGCGTGTTGCAAGGCCGATGAAATCTGCCAGGCAATATCGGTCACCTCGTCCCATGAATACATGTTTTGCGATAGAAGTTCGCTTAGCGGCTGGCCCTCAGGAAGTTCCGTCAGCAGATATAGCTGTCCATCAAGCTCTCCCCAACCAGTGACGGGCAGAATATTGCCATGATGAATGTTCTGCAGCACGGGCAGGTGCTTGCGAAAGGCACCGCGGAACTTTTCTGAGGAAGTCGCTTCTGGCGAAAAACGCACCATCCGCAGTCGGCGCGGCGACGAACGCAGGGACACTCGAAGTTCGTCGCGCAACGTACCGGTGGAAATAGACTCAAGCAGCTCGAATTCTTCCGGCTGGATTGTCTCCACGTTGCGTTACCTCATAAAATTCAAACGCGCTCTAAGGCGTTCGATGAAATCGAGCCGAACAACTTTCTCGTACAGAATGCAGTGAGCATCTCCCACTGAATGTCAGAATCGGAGCTTAGCCCGGCAATAACAGCACCATGGCTTCTGATGGAATAATAAAGGGGGGACAAAAGTCCCCCCAGTAGCTTTCAAGCCAGTTTACAGATGTTTGCCGAAAGCAGCCTATCCGGTAAAGTCTGACGGATTGCCGAACAATCCTCCGCCCGCTTTGCCGCCACCCATTCCGCCTCGCAAATCCAGATTTGGCTTTCGAACCGGACGGTCGTCAACTTCTTCAGGCAGCTCGTTCTTCTTGGCCGATTCCGGCTTTTGTTCCAGAGCTTTCAAAGAAAGGCTGACGCGTTTGCGTTTTGGGTCGACTTCCAGAACTTTGAATTCTTTTTCGTCGTTTACCTTCAACACTTCGCCAACACTGCCGACTCTTCGCCACGCCAATTCGCTGACGTGAACCATACCTTCAACACCGGGTTCCAGTTCGACGAACGCACCGAATTCGGCAACTCGAGTAACGCGGCCAGTGACGATGCGTTCTGAAGGATACCGATCGCCCAGGTTTTGCCATGGGTTCTGAACCAGCTGCTTCATGCCGAGGCTGATTCGATTCTTTTCTTTGTCGATCTTTAGAACTCGAACCTGAACTTCCTGACCTTCCTTCAACACTTCGTTGGGATGGTTAATTCGCGACCAGGAAATTTCGCCAACGTGCAGAAAGGCATCGATGGGGCCGATGTTCACGAAAGCACCGTAGTTTTTCAGAGTCTTGACGGTGCCGGTGTAGTCTTTGCCAACTTCCAGCGTTTCCCAGAAGCCGGCCTGAGCTTCTTCTCGTTCTGCAAGCAGCAGAGCTTTGCGGCTGACAACCAGATTTCGCTTTTTGGGTTTTACTTCTGTAATTTGGACGGTGAGCTTCTGGCCCACGTATTGTTCCATTTCAGCGACAAAGCCAAGGTCAATCTGGCTGGCTGGCAGGAACGCCTTCAGGCTGCTGACGGAAACCTGCAGGCCTCCCTTGTTGACGCCTGTTACCTGGCAATCAACAACCTGTCCAACAGCAAGTCCATCCCAGTTGCCGCCGGTTTTTGTACGAGCGGTTGGAAGTCGTGCACGGAACAGTCCATCGCCGTCGATGTCGTCGATAATGACTGTCAGCTTGGTGCCTACGGCTGGCTGCTTGTCTTCCGCGAACTGCTTTGAAGACACAACAACATCTGCAAGCAATCCGGCGTTTACGAAAATGTCGTCGCCATGAATGTGCTGTACAATGCCGGATACTTTGGAACCAACGCCAATTTCTTCTGGTTCTGGAGGCGCCTTCTTTTTGGATTCGCCGGTTTCCGGATCGACCACGATTTGCGGAGCCACAACCACAGGTGCCGTCTGCTCGCCCAATGCGGATGCGATCTCGTCAGCAAGAGAAGAGTCCAGATCGTCAGTTGCCGGAATATCAACCGGCTTGACATTGGTAGGAGCATCAGGACGTTGGTTCTTGATGTCTTCGCTGCCGACGGGCTTTTCAGAATTTCCGGACGCCAGCTTTTCTCGAATACGATCTGCCGGACGGCTTTCGTTTGGTGCGGTTGCTGCAACAACTTCAGCTGGCACTGCTTCGACTGGTGGCACTTCAACCGCAACTGGTGCAGCTGCAGCTTGAGGTGTGCTGGCAGCCATCATTTCAGCCACTGATGGCGTCGGTGCAGACTGATCAACAACAGTAGCAGGCGATACGGCCACGACGGGAGTTGCACTCACTGCGGGCTCCGCAGTCGGTTCTTCAGCGGTGTTTGTCACGGTTGGTGTTTCCTGAGTCGCAGTGATTGCAGCATCAGCAGCGTCGGAAACTTCAGCCTTTGGTGGTGTCACATCTGCCTGAGCTGAATTAGCTGCTGGTGGCACACTGTCGCCTTGAGGCGATACTTCGTCCGTCGTCATCTTTTTTGGGGTCCTGTTTGGTCACACCAACCAAGCGGGTGCGATCCATATTCTTTCGATAACAGAATGCCTGCGTAACGCGAACGCGTTTTAAGACAAGCATTCTTTCTTACTCGCTTGAGGATATCCAAACGAAAGTTGCTTGACTACCGCCTGGGGGGCAACTTTACCTCAGGTTTTTCGGCAATCACGCACCGAAATCCGACTGCATCACTTACCTGGGTTTCAGAAATCTTCAAATAGGTGGAACAGGAAAGACGCATATGAGCATCTCGCCACGATCCACCGCGAATGAGGCACTCACCCGCCAACAGCGGAATTTGCTGCGAATCACCAGCATTTTCGTCGCTTACGTACTCCCAAAGGTACCCGTGAACGTCGAACAGCCCCCATCCGTTGGGCTCCAAAACCCCGACGGCGGGATCGTTTCCTGCCGCGTTGCCGGTGTGCCATGCGTGCTTGTCCAGTTCCGTCGTTGTCCCGTCAGGACCGGCCGAATTTCCGAAAGAAAACCGCGTTTTTGCGCCGGATCGGCAGCAGTATTCCCATTCAACTGAGGTCGGAAGTCGCACTTCCCAGCCTTCTGCGATCATTTTCCGGCTGGTCAGCAATTCCGAAAGCTTCACACAGAACTGCTTCGCATCCAGAAAAGAAACCTGTTCCACTGAGTTGCGTAGTCCTTTCCAGCGACTGGGATTGGCTCCCATGACAGCGGCGTACAATTCCTGAGTCACCTCGTATTTTGAAATTCGAAACGAGTGATCCAGCGTTACTTCGTGAGCCGCAATCTCGTCTTTGTTTGGGGCGTCTGTTCCCAGTCGAAAGCGCTTGGGAAACTGAGCCTCGCCGGGCTTGATCGAAACGCATTCCGCAACAAAGCGTTCAATCGCCGCATCTGCTGAAACAGACGGCTTCCGAGTTGCGGCGTTGTTATGCGGTTCCTGCTGAGCTGAAACTTCTGCCGTCGCCAATGCGAAGACGAACATCAGCAAGGCAAAGCGGCCAGAACATTTCAGATTGAGAAAGATTCTATTCATGATTCTTTACAGGGGTATAAAAGGATGTCGGCTGGCTTGTTTGCGTGATCAAGCTGAATGAATCGGTGCGGAATGACTTGAAGGCAGAATCTGAGATAAGCTGGATTTAGGGCCACCCTGAGTGACGCTCGCTGAATTAAGGAGTTGGCGCGTCGGGCTGTTGCCAGATGCTCATACCACCGTCTACAAACAGCATTTGACCGTGGATATGCTGTGCGGCGTCGCTAAGCAGGAACACTGTTGTGCCTTTAATCACGTCCGGCCCTGGAACTGTTCTGTTGGGAGTATGCAGTTCCATCCACTCACGAACATGTGGTTGTTTTAAGGCTGGTTCTGTCAGCGGCGTGCGGAACAAACCGGGAGCGATACCGTTTACGCGAATGCCCATGGGTGCGAGCGAAACGGCCAGTGACCGCACCATCGATTCGACGGCTCCCTTGGATGTGTCGTAGGCGACGTGAGTCTGTTCTGCCAGTCGTCCGTTGATGGAACCTGTAATAACAATTCGTCCGGGCACATTGTTCTGCACCCAGAATCGGGCAAAGTGCTGAACAAGTACAAACTGCGAATACACGTTCAGTTTCATGGTTCGGTCGAAGTTGGTGAAGTCCATTTCCAGAAAGGGTTGATCGATATAGGTACCCGCATTGCAGACCAGCAGGTCAATTTCAGGAGCGGCTTCCAACGCTTTCTGTGCGACTTCAATTGCACATTGAGGAAGGTCTGCAGCAAGGTCCCCCTCAATCACAGCCACATCTTCACCAAATTCAGCAGTGGCCTGCTGTAATTCTGCACCGCCCGACAGACCGTGCAAAACAACCTTACCGCCTGCTTCGCAAATGCCGACTGCCATCTGCCGACCGATTCCCAGCGTGCTTCCGGTGACGAATGCCGTTCTTCCAGCCAATTGGCTCATATGTTCCGCCCTCCACGGGGAATTTCTATGCTGATGCCGACTCTGTGTTGTTGGGGACTTTGGGCTGCGGGTGACAATGAAACGCCTTTCACTTCAAAATGGATTTCGCCTCCCGCCGCCATTGTTGTACTCGCAAGTACAGGCTTCAGGCAACTCAACCTTCAGCGACTTGGTGCCAGGCGAGGATCCGGCTATTATATTGAAGCGGTGACGTTTCGCCCACGGTTCGCTGTTTCAATGTTTAAGCTGCTGTTATGACAAAACCAATGCTGGGTTTCTTGCTGACTCTACTTACGCTTGCCGCAGAAAAGGATTTGGCCGTGCTGCACGCGGCGCAGATTTCAGCGAATGCCAACAACCAGCAGGCTGCCGAAAAAGACAAATCTTCGACGGCTGATTCCACGGTAAACGACGAAACTTCAGCCGGCGCTGATCGCGAAGAACTTCCGCCGCTGAAACCACTTCCAGCACCGCTCAACAAACTACTCAGCAGCGGCGTTCCTCTCAACCCTGAACAAACTGTAAGACTGGACGCGAAAAACAAGCGAGTGCTGCTGCACACTCAGATTGCCTGCGAAGATTGTCCCCTGGAAATGTTCTGCTGCACGGAACGAACCAAGGAGCACGAATCAATTTTGTGGTTACGGTCCAGAGCCTTTGTGGTTCATTCCGCCTTACTGGCTCTAAATGCGAAAGCGGGTGAACCGGCTTTGTTCACTCCCGTGTTTACTCAACCATGGGGCCAGAAAATCCATATCTTTGTTAACTGGATCGACAAAAACGGCAAGCTGCAGCGAGCTCCCGCGCAGTCGTGGATGCGTCACAGCGTGTCGCGCTATTATTCTTCGCCGCTGGACAAGTCGCCGGAAGGAGTCACGATTCCGCACCTGGAACTGCGGTACGATCCGTACAACAAAGAAATTCTGTGGTACGGTCCCATGAGCGACGCACAACGCGACGAACTGCTGTCGCTGTGTAAGGAACCAACATATCAGGCTGCCATAAAAAAGTTTCACCAGGACAGCAAGACGAAGCCAATGAAGGCCGACTTTGTGTTTGCTGGCAGTTATCACTATGTGCTTGAAGACACCGGAGAGAAAGTTTATGCGGCAGAAGGAGGCTACTTGATTTGCGTCGCCAACTTTGCCGGGTCGCTTATCGATATTACGGAAATCAGCAGTGCCAGCGACGGTGGTCAGTCTTACGAAGCATGGCCGGAAAAAGTGCCGCCTCGCGATACGCCTGTTGTTGTGGAATTGATTCCGTCGTCGCAGATGTTTGAAAAGCCACCTCTGCCGAAACAACCTGAGAGGCCAGAATCGCAGCCGGAACCTCAATCGCCGTCACCCGCCGGATCGACATCGGGCAGCGAAAACGGCAAGGCTGCAGAGCTAAATCCGTAGCCAGACGAATTTGCCACCAGCGCGATTCGTTCATCGCTTTTCTCTTATAACAACGTCGGGGCGTATCTTAATCGCAGAACATCCAACCAGTTGCTTTTGTAAATTCAGGCAGTTTTTTTGAACAGTCCACTTCCCATCATCGAATCCTGCGACGGTTGCGGCGCGTGTTGCATGAGAACTCCGGTGCCTCCGTTTCAGCCTGGCGAAGAATACGAAAAGGACGTTCCCGCTCATTTACTGCAACTGATTGCAGATCGAATCGCCGCCGATCAACACTTCGACCTTGTCAGTTGCGTGTGGTTCGACGATCAGCAAAGACGCTGCCAGCACTACGAACTTCGCCCGGAAGCCTGTCGATCGTTTCAAGTTGCCAGCGACGCGTGCCGCATGTCGCGTTGGGATGTCGGAATCGATGTCTAAGCTGTGTTGCGTTCAGAATAGAAAACTCCAACGCTGCCCCAAACTGAAATTGTCGCCGCAGGAATTCCGCTTCCTGCTTTTGCAGAAACGCGATCTTCAATAAGATGTTGGCATGACACTAATCAACGCATCTTTGTTGGCGGGCGTAATTCTGGCAGGACTTCCGATTCTGCTGCATCTGATGATGCGCGCGAAGCCCAGGCGAATTGAGTTTCCTGCTTTGCGATTGCTGCAGACTCGGCAGACAGCCAATTCGCGTCGCATGAGACTCCGCCACCTGCTGCTGTTGATTCTGCGAGCCATCGTCATTGCGGTTGCCGTTCTGGCGTTAACCAGACCTTCTTTGCCTGCGGCCCGGTACGGGCTTACATGGTACGAATGGCTGCTGTTTGCAGCAGTCATCGCTGGTGCCATTGGCATTTACTATTGGAAGTCTCGTCAGGTCGCCGCTGAAGGAGGTGCCGACCACGTTCAAAAAGAGCGACGTGGTCGCATGCGAGTGGCCACCTTGTTTGGTGGAATTGCGGCCGCCATTTTGTTTGTCGCATTTCCGTGGGGCTACCGTTTGCGCGCCGAAATTTTGGCTCCTCACAGCGCGATCTCCGCAGACATACCGGTGGCGGCTGTGTTTGTGTTCGATACCAGTCTTAGCATGACTTATAAAAATGAAGGGCTGACTCGACTGGAACAGGCCATGCAAATGGCGGTCAGTCATTTAGGCGTTCTTCCGGCTCAAAGTCGAGTCGCCGTGGCGACCACGCATCCTGAATCGGAGACCGTTTTTCAGGCAGACCTGGCGGGCGTTCGTTCCAGAATTGAAGACCTGAAACCGTATGCGATTCCTCGTTCGCTAAACGCTGTTATTAAGTCAGCCATTGAATCTCAGGTGGCCGATCGTGAACAAGTGCAGGCGGAAATGGGAACAGCGGATTCGTTCGCTCGCGAAGTCTATTTGCTGACCGACATGTCCGAAGCAGCCTGGGAGTTTCCGGACGAAGCCGGTATTCGCGACTTACTTGTCCAACACGATTGGCTGCAGATTTATTTAATCGATGTCAGCGTGCCGAACGCCAACAACATCGCACTGACGCAGATGAAGCTCGATCGAGAATCTACCGTTGGTGGTCAGCGGGTCAGTGTTTCTGTGGCCGTTTCTGCTACGGCTGCCGCTCGCCCCACGGCCACGGTTGAACTGTTCATGATCGGTCAGGACGGGGAGGAAATTTCCGGAGGGCGAGTAATTGGCAGTCCTCGCCAACAGGTGGAATTTGAAGGCAGCGCTCCCGTTAAAGTGTTTCAGATTGAAGGCGATGCCAGTGTTCCTAATCAACGGGGATTTGTGCGACTGGCATCGACCGATCCTCTGGCGTTCGACGATATTCGCTATTTCACATTTGGGGTTTCGGCCGTTCCCCGCATTCTTTTGGTGGGCGACAGAGCAATTGATACGTGGTACCTGGAAAACGCCTTTCAACCGGTGCAGGCGGCGTCCGTGGGGATGAAGCGAGCGGAATGCAAGTCGATTACTCCCGCCGATTTTGCTCGCGAAGCACTTGCCAACTACGACATAGTTTGTGTGGTCAACTGGGCTCGGCCCGATGAAGCGGCGTGGACAGAAATCGAACGCTTCGTGAACAATGGCGGCGCACTGTTTGTAACGGCAGGAGGCGAAGAATTGCTGCAACCTGGATTCTGGAGCACCGCGTCTGCAGAAGCCGTGCTGCCTGGTTTGCCACTGGTTCCTGTGCCGTTTCGAGATGCCCCGGGGCAGTTGAATCTTGTGGCCGAAGATAACCCGATTTGCAAACTTTTTCTTGATAACCCGGACGCCCGCACTCAGCTTTCGCTGGCCCTGTTTGATCGCTGCTGGACGATTGAACCCGCGGCTGATTCTCGCGTGCTGATGGAATTCAACGATCGCACTCGGCGGCCTGCCTTGATTGAACGCAAAGTCGGGCGCGGCCGTTCGTTGATGTTTCTATCGGCGATGGACAACAACGGACCCAACAAGTGGAACGAAAGTTTCGTAAACAACAACCCATGGGCATTTATTATGCTGGTTCAGCAGACGATGCAGTATCTGACTGGTGCCACAGATGTGAAACGAAACTATACCGTGGGAGACCCGGTCGATATTGCGGTGCCAGCCGCTAAACGTTTTAGTCAGTATCGAGTTGCTCGGCCTCGGTTTCGTCTTACCGAGGGCACGTTCCCGTTCGATGAAAGTTCGGTGCTGCTGACTGATATCGACGAAGCGGGCCATTACCAACTGAGATCTGCAGACGAAGGGATTTCGTTCTTTGCCGACTTCGCGGCGAACAACGTCGACAGCGAAAGTAATTTGACATCGATAGAAGATGAAGAACTGACGCAAATCATCGGCGAAGAACGTTATTCTCGCGTTACAAATCCCGAACAACTGGATCGTGCCGTTAATCTGGGGCGACTTGGCGTCGAAGTGTTTCCCGTGTTAATGGGGCTGCTGATTTTTCTGTTTTGTGCTGAACATCTGATGGCGAATTTCTTCTACGATGAAGAGCCACCGACACCCGCGAAGACTGCGACGGTCGGTGCGTAGAATAGGTTGTGTTGTCCGGCGGAAGGTTGATTGGCAACCCGCTGCGACAAATGTCGTCACAACTTTTGGATTGTTCGAATGCCGAAATTCGTACGGAGATTGGCCAGCTGCTGTGATTTCGGGCTGGCCGCGTTGGCGCATATCCAAATTCCCACCGCAATTGGCGGTTGCTAATGATATTTCACGATTTCATTAGAGCGTATCATGGGTCGCCGGGCGTTATTCCCGTTTTTTTGCAACGGGAAACCGGGGCTTTGCCCAACGCTGTGAAGGGATTTTTGAGCGGGAAAACCGTGAGATAAAGCGAAAGA
>CALFSX010000097.1 GCA_937916515.1 uncultured Planctomycetaceae bacterium | reverse complement strand
CCGTCACTTCGTGACTTGAACGCACCCAAACTCCAGACTGCGATGTCTCGCTTTAACTCATTGGCTTTCAGCTCCAAAATCGTTCACGGCGTTGGGCCTCGACCTTGCCCCAGTGGCGTGGCACGCGCGAGAACGTGGAAAGTTCTCATCGCCGAGCTGCTCTGTTGTCGCTGCGAGCCGCAGGGTGGGCACCGCACAACAGACACAACAACACATCAGGCACAGCAATTGGTGGGCGATGCCCACACTACTTAAACCTCGCTGAAGAAAACGGGCTATCGCTGAGGCTTCAGGAATTTGCCTTTGGACCGACCGCGTTTTTTCTTTGATCCAAACAGCTTGCCGGGAATGAACCAGATAACGTTCCAGACGCTCACGAAAACAGCCTTGATGGCCTTCCAGATTTTGCGTTCACTGTTGTTCACCCATCGGCCAAACCCGGCAATTCGACGCACCACAGGGCCACCCAAATCGCCTTCTCTAGTTGGCAATACGCCAGGCTGAGCGGCCGCGCGAGACGTTCCCGCGTTTTGAAACAGTCGGCCAATCAGGGGCAGGCGACCGATCCACTTAAACGGACGGTGAAACGTGTTGAAGCAGTGAGGGCATTGATACGGCCGCATCAGAAAGCAAACGCCTACGACGTCTGATGCGCCGAGTTCGACCGTTGAGAGTCGCTCTTTGCAAAACGTGCATTTATAGGGTGATGATTTGCTTCCGGAGGCCATCAGATTTATGGTTGGGTTGCTATTGGAAAACTGTTGCCGGGCAGATTGACCAGTTCCCGCGTCAGCGACAGCAGCCAAGCATAAACGCGGCATGCGGGGCAAAGTAGTGAATTCCAAGGGGCGTTCGGGTACCCACCCCATCCGACCGGTAACAGTGCCATCTGTACCGTATTTAACGGCCAAACAACAACGCATGAGTGCCCGGAACCTGGTTACTTCCAACCACTTCCAGCCGTTTTGAACGATTTATCCTGAAGTGTAAGTCGCTGCCAAATTCGAAAAGCACGGCGGTCGCCAGCCGGAATTGTACTGTTGATGTCAGTTTTTCCGCCCGTGCAGGGAAACTCCCACACATTTGGCTTGACCTTGCACGTACTGATTGACGGGAAAATCGCCGACGATTAGACTGTGGTTAAACCGTGGTTTCGCTCAGGCGAAGGCGAACCACGACGTAGAATCAGTTACTCTCACCGCGTGAGACCGGGATCGCTCGCTAAAGCATCCTTCTTCTCTGCGAATTTACGCAGCCTTGCCACTTGCCAGAGCTGAATTTGCTCTACTTCGACAGTTTGTAGTCTGTCGAACACCTGGCAACCGTGCCTGCTATGCACTTCAATCAGACGATACGGAATCTGTTTTGCAACAACTTTCTGATACGACCTTCGAAAAACTTGGTCTTAAGCCAAAAACTTTGGCAACGTTGGCAAAGGCGGGATACAAAACCCCCAGCCCCATTCAAGCGGCATTTATCCCGCTGGCTCTTACTGGCAAAGACTGCATCGGGCAGGCTCGCACCGGCACCGGCAAAACGGCCGCGTTTATGTTGCCGTCTTTGGAGCGAGTCGATTTAACCGAACCCGCAATTCAGATTCTGGTACTGTCGCCAACTCGCGAACTTAGCGAACAGGTGATGGTTGAATCCAAGAAGCTTTGCTCAGGACGTATTCGCCTGGGTTTGGGAGTCGGCGGTCGCCCGATTCATCAGCAGATTAAAGAACTCGAAAGCGGTTCTCAGGCAATCATCGGTACTCCTGGGCGAGTCATCGACCTGCTGCGTCGAGGTGCCTTGAAGCTGGATCGACTGCAGGTGGTCATTCTGGACGAAGCAGACCGCATGCTGGACATCGGCTTCCGACCAGACATCGAACGCATTCTGCGCCAATGCCCCAAAGACCGCCAAACGCTGTTGTTGTCGGCCACCATGCCGCCGCCGGTTGAAAAGCTGGCTCGCAGCTATATGCGTGATCCACAAATGGTGGACCTGTCAGAAAGCAACGTCGTTGTTGATACGATTGAGCAGTTCTATATCACGGTCGACGAAGACCGCAAGCGTTCCACATTGCTGCGAGTCATCGCTCAGGAACGTCCCGCTCAGGCCATCGTGTTTACTCGAACCAAGCGTGGAGCCGATAAGCTGCACGAAGAATTTTCTCGCCGGCTGAAATCCAATCGCATCGCCGCCATTCACGGCGACCTGCCTCAACGCAAGCGCGACCGAGTGATCAGCGATTTGCGAGCTGGAAAGCTGCGACTGCTGATCGCCACCGATGTGGTTGGTCGAGGAATCGACATCAGCGGTATTTCCCATATCATTAACTACGACATTCCGGAATTTTGCGACGACTACGTGCATCGAGTCGGCCGAACCGGGCGACTTTCGTCCGACGGTGCTGGCCGAGCGATCACATTTGTTAGACTCGACCAGGGCGGCGAACTGACGAACATTGAAATGCGAATCAACACCGTACTTCCGGAATACCGCCTGGAAGGCTTCGAAGCTCACGTGCCTCGCAAACGTACTGAACGCAACGTTCGCAAGTTCGGCAGCTAAATAACGCAGAACGCAGGGCCGGTTCCCGCCGGTCAACTTCGCAGCTTTATAGCATTACGCACCGAGGCCGGTGGGAACCGGCCATGCTTTGGACGGACGAATCGCCAGCGTCGTCGCTTGCTTTGAGACGTCCTGAATTCGTGCGTGCTTACGGACTACGCAATTCTGTTGTGCTGAAGGTAGAAAATCGTCGAATGTTGTGTTCACATGACGTGTGTATACACAACATAATCGATCTACCTTAACAAGGGCTTCGCCCTTGACCCAGTGGCGTGGTTGGCGGGAAGACGTGGGACGCTGGAATCGCCGAGTCGCTCC
>CALFSX010000096.1 GCA_937916515.1 uncultured Planctomycetaceae bacterium | reverse complement strand
ACGACTTCTTCCGGCAGAATCTTGAGATGTGGTCGCAATTCCGTGTCCATCGTGATGGCCAGGTCCGGCTTGCCACCATGAACAGGCTCATCAGTGATGATGAACTTCATGATCTGCTCGCCAGCTTCGCCATCCTTCAGGATTGTGCCATTCGCCAGCAGCTGGCTGATGTCACCAGTTCCGCGAGGTCCACGGCCGTCGATCTGTGGCAGGATGTTTTCCAAATACACTTCACGAATTCCACGATCCGCCAATTCCTTGAAGTCAATGATGACATCCACGCGTTTCGCAGGCATCGTAAGCATAAAGTCCTGAGTAATTGGCTTTGGGTAAAGCCATGTGTCGTAGCCGATCTGCATGAATGGCTGGGCCATCCGGTGGTCGGCCGTTCGCATCTGAAAAGCAGTCGCACGAGCATTGCCGTGATTCAGGATGGAGAAGCGGTACTTGCGTTTTTCAACGGTGTACTTTGGATTCGCATAACCATTCACCACCATTACGTCACCCATCTGGCCATCATGGCTCAGGGTGTCGTAAAACAATGTTCCATCCGGATTGAAGACCTTATCTGAGATGCAAAGATGCACGAAATACTTGTTGTAGTCGGTTTCCGGACCACCACGTTTTGCGACATCGAAGTCCAGGCTCTGTGCGACGCCATTGGCGTCTTCACCGATCTTTGGGTAAACGCTTGGCAGGATATTCTTTCGCATGTGTTCTTCAGCGATATCGTCCGTCAGAGTGTAAGTACCCGCTAGACCGGAGTAAGCCGCCGGACCTGTTTCATCCATGCCGTGGTCGTGATACCACAGCGTGTCACTGAATTCGGAGTGATCAAACTCATCACCAGCGACACCACCGAGAGGTCCCAGAACTCGCTGGATACGAGCCGGATTTCCGTCGGCTTCCGCCGGCCATCCGCCGGGAGGATCATCACCCTGTGGTGCTGGACCTTCCTTGGAGATGTAGATTGGAATGTTGAGAGCCGCAGCCGCGGTCATGTAGTCTTCCCCGGTCTGAGCCGTACGCTCCAGAATGTCCAGGTTTCGGTCATGTAATCGAGGAGCAATGTTCGGATAGTAATAGTCTCGTGCATTACCCGGAGTGATCGTGAAGTGAGGAGAGCCGTCGGAGTGTGATGGCGAATGTCCGCCATGCAGGTGGGTCGAGCGATCGTGAGCCAGATTGTTGATGTTTCGGACAACGAATGGTTCTTTATCGCGTCCAAAGAAGGCGTCTCCGGGGACATTACCGTTATAGCCCCACAGAGGCGTCATGATGCCCACGCCCAAAACGTCAGACAGGAAGGGTTTGATCGAGAGCTCATAGAAGTGAGTTGGATGCGCATCCCAGTCCGCCGGGTGCTGCCAGTATTCCGGAGCAATCCCGTGCTTGACCTGACCAACACCAATTTGTCCCCACGCGGCGGGACTATAACCGCGACGCAGTTCCTCAGTATTCAATGGGCCAGAACTCACGGCGACAGGGCGTGCGATGACCATCGGTAACAGTTCACGCACGAACTTTGGAAACTCGATGGCTGTTCCCCCGTTGCGAAGAGCCGGGTGCATGACTGCTGAGCCTGTCGCGGTGGACGGAATTGGGAAGTCCGAGACCTGGCGACCGGCCGCTGGAGTCGCAGCACCTGTGGGAGCGCCGGCCCACACACCTTCGGTGTGCTGAGCGATATGGTCGAAGTGGCCGATGACCCACACAGCTCGGACAATTGCCTGAGCCGCATCTTCCTGCGTTCCTGTGATCGGTGGCGTTGGATCGCTGGCCGTAGCAGGATTCAGCGGATTTGTGGGCAGCGCCAGGAAGTTTGAAAACTTACCACGAGTTGCACTCTGAATGGACCCAGCAATGTCTGTTCCCGCACCGCCAGTTGTTGGTTGCGAGCTGGCTGGCAATTGAGCGATCATCGCCTGGATGTCGGCATTGCTACCAGCGGGCTGACCATTGGCACCGAACAGAGTTGCGAGAACGTTGTTACGCTCCTGCTTCTGCTGCGTTTCGAGATTCGTGCGATCATTCTCGTGACGAGCCAGTGCGGTTTTGAATTCGGCCAGCCTTTTGTCGCGCGTATCCTGATCCAACTCCGGAGCCTGGACGCGCTTCTGCAGGTCACCGATTTCTTCCTCATGAAGTTCCTGAAGGTCTTTCCATTCCTTCAAATGGATTTTCTGCAGTTCAGAGGCGACAGCCTGCTTTTCCGCATTGGTTGCTGTCTGCACCGTTGTTGGTGGTGTCGTATTCCCGGCTGGCGTATTCGTCGGTGCCGCGGGCAGGTTGCCCATGACAGTTTCGGCGATCACGACCCCGGATCGCTTCAGGCGGAGGATTTTTCCCGCCAGAGCTTTGGCTGTTGCATCATCGAACTTCGCCGAAACGCGTGTCCCTGGACCACCGGTTCCTTCAACAACAAACGTGAACCCGGCTTTGAGTTCCGTTTCCTGTCCCTTGTCATCGACGGAAAATACCGCCATGCCTGTCGTTCGTTTGTTATCGAAACCAAACGATGACGACACGAAGGACACTAACAAAGCCCATGTCACAATTTGTTGTGGTATCTTCCGATAACACCTTGTATTTAGCACTGTATCTTCTCCAACTTAATCTCAAAAAGTGAATTCGTTCTGCGGTCCAGTTCACAGGAACTGCCGAAAGGGTGATCTGAACTTGTTAGTGCTGTCCCACCGACGTCCGGTCCGAGGAGATGGCACACGCAGTTCTTTTTTTGCAGGCTTAAAAGAGTTCACTTCTCGGGTCAGAGCTGACTTGTTCATGCACGGTCATCAGGCCACGCACCTGACCTCCGCGATGTGACAAGTCTCTGCCGATCCACCCCCCGAATTGGTCAGAGAGTTTGTTGTGCGACGTGGGCACAGCAGGACAAGCAGAACTGCTTCCGAAAAGCGTGTTGTGAAATCATTCAGGCGAACAGGGAGTCGGAACAAATGATTCCTTCAACGCAACTGAACTGATTGCATTGTGCGGTCCAGTCTTTTTTTTCCCCCCATAATTCTTTTCGAACCCTCAATTCTTCAGCGCGACAACTCAACCATCTGGACGAACTAAAATCTTTGGTCGCCTCGCGCCCAGTTTTCCCTATTTCGCTTTAGGACTTTCCGCTCACGAACTCACGAACTCACGAACTCACGATTGCGCGATTGCGGAATGGAGATTTACCATCCGTTGGAAGTCAGGTGTGGGATGAATCGTACGGGTTATTCAGCTTGGATAGGCGGTTTGCCGTTTCTCCGTCCCGGCCTGAAATATGGAGATCTCTGCAGTGACAGTCGCCAACGACCACTGAGCGTGTTTGGGACAGAGTCGTCGGATGCGGAAAGCCCCCGAAGCCCGTTTCATCAGCTTTGGTTGCGGTGCCTTAGGGGCCAGAAAGGCCAAAGAATGGCGTCCCTGCGAACGCAATCACCAGTGTGTTGAGATGGGGCGTTGAACAGCAGGCTCTGACAGCCAATGGGACCATTTTTCCGGGCTTAAAGACGATAAGGCCCCTCAGGGACAGGGAACTCTCAGAAGTGCGTTTGGCACTTTGTCAGTCAGAGATTCTGCGATCCGCTGGTGCGACAAACCAGGAACGAGATTCAGCTCGAAAATGAGCCTGCCAACAATGTGGACGAAAGACGCCGCACTGCAACTTCCGAATGCAAAAAGGGGGCAGGCGAATTCTTATGAGAAACTCGCCTGCCCCACATTCCCCCGGTGCCATACTGTCCGTCCGGATCACACCTGAGCTGAAATCCTGAAGTGATCGAGACTGAGGGCCACAATGCTCAATCCATTTCGAGAGATCCTGGTAAGGTTCCCGGCAGAGATCTGAACTGGGAGACGGCCGAATACCGCTGACGAGCAGAATTGCCCATCATCCGGCACATGGCACTCTGCAGCTGATCATCGTTCATTCCAACAGGCAATGCAGACCAGCGATTCAGGCGATCATTGCCAAATGTCAGGGTCGCAGCATGCTCAGTCTTGTCGGCATCACGAGCTGCATCAAGCTTAAAGAGCCCCAGCGGTCTTCTGAGCTGTTCCAGTTGCTCTTTGTCGCCAGTAGCAAAGTACCAGGCCGGCAGATCGTTATCGTCCGTGATGCCGTACGCTTTTCTGTAACGTTCCAACGCGTCCGGCTTGTCGTTTTCCGGATCCCAAGAGATCGATACAAACACAAGCTCATCATTCTTAAACTGAGCCGCTAAATCTCGCCTCAACTTCTTGATGGTCGAAGTCGTCCCCGGACAACTGCCGTTGCATCGCGTATAGAAGTAATTCACGCACACGCACCGATTCTGAACCATGTCATCGTAGAAGCGTACTTTCCTGCCGCTATGATCAACAAGCTGGACATTTGGAAAACGGGCTGATGAACGAGAACCATTTTCTGCAACGAATTGATCAATGGAAAGCTCAGCAACTCGAGCTTCATTTCGACTCTGAAGCTGCTGCACATTCTCATTTTCAGCCCTTTCATGTCGAAGAGCTTCTCGGCTGTGCAAAGCAATAAGAAAGACAGGGGCTGAGCCCGCCAATAATAAAGCAATGATTCCGAATTTCTTCATCTGCATGATTTCCTCGATACTTCGCCTAGGGATGAAACTGCTGAATGTGCTGGTTCTTCAGCGGGCCATCAGTGCGGAGATCGAAGACAAACATCATTCTCATATCCTCGTGTTTCAGGTTGTGACAGTGGAACACAAACGGACCGCGGAACGTTCGGAACTTCATGAACATCTCGACTTCCGTGTTCGGCCCCAACATGCTGGTGTCCACTTTGAATCACTCAGACATTGGCGGGATCTTTCCCTTCTGAATCTGATGCGATTTCAGATGCACATGAATGGGATGCCACCAGCCTCCACTACCGTTCCGCAGAATCCAACGCTCTGTTGAACCCACGGCCGGGCAGGCATTCGCCTTGAACTCATCGAAGAATTCCTGATTAATCTGCCATGCCCCCTTTCTGTGATGGAATTCGAAGACGCGAGTTGTTGAGACTTCTTCTGCAGATATCGGAATGTGCGGACGAAGTTTTGTTCCTTCCTCAACCGTCGCCGAATCAGGACGCTTCTCGCCCTCCACGACAAACTTGAGTACCTGAGTTCCGGGAATGTTGATGTCCCGATCCGAAAGTTTCCCGTTCGGGCCGCGACCGGCGTTCTGTTCCAGAATATTTTCCAGATAGAGTTCTGAAGGAGCGTTTGTAAAGTCAATGACCACATCCGCTCGCTTCGCGGGACTCATCAGCAGCGTCGAGCGGTAAAATGCCTGCGGGTACAACCAGCTGTCTGTTACCAGACCGAGGAACTGCTGTTTGCTGCTTAGTCGAAGTTCGAAGTGTCGCGCATTACATCCGTTAAGGAAGCGGAACCTGTACTTGCGACGCTGGACGTGAAACTTTGGAAACGCCTTGCCATTGACAACATAGGTGTCACCAAGATAGCCGTTGTGGTCAAGAGGATCGAAGAACATCGTTAGGGAAGTTAGACATGACTTGCCTTCACGATCACGCAGCAACTTCAAGCCTTCCTGAATAGCCTCGTCCTCAAACGGAACCGCCCGCTGGCGACACTGCGGGAGACGAACGCCTAAAGTTCTTCGGGAACTATGATTGCCATTCTGCTCTGCTTTTTGATGAACTGACGTAAGCGTTTTACAAGCTTCAACTGTTGGTGGACTGTGTCGAGAATGTCCGTTCCGTATCTTTCGTGTATTCCGAATGACCCGTTCCATCCCTATTCATGCACCCCTGTTTGGCCAGGACGCTGAAAGACAACCCCCGTTTCCCAATCTGCCCGATGAGAACCGTCGATACTTCTCAGTGTTGCCCACTGCCCACGCGTAACACCTCCGCTGGCTGATCTCCCACCTGCCCCAATAGGAATTCGCCCATGAATATCTTGCTCCCACTGATCATTATTAGTGCTGGATTCTTCAACGACGCCCAAACTCCAGAGTTGGTCACGACCTCGGATTCGGTTAGCACCGAGCCGGAACCAATTGTAACCGAAGCTATCGTTCCAGAAGCCGCTGAACCACTAGTTGTCGTTCCAGAAGCAACGGAGCCAGAAG
>CALFSX010000095.1 GCA_937916515.1 uncultured Planctomycetaceae bacterium | reverse complement strand
CTGCAACGGCTTCGGCAACTCAAGACGCTTGCCCGACAGTATGAAGAACTGCGGCAAAAGGTCCGCGAGAAGTATGTTTCCGGGGCTCCGATCGTCGCTGGTGAACTATCGCTGGCCGCATCCGAGATTGAACAGCGGAAATTCTCTTTCGACGGACTTGCAGCAGTCATCGGCGCCGAGGAGACCCAGTGTCTGAAAGATCAACTAGAGCCCAAGCGAGTCGTTCGTTTGTCGGTTGTCGAAACGTCGTCGTCCGCCGCTGAATTTTAGGAGAATCAGGTGGTTTCTAATTTCCGCAGTTCATTCACGGACGTAATACCAGTCGATGACGTCGATGCCCCAACATCTGAGCAGCTGACCGAAGAAGTTCTACTCACCTTTCTCCGAGAAGCATCGACCTTACCAGGCAGAGGGCCGTCCGCCACAGCAATCATGCTTGTGAACCAGTGCCGTAGGCTTGAACGCCACGAACATATTCCGATCATGCCCAAAACCCTTCACAGATACAGCCTGACGCCCGTCACGGCATATCGTGCATTGGAACAGCTTCAGTCTGCTGATCTCATCACCGTCCACCGCAAGCGAGGACGAGGGCCGACCGTGACTCTAGTGACTACGAAGTCCAGTCCCACATCGGATCAAGAGGAGCAAGACGATGTGTAACCCGAAGCAATCCCTGGCAGCCAAACTTAACTGGCGCGATACCTTTGAGGCGATCGGTTTTGGCGAGTTCTTAAATGTCATGGCGGCCGCGAGGCGAAGGGCCAGAAGGTGGGTACTCGACCAGGATCAAAAAGTTGAATCCACTTCCGGCCTCCCGTCACGGAAGCTAAGAATGATTGCCGGGCATGATCCCATTTTCTGGTTCAAATACCGACATCAAATAGAGAATTACTGGCCACCTGAGGAGTGAAACTGGCGTGCTTTGTGGACCAAAGATACGAATCGACTGACGCGCAAGCTGTTTTGGTTCTGGATTCGGATGCTGTGAGAGCTCTCACAGCGTGCCCAACCATCAACGGTTTACGAATGTTCCGGTTTTTCAGGTGTTTGCAGCGCACTGCCACTTCACGTGCTGGTGAGCAAAACTTCAAAAACAGGCTCCAATGGAATCCGCGACACCGTAATTTTCAGAATTGCACAAGCTACAGCGCCGCTTGATGCATCCGCCGTGATCGCGAGCCAACAGGGTCGCAAAATCGAATTCTCGACAACATGGGTAAGCGATGGCTGACCTGCGCTTTGATTCGTCGTATGGAAAGATTGCGTTTCGTCTTTGAGAAAGCCTTCTCATTGCCGACCTGAACAAGCAGCCGAACGTCATAGCGAGTTGCCAGAGCCAAACACAGAATTCCGTTCAGCCTGCGCATCGCCTTCAATCGGAAGGGTGGATGATCCCGTTACCGTCATGGGAGAATTGGTCGCAACGGACAATCCGTCCGTCAGGCTCAATCACTTTCAACGATCCATCTCCAAGAAGACGCGACAATGCCGGGCTCAATAACCGCCAGATAGCTAAAAAGAAGCAAACACCGCCGCCCGAGCGGACCCGGACGGCGGCAATATGTTTCAAGACTGGTGAATGGTGTTCAGGTCAAGGCTGACGTTTGCGGTGAGCTCTACCTCGACGCCAGCCTGCGCGGAAGCCTCCCCGGCTGCCTTGTTGTTTGCCGAGACGATGGACGTACAGGAGGGCGACTCTGATTACGGCGATGCCTACGATATTTTCCAATGGGTTGCTCCTTGTGTAATGGTGATCGGTGAAGGTGGGTGTCAGCCCTTCCATGCTTCGCACGGTCCGCGAAAGGCACAGCCAGGGCAGTTCATCGCTGACGGTGATGGAAAGAAGTGACCGTCCTGAATTGAGTCCCAGACTCGCCGCATGATGAGTTGGGTACGGTCGAGTCGTTGCTGGTCGAAGGACACTGGCAGAGACTCAACCGTTGGTTTCGCTCCTTTGGTGACGACGGCAAACTCCAGCTTGATTGGTTTTCCGGGGGCGAGGTCCTTTGCCAACCCGGCGTACAGCATCAGCTGTTCGCCTGATCGTTCGGCTTGATCGCTGGACCATCGCGTGCGAGCGGTTTTCAGGTCGGTGATCGTGAGTGCGTCTTCCGATTCGACAATTAAGTCGACGCGGCCGAGAACCTCCGGTAACCCCGGAACAAGTTCGCTGCGTAGTTCTTCCTCAACGCCGATGATGCGGCCTTTCGGTTGGGCGATGTCACTCTCGCGGAAGGCTTCGATGACGCGGTCAGCAGTCTTGGCAATCGAATTCAGGTCCTCCTTCTTCCCAAAGCGAATCTCAGCCGCCTCACTTCGCGTTTTCCATTCTTCCCAGAAGACACCCAGCAGTGTGTCGTGATCAGGCGACGGATTTCCGGCCATCAACTCGTTGAAATGGAATTCCGCCGCGCTGTGAACGACTCCTCCGAATGCGAAACTTGCCGATAAGAAGTGTTCATCCAGTCCTTTGAGGTACTTGAAGTAAAACCGCAACGGGCATTGCTGGTAGGTGCTGATGGCCGACCAGCTGATGTAATCCCGCTGGAACCTCGAATCGCAACCGTTTGATGACTGTGCGGCTGCGATCATCGGCTGCCTCCGTTCCCGGCAGGCTGTCCTTTCAGCTCATCAATCAAGCTGCTGGCGTCGCTGATGCTCAGGTCCTGAAGGGATTGAACACCAAAGCGATCCAGAATCGGACTGAGATCGATGCGGTTCCGTCCTGCGATGGCGTTGATTGCGCGAACCTGGCTTTGTGTCGCGGACCGACCGTTGCTGCGCTGGTGACCGTTCGAGCCGTTGGTGTATCCGTTCCCGTTGGTGCGCTGGTGGCCATTGCCGTTGCTGTGTCCGTTACCATTGTGCGGCACGTGTGATTGTGGGGACGCGGTCCCGCTTTCTCGCGACAGCTCATCTTCAACGGCTTCCCTGCACTCTTCATAAGCACGGCGGACATGTTGGCGGAATCGGTCGAGGTCCCCGTCGAGAATTTGGCCGTCGAGTTCCAGTTCGACATGGCAGCTCGCCCCGATTGAACCGTAGTCCGGCAAGCCGGCTTTTCTGGACAGGCCCAGATTGACCTTCGTTGGCATTGTTATCTCCCGGTGTGAATATGGTTTGTTGTGAGGTTGCTACTTGCGGCACTGAGGCTTCCGCTTGGGTTTGCTCGATATGGACGGATCACCCGAGCCGAACATCCATTCGCGATAGACGCGCATGCCGTAGAAGATGGCAGCCCACGTCATTAACGCGGGCCATCCGACAAATAGAATCGCGGAAGCGAAGCAGAGAACTGCCATCAGGCAAACGTACCTGGTGATGAAGTCCTCCACCTGCTTCCGCTTGGGATCGTTTGGGCTGACCACTCAGGCAACCCGTCGCAGGGAAAAGTCGCGTTGATCCACAACGGCGAAGTTCCGTTCGAGCTCCAGCTCGTCCCAATCAATGATGTTGGGTGGCAGATCATCGGGCTCAGGATCGAAGTTCACTTCGTCGGGATCAGCGATGGAGAATCCGAGACGACGGATTTCGCAAAGGTCCTCGCCAGTCACAGTGGCGACGGCAGTATCAACATCTTGTTGGGTCATCGTTTGCTCCGATGGTGGAAGTAAACGACCGCCCAGCGCTGGACGGTCGTGAAGAAACACAACCGCCCCGCAACGTGCGAAGCAGAAGAATCAGGTTATTACTGCGCGGCCGGCGTTAGCCAGTTCTCGAGTAACCATGCAACTTCGGCATCGAGCGCCTCGCTGCGGTTTGGAAACGGCCCCAGCACGGGGCCAGCTACGGGTGAAAGATCAGCGGTCCATTGACCGTCCGCCGTGGGTTCAACATGTGAGCCACGACGGATGCTGGCTTTGCCGATCTCCTGGATATCCATCGCTTCAGAATAAACGCAGCGACAGTTGCCGTTCGGTTCAATCAGTAATTGCACTTCGACCTCCTTATCGAGGCCGGCGCTGGATGTTGCGGCGGGGACGATCGACCAATAGGCCATCAAGACTGGCCTGCACTGTCGACATCTGCGTGGCGAGGTGTTGACGCAGAGAAGCGTTGTCCCGCAACTGCTGTGGCTGCACGCCACTGACGATCGACTCGGCCCGTTCCACGAGTTCCTCAAGATCAGCGTTGCCGCCGATATTCAACTGGCGGAACCGCGCGAAGAACTCGTTCAGGTTATCCACTGTGGTGTCACGAAACGTCTTCGGCTTGCCATCTTCGGTCCCGGACATGCGTTCGACGAGGTGATCTACCAAACCAGCAAGCTGTTCAAAGAACATCTGCTCGGCCTGTTCGACGGCTTCGGTGAACCGCGTCTGAACCCGATCGCATTCCTGTCGATAAACTTCTGGGTTCAGCTGTCGCAGATATTCAGGAGCTTCCACAGCCGGGAACGAATGCTCAATCCCGAACGCACCGATCAATGTCGTCGGGTAATCGCTGGCGTTGAACAAAGAGCCCAGCCTGTCACGCGCCGCCGATCGCATCTCGTCGTAATGCTGTTCCAGTTCGGTCACCGCAGCATCGAGTTCTTCGCGAAAGCCGTTCAGTGTGGTGTCGAATTCGCTGATCTGATCGTGTCGAATCAGCCGGATGCCGCCTTCAGGGAACGGCAAGCTGTTCTCTTTCCAGAACTTCGTGACGCGGCCTTTGATCTTTGTGACGGCCGCCAAAGCCGGGTGCTTGGGATCAAGCAATCGTTTAGAGGCACTGATGGACGCTTCATCCGCCCCGAAGACATCCGCCGCGACGGTCTTCTGATCGGTCGACAGCGTCTTGGTTGTGCCCAGCCAGGTGAACACAACTTTGATCGCTGCCATGGTAGCCCGCATCCGTCGAGCCGCCAGTTGAGTTTGGACATTCTGAGTGTCGTTGTTATTTTCAAGCACAGTGCTCACGGAACTCTCCTTGGTTTGGTTGTGACGTAAAAAATCCGCCTCGGTCGAAATGAACCGGACGACGTTGAAAGTTGGAATGAGTCTTGAATCAACTCACTCAGAAATGATGATCTCGTCTTCGACCCAGTCGGTCCCCAGCCACACTTGGGTGTATGCGGACGGGCGAGCGTTCTCGGCTTCAAGTCGGACGCGAACCGGAACACGCTGGTCGAGTCGGTAGCCAGGCAGCGGCACCTTCCAGATCACAGCGTGGTCATCGTTTGGTTCCCAGATATCGAACGCATGAATGCGAATGCGTTCGTCTTGCGCTGCCGCCGGATAGTCCACCACGACCGTCAGCCGTCCGTTCTTCAGGTTGCCCCGGTGCACATGCCAGAACTTCAGGTGTAAGACTGGATCGCCGTCGAGTGGCTGTTCCAGATGGCCCGCGTTCAGCGCCATCGCAGATGACTTCCGCTGCTCTTTCTCGTGCTGCCAGTACCGATTGGACCAAATCGCAATCAGAACCAAGACAGCCACAATCATCAGGATGGTCCAACCATCCTGATACCAATGCTTCTCCTTCTCGGACATAAAACCCCTTTCAGTAGTTTGGAAACGACCCGACGAACCAGGTCAGTTGTTGGATGGATCACGAGCAACGCGACGGCGTTGCTTGGGCTTGCTGCTGCTTTGGTAAATGCCGGTCTGATTCGCCGACAGGCAGCGACCGCTGGCCCACGTTCGTAGACGCTCAACGCTTTCACTGGCCGTCATGGCAATGGGCACCACGTTCTGAGCGGCCTGCACCAGCGGCACATCGAGCAGTGCCGATAATCGGCAACAGGCTTTGATCTCCGCGCCGGTCCAGTCGGTGTCGTCGGGCATCCGCTGGTCGCGGTCGACCTCGAACAACGTCAAATAGATGTTCCAGATGGCGTCCTTCTCCTCGCGACCGGGCAGATCGAGAAAGAAGATGCCGTCGAACCGCTCGCTACGACCGAACTCCGGTGGCAGCTTCGACACGTCGTTGGCCGTGCAAACGACAAACACATCCGACGTGTGATCGTTGAGCCAGCTCAAGAACGTCCCAAACATCCGCGATGCCACACCGGAGTCGCCGCTACCATTGACGCCAGCGAATGCCTTCTCGACTTCGTCGATCATCAGCACACAGGGAGCCATCGCGTCGATGACTTTCAGTGCCTGCCGAGTTCGTTCCTCTGACTGCCCGACTAGCGATCCCATCAAACTGCCAACGTCGAGGATCAACACCGGCCTACCGACTTCTTTGCCAAGTGCTTTGCAGAACTGCGACTTGCCACAGCCCGGTGGTGACAGCAACAGCACGCCTCGCGGTCGCCGCCGTTCATCACCACGGCTTGGTTGCAGCAGTGCCCGTTTGCAGAACGACTTTAATGCCGACATGCCGCCCAGGCTGCTGAAGTTGTCCTGTCCTCGATGCAGTTCGAGCGAACCGGATTTCTTCAATGTCTGAGTTTTCAATTCCCAGACCACATCCGGGGTGACGCGCCCGTGCCGAACCAACGACAGGCTGAAGGCGTTCTCGGCTTCCATGCGCGTCAGACCGGCTGCGGCATCCAATACCGTTTCCAGCTCCGGGCCGTCTGGCAGTTCGGAGTCTTCGGTCGCGATCCCGCGTGCGATCTCTCCGAGCTGCTCACGATCAGGCAGTTCATGCTCAATGACCACGAACAGTTTT
>CALFSX010000094.1 GCA_937916515.1 uncultured Planctomycetaceae bacterium | reverse complement strand
GCCTCAGAAACGTGGCCTCAGAAACGTGGCCTGTTTAATCGCACAGGATTTCGAATCGCTGAGCCGCTCCGTTGTTGCAACGAGAATCATGCACGCATCGTGGGCGCATCATTGGCCAGTGGTCTTGGACAGTTGACTTGCTAGTTAGCCGGAGTCATCAGACATCGGGTTGCACCCGCATTTCACTGAACTCTGGCGAGTCCAGCTACGATTTCCAACCTCTGTTTTAAGATTCACCACTGCCGACCCTCACTTTGTTTTTTTGCAGACCACTACGCGATGTCGTCGACGTTGTTCTTTTCGCCGTTCATAAGGCGTTCGAATTCGTTGTCGTCAAATCCTGCAGCGGCAGTGGCCATCACTCCAAAACCTCCGCCCAGAAGCATTAGTCCCAGAATCATGCACAGTCCGACGACGGGCAGAGACAATCGCCCATTCAATCCGGCTCCCTGAAGAGTGCCAGCGGCGACCATCAGCATCAGGCCGATTCCGACGCAGCTAAACAGCAGTCCAAACACAAAGCGTCGCCTCTGCATTGGGCGTACTTTCTTCTGCCGAGATGCCGCATCTTCGAAACGTGTTTCGTAGTTGAGTGTGCCGTTGCCAGCAAACGACAACTGGTCGGTGGGCGGAGCGGAATGCGGATGGGATTCCGTTTCGCTGGCTGTGAGATCATCCAGTGATGATTTCCAGCCAGGTTCGCTGGGCGGCGTACTTTCTGCTGGTGACGCACTTGCAGTGATTGCCGTCAAAGCTTCTTTGTCTTTCATTTCCGGGTTCGATATTGAAGTGTTCATCTTCCCGCCTCTCCATAACGGTTTCGCGCCAACTTAGGCGCTGTTTTCCTGAACCGCCCAGCTTCTGGTGAAGCTGCTGGTTCAGGAATTGTCGAACCACACGGTTCGACTTTCAGGTGTTTTCATGTGTTGCTGACAGAACGTGGAGAAATCGAAGGTGGTTCAAAATATTTCTGCCAGGAATTTGGTCGCAGCAGCGAACGGGCCGTCACGTGACAGAAATGGCGGCAAATTGCACGGTTTCAGACTGTTTTCGCTTAGAGAGATTTTTTTGCAGGTTTCTTCCAGGCAAACGCAATCGCCGGCGAATGACATGGGGAACGGCAAAGGCCGTTCGCGAGTGTGTTTCCCAAAGGTCAGTTTTCCGTTAGGAGAGTTAAGATGTTTAAGAAAGTCGTCATAGGATCCATGGCAGCAACTCTGGTCGCCGGATTCGTGCTGGGCAAAGACATGTTCAGCTATGCCACCACAGCGTGTAACAACGTTCGCGAAGCTGTGAAGTCGGAGATTACTCCGGAATTTGAGCTGGATGTTATCCGCAACGAAATCGACAAGTTGATGCCTGAAATTCGTCAGCACATGACGGTTGTTGCAGAACAAAGTGTGGACGTGAAGGATCTGGAACGCGAGATCGCATCACGTGAAGAACGCCTTGGTAAGCAGAAGGACGCTATTCTGGCTTTGCGAGACGACCTGGCTGGCAGCCGAGACAAATTTACATACCGTCACGTGTCTTACACGCGAGGTGAAGTGGAATCCGATCTTGCTCAGCGCTTTGAAGGATTTCGAGCTGGCGAAGAAGCCGTTAATCGAGATCGTCAGATTCTGGCTGCTCAACGGCAAACACTGCAGGCTAACCAAAAGAAGCTTGACGGAATGCTGGCTCGCAAGCAGGAACTTGTCGTCAGTGTTTCTCAGCTGGAAGCTCGACTGAAGACGATTCAGGCGACAGAAGCTGTTAACAGCATTGAAGTTGACGACACAAAACTAAGCCGTGTTGAAAACATGATTAAGGCTCTGAACCATTCTTTGGATGTTCGCGAATCGATGCTGGAAACCGAAGGCAATGTGCTGGGACGTATTCCAGTTGATGAAGAAGATGACGTTTTGGATACAGACGTGATCAGCGAAATTGACAGTCACTTCGGACGAGTTGCCGATGAGACGGTTGCTGAAGCAACCAGCAAAGCTCTGTAATTGTCCGAAGCAATAATGACAAACGCCGCAAATTTGCGGGCAGCCCGGAATGGGTTGTAAGACAATTGGCAGCAAGGGAAAGCTGCCGCAGAACCGGGACACACATTGCTCCGGGCTCCGACCTTGAGCCCGGAGTTTTTTTGTAACTCGAACAAAAGATGATCATCATCTGAAAAGTTTGATCTTAAACGTACCCCACAGCGTTGATGGTGCAGGCGACACCAGATCAGTTTGTAAAACAAAGATGGCAGAACTTAGTTGGACAGCGCCAAGTCTGTATGAGTTAGCCTCGGTTCATCCCCTGATTCGCAGGAACCAGAGCTATCGCCTTGCGGCTCATGCGGCTCACAGAAAAACTGACTGTTCAGCAAACCTGGCGCTGTCCGGTTAGTTGACGTGCGAAGCCGCTGTCTGGTCATTAGACTTCTTAAAACAGCGAACATGTTCACATTGAGTCAAGTTTTAAGAGCGACGTAGTCGCGTTTCCGAGCGGCAGCTCGAATCGTCTGAGGCACGGCCTCACTAGAATTCCTAAGCTGAACTTCAAAATGAACGTTAGCACGCTATCACAGAACAGTCGGAATGCTGGAAGCCGTGAGTTTCGGCTGCCAAACCTTCCGTTCAAAAGTACAAATCGCGAAAGCCAGACCGTGAGCACCAGCCAGTGCCGAAAATTTATGCTGTGGATTGACGGCGTAGGGGCATGGCAACTTTGTGTTGGTGATTCGTTTATCGTGGGTGCTCCTTCGTTTGAAAAACAGTCTGCAGATATCGCCCTGCTGGCAAACGTGTCGCGGCAGCATGCCACTGTGCATCGCACGGGAGAAGAATGGCGACTGGACGCTCATAATCGCACCAGCGTGTCTGGTAAAGACGTGAACGAATCGACTGTTTTATGCAGTGGTGATGAGATACGGCTGGCAGAACGTGTTCGCCTGGGGTTTCGGATTCCCAGTGTTCTGAGTACTTCTGCAGTGATCGATTTTGAAAGTGATCATCGCCCTTCGCACAGTGTGGATGGTATCATCCTGCTGGCGGACCATTGTCTATTGGGACCTAAACGCGATCATCACATTTTCTGTGCAAACTGGCCCGACCTGGTAGTTGTGTACTTTAAAGACGGGCAACTGCGATGTCGTTCAAAAATGGCACTTACCGTGGATGGAACGGCCGTGCGTGACTCAGCCGTGCTTAAACACGGAGCAGTCGTGACAGCGGAAGATCTGCGGTTTCGAATTGAGCAGATGGAATGATCGACAGGTAATTACAGGAAGCGGGCAATTCCAGAAACCAATGGTTTTGCAATCAAGACGGTTCGCTGCCAACGTTTGAGCAGCGGGATAGTACGGACAACCGGCCGGAACAAATATCATGAAATTCACCTTCGCACCTGAATCGCGACCACTTGATGGCTATACCATCAAGCGTGCCATTCATCGTGGTGGATTTGGCGAAGTTTATTACGCGCTTAGCGACGCCGGAAAAGAAGTCGCTTTGAAGCTGCTGAATAATAATCTGGATGTTGAACTGCGCGGCGTTTCGCAGTGTTTGAATCTTAAGCACCCCAACCTGGTTACCATTTTCGACATTCGCACCGATGCCGACAACGATCACTGGGTGATTATGGAATTCGTGAATGGTCGAGGCCTGTACGAAACATTACAGGACTATCCGAATGGAATGCCGCTTCAGGAGATTAACTTCTGGCTGTCCGGAATTACAGCGGGCCTGAGCTTTCTGCATGATCGAGGAATCGTGCATCGCGATTTAAAACCGGCCAACGTATTCCGTGATCATGGTGGTGTAAAAGTTGGTGACGTTGGCCTTTCCAAGTATATCTCCGAAAGTCGCCGCAGTGCTCAAACACAAAGCGTTGGTACTGTCTATTACATGGCACCGGAAGTTGCGAAAGGTCGCTACGGGCTGGAAGTTGACGTGTATGCCATGGGCATCATGCTGTTTGAGATGATCACGGGCAGTGTGCCCTTTGAAGGTCAGACAACTGCCGAAATTCTGATGAAGCATCTGACGGCAGATCCCGACGTTGAGCGTTTGCCGGAAAACCTGCGTCCGGTGCTTGCTGCGGCTTTAGAAAAAGATCCGGAAAAACGAACTCACAGTGTCGAAGAACTGGAACGACAGTTTTGTCGTGCTGTTGCCGGCGCAGACGCTTCTTCACCAGTGACGCTTATCGGAAAAATGGAGCGCCCCAGGCCGTTGGAAGCTCGTCGCACCGAACGCGAAGTTCCTCAACCTGCCGCAAACCTGCATTCCGCAGCGGAGCCTTTTGCTGGTACTCAGGCTTCCGCTGCTCAGCCTGCCAACGGTCGGCCTGCAGTCGCGTATCAAGCGAATCCGCAGTCTCCCGCTGCTGTGATGGCTGCTGTGGCCGGGTTATGGAACCTGCTGCCGATGCCTTTGCAGTGGGTGTTGGGTGGAGCGGCGGCGTTGCTGGTGATTGAATCCGGAATGATTCGACCGGTGGCCGTCGGCGGTATGATTGGTGGAGTCGCCTATCTGGGCTATCAATTGATCAAGACCTTTATGGGCGAAGTCAGTCCGCCGGAATTATCGGGCGAACGAGCTTTTCAGGCGGCTCAGTTTGCGGAAACTCAACGCGAACGCACGCCGACGAATCACAACGAACGCGACCGTCACCGCGACGAGGCAAGCGTTGCGGAAACGTTTGTTCCTGCCTCTAAAAAAACCACTGGAAGCCGAGCAACCGCTCATCGATCTGCGGCTTTGCGAGTTTACACCCCCGCTACCATTCGAAAACTTTCAGTCACACAACGTATTGCAGATATGTCGACGTCGGTTTCCGTGTCACTGGCGGCTTCCGCGTTGGTGACGGTGGCCGTGTTCTTCACCACCAATTTATTAAAAGACGCTTCTGAAGCGGTCTATTTCGGTGCCGTAACAATGATGGCGGCCTGGGGCCTGATAGTGCCATCCAAGTTGTGGGAAGGCCGTCGTGGCGACACTGTTCTTCGTAGAGTAACTCTGGGGGCGGTAGGGCTTGGTGTTGGTTTTCTGGCAGCAAAACTGCCGGAGTACCTGTTGATTGGAAGTGAAGATCTGTTTCACGGAAATGGGCGGCAAATTGTAAATGTCGGACGAATCAACGTTGCTGACGGATCCGGCTTTCCGACGTCCGCATGTTTTATGATCTTCTTTGCAGCATTGTTTGTGTGCCGTCGCTGGTGGTGGCAGGCCGACAGTTTTCGGAAGTCGCGTTTTCGAGTTTCCAGTGCCCTGTTCACGCTGATCGTGGGCGTTGTGGTGACCGGCATGCTTCAGGATTTTTCGTTTCCTGATGCGTTGGGAGCAACCTGGGCATTGGCGATTTCTGCTGTTGTTCAACTGTCAGCAGGATGGACGCCGCCGGAAGATCGCAGACTTGAACCGGCTCCCGAACCAGTTCCTGTGCAACAGCCTTCCACGGCAGCACCGAACGCTGAAATGGCCTAGTTGCCTCTAAAATGATCAGGAGTTAGAAGCAATGTTGTCTGTCATTGAAATCGCAATTATCACGGTCGTCGTCGTTCTGCTGTTGTCCAGACGGTCAGGTAAGTCTTCGGCCAACTGCGGCAGGCGTGGCGTGGCCAAAGCGCTCGTATTTACGGGGGCGATTTGCCTGTTGTTGGTGAGTGCCGTTGTTGGGGTGAAAGTCGTTCGGGAGTCAAATTCCGGTCAGGCACCTGTGGCCAGGAGTTTAAACCATTCAAACCAGAGGTTCTCCAGCGGCGGGATTGTTGTGCATGACAGTGAATCTCCTGACCGTTCCATCGTTATCGACGTTCGGACTCCTTCGGTTCCTGTTGTTCCGCCGCTGTCCGGTATTGCTCCGCCGATGGCGGAGCAGCCAGATCCTTCGGGCGCGTTGGCAGTTCGGCCTCCTGCGATTTCCACCACTCCGGATGGCAAAATGCTGGTGCTGCCTTTGTCCGGGCAGGTTCTGGTGGATCTGTTGGGCGAAGAAGGTGCCGCAGCTGTAGAAGCACTTAATAACAGTCTGTCTCCTGAAATGCGACAGGCGTATGCGATGATTCCCATTTCCACGCCCAGCACGGTTCCGTCGGTGTTTAACGGAGCCGTCGCTCCTTCCGTTTTGAAGCACGCGTTTAGTCCAACCGCTTTAAATATCTGGCGGCGTGCGGCGGCGGAATTCATGTCCAGTATTCCGGAGAAATCGGGAAAGCAGGCTGTTGAGACATCCATCGCCCCAATGCTGGCTGAAGCGGGTGACAGTGAGATGTCAACTTACCAACTTGCGAAGTGGGTTGAGCATCCGCCGGCAGGCCAGCTTGTCGTCAAATCGCGAATGAAGAACTATTCCATTCCGCCAGCCGAAGCATTGAACTCTGAAATTACCGCCGCACTTAAGGCTCGAATTTCAGAAATCACAGCTGAAGAATTGAACATCGCTGACGACTGGCAAAAGGCCATGGACTTGAAACTTAGTGATGCAGCCGTGGACAGGTTTATCGTGGACACCGACTTTTCGCCACCAGAAATTGTGACAACGCTTGACGGCGATCACAAAATGAAACGCACTTATGCTTTGGTGCAGTTTCCGACTTCTGCAGAAGATCAGATCATCAATAAATTGCAGACCACGCTCAAGCAAAATCGACTAATCGTTTTGTGTGTTGCTTTGGCAAGTGTCTGGCTGTGTGCCACCTGCGTCAGTGTGGCGGCACGAGCCACGAAAAGCACTTCGTTTTTACGCAGGATGGTGACTCTGCCTGCGATGGGACTTGTGATGGTTCCCTGTCTGCTGGCCTTCGCCGTGCTGACGCGCAGTATGATGCGAGGCGAAATTGTTCAGCTGCAGCCACTTCATGAACGAAGTGTGTGCGTTATCGATAAGTAATGTGAGTCGCAGGATTCGCTGACCCAAACGCGAAGGGCAGGCAATTTACAATCAATTTGCAGCACGTTTGCACCTGTGAACTGGACAGCGCCAAGTCTGTATAAGCCGCAAGGCGTAAGCCTCGGTTGTTTTTCCCTGATTCACAGGAACCGAGGCTAACACCCAGCGACTGATGTGGGTGACAGACAAGCTGGCGTTTCATCAAACATGGCGTTGTCCAGTTAGTGCCTTACTCAAAATGATGCGGCGCATGATTCTCTTAGCGACAACGGAGCGGCTCGGCGGTTCGAACGTCCCACGTTCTTCAACATGCCACGCCACTGGGTCAAGGGCGAAGCCCAACGCCGTGAAGAGTTTTGAAAATCAAAAACACTGTTTGAACGGGAGAAGAGGCAGTCATGCCGAATAGGCTTCAGTCACGAAGTGACGTTAGGTAGTGGTTTGCAAAAAGTCACACGGAAAGTCCCGAGGGGACGGTAGGCGTATCATTTTGCGTTGCTGCCTGTCGTACCTTCAGGACTGAAAACGACTGTCGAATGCTGTTCCACGGGCTCGCGCCCATGGCTATCACCTACCGTCACTTCGTGACTTAACCGCATCCAAGCTCCAGCCTGCGATCTTTCGCTTTATCTCAATGTTTTCCCGCTCAAAAATCCCTTCACCGCGTTGGGCGAAGCCCTTGTTACGCAAAGGGAGCGATGGCTGTGGCAAGGTCGGAAATGGAAAATGGTTTTGCCAGAAATGCATCGGGCTGTCGCGTTGTCGGAACGCTGAAGTTTTTCAAATCCAAAGCTCGCCCGCTGCAGATGATGACCGGAACGTCAGAATCAATCACGCGCAGTCTTTCATAAGTGCTGCGTCCTGTCATTCCCGGCATGACGTTGTCCATTAGCACCAGGTCAAAACGCTGACCTTCCTGAACCTGTTCCAGAAATTTTGCTCCATCAGCAAACAGGTTTGCCTGGTGTCCCAGAAACTTCAGCATTCCGCCCGTGACGTTGCGAATGCTGAGTTCATTGTCGACCATCGCAATATGTAACTGTCGAGGCGGAGTCTGTTCTGATGAATCAACCGGCCCGCCACTCAATTCCTGAGGTGTGGATCGCAATGGGAAGTGGATGTTAATCTGGCTGCCGCTGGGAATGGTGTCTGAGATCTGAATGGTGCCACCCATTTCTTCGACAAGTCCATAGGCGATCGCCATACCCAGGCCGAATGCTCGTTCGCTGTCTTTGGTTGTAAAAAACGGTTCGAACGCTCGTTCGCGAATGGTTGCGTCCATACCTGGGCCGGAATCCAGAACCTGAATCTGAACAATATCCTGAATTCGTTCTTCGCTGCTATCTCGAAGGATGCCTGCGGAGATATGAATGCGGCCGGTTCCTGCGGGGCCAATTGCCTCCGCAGAGTTGGTGCAAAGTTTCAGCAGGGCTTCTTCTAGCAGCGTGTCCGGGAAGCCATTCTTTGTTGTTGCCAATGGCGTCTGAAA
>CALFSX010000093.1 GCA_937916515.1 uncultured Planctomycetaceae bacterium | reverse complement strand
ATTTCAGACGCCATTGGCAACAACAAAGAATGGCTTCCCGGACACGCTGCTAGGGTCAGCGGCGAAGTTCTTGTTTGGTACGAACTGGGATGAGTTTGTGTTACGTATTGTGATGACCGAAGGCACAAAGTCAGGGTGTGTTTCTTTGCGTCTTCACGCCGTTGCGTGAGGATCGCTCGCACAACCAACGTCCCGGCAAGTTGCTTCGCGGATGAGGGTGTTTTTTCGTTATGGAGTGACTTTCTTTGGTTGCTTGGTAGCATGGACACTGGTTTTTGTGTCCTTCCATGACGGTCGCGGCTGGATCGGATGTCTTCCGCCAAAGTTAACTGTGGAGCGTTTTGCATGCCTCGCTTGATTCGCTGTTGTCTGCCTGTGTTTACCTTACTTGCACTTGGTCTTCTTGGTAACAACGTGTTTGCCGATGTCGCAGCAGATGCGAAGTCGATTATTGCGGAATCCGGAATTTCGGCAGGCTTCTTTGTGCATCTGGGAGCCGGCGACGGAACCCTGACGGCGGCTTTGAAACAGAACGATACGACTCAGGTGCATGGCCTGGAACGCAACGCTGCAAACGTTGCAGCGGCACGTGCGATGCTTCACGAAGCGGGCGTCTACGGCGACGTTTCCATCGTCAACTTTGCGGCAGGCCAGCTGCCTTACGTTGACAATCTGGTCAATCTGTTTGTCACAGAAGACATCGGTGACGTGTCGATGGACGAGGTTCTGCGAGTGCTGGTGCCCAATGGCGTGGCGATGGTGAAAGACGCCAGCGGTAACTGGGTGAAGACCGTGAAACCTCGGCCAGAGAATATCGACGACTGGTCGCACTATCTTCACGACGCCAGCGGTAATTCGGTGGCTCATGACGATGTGGTTGGCCCGCCTCGGCATCTGCAGTGGGTCGGCAGTCCTCGGTGGTCGCGTCATCACGATCGTATGGCCAGCATGAGTGCTTTGGTTTCAACAAATGGGCGAATGTTCTACATCATGGATGAAGGCAGCCGCGTTTCGATTCAGTTGCCATCCCGATGGAAACTGGTTGCTCGGGATGCCTTCAACGGATCGATTCTCTGGAAGCGTGATATCCCGAACTGGCAGAATCACCTGTGGCCACTAAAGAGCGGACCAACATCGCTGGCTCGACGGCTTGTTTCCAACGACACTACCGTTTTTGTAACGCTTGGCTATGACGCACCGCTGATGGCACTTGACGCTGCCACTGGCGAAACGCTTCGCACTTATGAAGACTCAGACGCAACCGAAGAAGTCATCAACACAGATGGAATGCTGTTTCTGGTTGCTCGAAAAGGCAAGGCCGAGCTGGCAGATTACGCTCCGTTGAACGGTCGAGTCGGTGATCAGGCCGCCGTTCGAGAACTCTTCTGGAACGAAGAGCCTCGCGTGTTGATGGCGTTTGACGAAACAACGGGCAAGCAACTGTGGGCCACCAAGGCCAAAGTTTCTCCGCTGACTCTATCAGCACACGGAGGCAACGTTTATTTCCACGACGGTGAAAAACTGGTCGCGTTAAATCAGAAGACGGGCGAGCTGCTTTGGAATACCGAACCCGTTACTCGCCGCAAGTCGTTTACGTTCAACTTCGGCCCGCGAATGGTGGCCTATAACGATGTGATTCTGTATGCCGGCGGCGACGGCAAAATGGTGAGCGTGGATGCGGCCACTGGCAAAGAACTGTGGAGCTCGCAACATCCGAATTCCGGCTATCAGTCTCCGCAGGACCTGATGGTATTGAACGGACTTGTCTGGTGTGCTCCCACAACATCAAGCAACGACAGCGGCGTGTTCACCGGTCGCGATCCAAGAACGGGCGAAGTTAAGAAAGAGTTCGCTCCGGATGTCGACACGTATTGGTTTCATCATCGATGTTACATCGCTAAAGCGACCGACAATTTTCTGATGCCTTCACGAACGGGTGTCGAATTTGTCGACCCGGAAAAAGAACACTGGGACATACATCACTGGGTGCGAGGCGGCTGTCTTTACGGAGTGATGCCGTGCAATGGGTTGACGTACGCTCCTCCTCATAACTGTGCCTGCTACCCGGAAGCAAAGCTGTTTGGCTTCAACGCGTTGGCTCCGTTTTCTCCAACCCGACCTGTGCCAACCACTGTGCCCGAAGAAGGACGTCTGGAAAAAGGCCCCGCGTTCGACACAGTGCTGGATGCTTCTGAAGCGGAAGATGATTGGCCGACTTATCGAGGCGACAAGGGACGCAGCGGAACGACGAAGCTTCCCATCGACGCAAAAGTCGACACAAAGTGGACGGTCGATCTTGGTGGGCGATTGACGTCTCCCGTGATTGCCAATGGCAAGGTCTATGTTGCTCAAATAGACAAGCATACGTTGTATGCTCTTGACGAAGCGTCCGGAAAACAGCAATGGACGTTTACTGCAGGAGCTCGTATTGATTCTCCGCCAACCATTCATCAGGGGCGAGTGATCTTTGGGGGAGCCGACGGCTGGGTCTACTGTCTGCAGGCATCGACCGGCGAACTGGCATGGCGTTATCGAGCGGCACCGCTGGATCGGCGCACGATGGCCTACGAACAATTGGAATCGTTGTGGCCGGTTCACGGAAGCGTGCTGGTTCGAGACGACACGATTTATACTGTTGCCGGCCGCTCTAACTTTTTGGACGGTGGTCTGCGATTACTGCGACTGGACCTGCGAGGCACCAAGCTTTCAGAAACCGTTATGGACGAAACAAATCCCGCAACCGGCAACAACCTTCAGGAAGTTCTGCAGGTTCTGCAAATGCCCGTGGGATTGCCCGATATTCTGAGTTCCGACGATATGTACGTTTACATGAAGTCGCAGAAGTTTGACCTTGAAGGCAACCGACTTGAGATTGGCCCGAATTCAGGCGACTTCGCAACTCAGGCATCAAAGCAGCGCGGCGAAGGAGCTCACTTGTTTGCTCCGATGGGCTATCTTGACGATACGTGGTTTCATCGTTCGTACTGGGTGATGGGGCAAAGCTTCGCTGGTGGCCACGGCGGCTATTATCAGGCTGGCCGCTTCGCGCCGTCGGGACGAATCATGGTGAATGGCGACGGCTATGTTTATGGCTATGGTCGCAAACCAGAATACCTTCGTTGGACGACCACGCTGGAACACCAGCTGTTCGCCGCTCCACCAGAACCGCCCGAGATTCCGGAAGGGTTTCTGAAAAAAGGTGGCGGAAAGGCTGCTCCGGGACAGTTTGTCAGCTTCGGCAAGCCACCCGCTCTTAATCCGTTAGGTAAGCCGCTGACCGTCGAAGCGTGGTTCACGACAACTCGTCCAAACGGCACCATTATCGCTCGCGGAGGTCCAACAGACGGCTTTGCTTTGACGATCGCCAACGGCAGTCCTCAGTTCCTTGTTCGAGCAGCAGGCAAGCTTAGCTCGGTTACGGCGAAGAAGCGATCGGTTGGCGGATGGCACCATGTTGCTGGCGTGCTGACGGAAGACAAGCAGATGCGTCTGTATGTCGACGGTGAACGCGTGGCAGAAGGTGAAGCTTCTGGTCTTTTGGCCACAAATCCGGCTCAGGGAATGGAAGTCGGCGGTGACGACGGTACGGCGGTTGGTGAATACAAGTCACCGAATCCGTTTGGCGGAGTCATTGATGAGGTTCGCCTGTACTTTAGTGCGGCCAGCGACGAAGACGTTGCGGCTCGATTCAAGGATGGTTCCGAACTTGGTGAAGTTCCGGTGCTGGTGGCGACGTTTGACGACGGCACGGCTCGTGATATGTCGACGTTTCGCAACAATGGAACAGTGGCCGGCGGGAAACCTGTTGAGGGTAAGTTTGGTCAGGGAATTCAATTCACCGTTGGTAAGAAAAAGGGTGGCGACAACGCTGTTCAAAAACCGGGCGACAGCCTTGTTCAGCCCAAGTGGACTTCGGACGTGCCGATCTATGTTCGAGCGATGGTGTTGGCAGGGCCGACTTTGTTTATCGTTGGGCCTCCGGATATCATCGACGAAGAATCGACATTCCAGCAGTTGACGGAACGTGATCCTGAAGTTCAGGCGTTGCTGGCAAAACAGGACGACGCTTTGGAAGGCAAAGCTGGCGGGCAGTTATTGGCCGTCAGTGCTGACACCGGCGAGGTCGAACACAAGGTTGAACTGGGAACGCTGCCCGCCTGGGACGGACTTGCCGGAGCAAACGGCAGACTGTTTTTATCAACCCTGGATGGCAAACTGATGTGTTTTGGCAAATAGGCTGCTGCTGTTTCTGTTGATCAACATTTGGCCTTTCGCTAAAGATTAGTCCTGAATTCATATCCCGAATTGACATTAATGAAACCCGTTTAGGTTGGACACATCGTATACGCTGGAAACACAATTAAGTTCGCGACGTCGTCGAACTTCGCACCGGGTTAGTCGCGGAGCGACGACATGCGATAGCCTCAGGTTTCAACCCGAGGTTGGTGCTACCTCGGACTGAAGTCCGAGGCTGTCACAAGTCGTCGCTCCGCGACTGTGAAAACAGGAATCTCCAAATTGCGATTCCTCACAAACGCCATGGAATGTTAATTGTGAAGTCGTGCTGTGTTGTCAATCAATTAATTTATTCGGGGCCATACCTCAATTTCATTGACCGCGTTTACTTTGCTGCAGAACTTTGAATCCGTATGAAATTCTTCACAGCAACTTTACTGACTCTATTGTTGTCGTCTGTGGCGACGGCCTGCAATATTCCCGTGTTCCGCTATGCACTGGAACGTTGGCGGCCCGATATCTGTGAAGTGATCGTGTTTCATGATGGCAGCTTTACCGACGCTCAAAAATCGTTCTTAAGCGGTCTTGATGCAGCGTCGGTCGATAGCAACGGCATCGCTAACATGAAGATCGTTCGCCAGCACCTGAGCGAATCAATGGATGATTCGATTGCGACATTATGGGCTGGCCTGCAATCGCAGGATTCAAAGCCCGCCCTGCCCTATGTTGTCGTTCGCTCAATGGTTGGGCGAGGGAAGTCAGTGAACAGCTGGCGAGGATCGATCGACGATGCGGCTGCTTCGGGCATCCTTGATTCACCCGTTCGTCGCGAACTGACTCGGCGATTGGTGACTGGTGATTCCGCCGTCTGGCTGGTTCTGAAAAGCAGTAACGCAGAACGCAACTCTGCCGTGACAACACTGTTGACGCAGCAGTTAACGGAACTTGGCAATAAGATTCCATTGCCGGAAGGGATCGGCTTGCCCGGGTCCGAACTGTTTTCTGACATTCCGTTGTTGATGAAGTTTTCGGTGCTGGAAATCGACCCGAGCGATCCTGCGGAATCGTACCTTGTGAACTTTCTGCATGGCATGGACCCGGATTCCAAGCTGGCGGACCAGCCACTGGTGGTGCCCGTCTTCGGTCGAGGGCGAGCGTTAGAAGTGATTCCCGCGTCAAAGGTTGAAGCCGGGCTGATCGAAGATCTTACTCTGTTCCTTTGCGGGGCCTGTTCGTGTCAGGTCAAAGACATGAATCCCGGGTTCGACCTGCTGCTTGCGAAAGATTGGAACACCGAACTGTTCGGCGAAGATGCAGATGACGTGGCTGAAAAGATGAAGTCCGCTGCTGAGGACATTGCTTTACCGGAACTGGTGCTCATTCCTCCAGGGCGAAATTCGGCCAAGGCCACTCAAGTTGCGAAGGATGATGAGCCAGCCGTTTCCGCGTCTGCAGAATCCGTTTCCGCTCATCAGCCAGTCGATGGTTTCAAACACGTGCCGGATGAATTTTCAGTGAGTGCGCCAGCAACTAAGTCAACTGGTTTCGTTGTTTGGGTGATCATTGGATTGATCGGTTTCGCAGCGCTTGCTGCGTTGTTTTCCAGGTAACCCTCGTCAGGATTTTTAGGACCTGCGAAATGGCTGAACAAAACCTGCATCTGCTCCGAAAGAACGCATCGTGAATCGAGTTGTCTTGTTTATGGTCCTGTCGCTGGCTTTGCTGGTGATTCTTGCGGCAATGCTGATCAAGGGGGATCGGCCGTTGCAGCCGGCTGGCAGTGGTGCCTCTGCCGATAGCAAAACAACTCCAACCATGCTGTATTGCGCGGCCAGCAATCGAGCTGTCATGGAAGCCATCAAGAGCGACTATCAAAAGGAAACCGGTCGTACTCTGGAGATTCAATACGGTCCTTCGCAAACTCTGCTGGGTTCAATTGAAGTCTCACAAACCGGCGATCTGTACCTTCCTGCAGACGATAGCTATCTACAAATTGCCCGCGATAAAGGTCTGGTGTCAGAATCGATTCCTATCGCTCGGCAACAGGGTGTTGTCGCCGTTAAAAAAGGCAACCCGCTGAACATAAAGGTGTTCGCAGATCTGTTGAAGCCCGAAGTGCGGCTTGTTCAAGCGAATCCTGATGCTGCAGCCATTGGCAAAGTTTGTCGAACAGTTCTGCAGGGACAAAATCTATGGAACAAACTGGATGACGCAACAACCGCGTACCGCACCACGGTTACCGAAGTGGCGAACGATATTCTGGTTGGTGCCGCCGATGCGGGAATCGTCTACGACGCGGTGTTGCATACGTATCCGGATCTCGAATACATCGAACTGCCTGAACTGGAACAGGTGTCGTCTAATATCGCCATTGGTGTTGTCAGTACCACCAAACTTCCGCAACAGGCTCTGCACTTTGCTCGCTTCGTTTCCTCTGCGGATCGCGGACTGAAGCGCTATGTCGAGTTTGGTTTTCGAATTGTCGACGGCGACCAGTGGGCGGATGTTCCAGAGTTATCGATTTTTGCCGGGTCAATGTTGCGACCCGCGATCGATGACACGGTGACAAAGTTCGAACAACGCGAAGGCGTTCGAGTTAACCGAGTGTACAACGGGTGCGGCATCCTTGTGGCTCAAATGAAAGCTGGGCAACACCCGGACGCCTACTTTGCGTGCGACACTGAATTCATGCAGCAGGTTCCGGACCTGTTTCCCGAACCAATCGATGTGTCACAGAACGAACTGGTGATTCTTGTGCAGAAGGGTAACCCAAAGAACATCAAGACTTTGAAAGATCTTGCGACAGAAGGCGTACGAGTCGGCATTGGTCACGAAAAACAATGTGCGATGGGCTGGTTGACACAGAATACACTTAAAGAAGGCGGCATTCAAAAGGAAGTAATGGCCAACGTGAGTGCTCAGGTTCCCACAGGAGACATGCTTGTTAATCAGCTGTTAACCGGAGCATTGGATGCCGCAGTTGTGTACCTTAGTAACGCAGCCGGTGCCGCGGATCAGCTTGATGCTGTCCGCATTAAAGGGCTGGAATGCAGCGTCGCCATCCAACCATTCGCCATTCGTCTGGATTCACCGAATCGACAATTGACGACTCGGCTGTTCGAACGCATCTGTTCGGCCGACTCGCAAAACGATTTCCTGGCGGAAGGTTTTCAGTGGCAGCTGAAGAAGTCCTTGAACAAAATGGGTGGCGACAAGCAGTGACGGGCCGGCAGGAAGACATAAACGCTGCTGGTGGCGTTCGCACTTCGCAGACTCCGTTTGAGGGGCCGACGCAATCAGCCTCACCATCGCGGCAGCGATCGGACGTGCCGTTCTTTTTGTTGATGGGAGGACTGTCTGCCAGCTTCATCATGCTGATCGTGCTGCTGTTGGCGGCCGACTTCATGTTTACGTCGTTCGCTGATTTTCGTGATGCTCTGCTGAAGCCTGAAATTCAAGCGGCCTTTCGTCTGACGTTGATTTCCTGCACGGTTGCTGCGGTACTTTCTGTTTGGGTGGGAACTCCGCTGGGCTATCTGCTTTCTCGGTACAAATTTCCGGGCCGATGGGTGATTGATACGCTGGTTGATATTCCCATCGTGCTACCTCCGCTGGTGCTGGGACTTAGCCTTCTGATCCTGTTTCACCTGAACCTTGGTGAATGGCAACTGGAAAAGTGGCTGCGAGACGGTGTTGGTTTTCCGGTGACCTACCGCTGGCCAGCCGTGATTCTGGCTCAGTTTTCCGTGTCGTGTGCGTTTGCCGTCAGGACAATGCGAGTTACCTTCGACCAGATCAGCCCGCGTACGGAAGACGTAGCCAGAACTTTGGGGTGCACGCGAGCACAGGCGTTTCTGCTGGTTTCGTTGCCCCAGGCATGGAAAGGCATCATTGCGGCCGGAACCATTTCCTGGGCGCGAGCACTGGGAGAGTTCGGGCCGATTTTGGTTTTTGCTGGTGCCACCCGCATGCGAACTGAAGTGTTGTCAACCAGCGTCTTTCTGGAACTAAGTATTGGCAATCTGGACGCCGCCGTTGCGGTGTCGTTGCTGATGGTGGCGATGGCAGTCGTTGTATTGTTGATTCTGCGAGTTCTGGGAACGGGGCTCTCGTCATGATCGAACTGCAGAACGTCAACATTCGAGCGGGGCAGTTTTCGCTGACGGGAATTTCATTCCGAGTCGAACCGAACGAATACGCAGTGCTGATGGGACCGACTGGTCAGGGCAAGACCACGATTCTGGAAGCGATCTGCGGATTGCGAAACGTGATTGGTGGCAAGGTTTTGATTTACGACCAGGACGTCACAAAGTTTCAGCCCGGTGATCGAGGAATCGGCTATGTGCCTCAGGACCTGGCATTGTTTCCAACGATGACTGTTCAGCAAAATCTGGAATTCGCGTTGAAGCTGAGGAAATGGTCGCCAGCGGATATTGTGAAACGCGTGGAAGAACTATCCGGCGAATTAAGCATTCGGCACCTGCTGAAGCGAACGATCAAAGCGCTAAGTGGCGGCGAATCGCAGCGAGTCGCTCTGGGGCGAGCTCTTTCGTTTCGCCCCTCTGTTCTGCTGCTGGACGAGCCATTTAGTGCTTTGGATGAAGTCACACGCGCCGAGATGCATGGACTTCTTCGAACAGTGACATCGACTTCCGGCGTCACTACACTACACATCACTCACAGCACTCAGGAGGCCGAAGCATTGGCCAATCGCCGCCTGGTGTTGCTCGGAGGAACGTTGTCCGAGTCGGTCGCTGAGTCTACCGCAAAGAAGGTCCCATGAAGGTTACGGTTCAGTTCGAAGCGCAACTGCGTCAGGTTGCCGCAATCAACGAACTTCAGGTCGAGCTGCCTGACCGCGATTCGCTGCAGTCTGCTCTGCAGTGCGTTTGTGATCAGCTTGGCGAGTCACTTCACGAACGCCTTCTGACTGCCGACGGGCAAGTGCGACCAAGCGTGATGGTGTTCGTTAACGATCGCCCTGTTGTTTCATCCGTTAGCGAACCTCATCAGTTAATCGACGGCGACGTGGTTCTGTTGTTGCCTCCGATTTCGGGCGGGTAATAAACGTGGACCACCGGCAGCAACAGCCTGCCGCGTTATGGAAAGCTTCGAATGAATAATTCCGTTCCTCACCTGTCGGATGCCGAGAAAGCTCGATACGAGTGGCAGATGTGGACTCCTGATGTCGGCGAAGCAGGCCAGCAAAAACTCAAGGCTGCCAGTGTGCTTGTTTCAAGATTGGGAGGCGTTGGTGGCACCGTCGCTTACTATCTGGCGGCGGCAGGAGTTGGGCGTTTGGTGCTGGCTCACGCTGGCAACGTCAAACCCAGCGACCTGAATCGCCAACTGTTGATGACAACTGACTGGCTGGGAAAGCCGCGAGTTGAATCTGCCGAACGGCGGCTGAAAGAACTGAATCCATTTGTGGAGATTCACACGACGTCCGAGAATATCAGCGAAGAAAATGCGTCTTCGCTGATCGGAGAAGTAGATATCGTGGTCGACGCAGCTCCATTGTTTAGCGAACGTTTCGCGATGAACAAGGCTGCCTTTGTTCAGGGCAAGCCGTTGGTGGAATGTGCGATGTACGATCTGGACGCACAGCTGACAACGCTTGTCCCCGGTTCAACGCCGTGCCTGAAATGTCTGTACCCCGAAGACCCGCCGAATTGGAAACGCGAATTTCCCGTTTTCGGAGCCGTCTCTGGCATGGTGGCGTCGATGGCCGCCGTGGAAGTGATCAAGCTGATTACCGGGATCGGCGAACCGCTTACCAATCGCATGTTGTGGGTGAATCTGCGAACAATGAACTTTAGAACTCTACCAATTGCGCAGCGCCCGGGCTGTGAAGTGTGCGGCCATTGAATTCGGTTCGGCTGACTTGTGGCGATCTTTTACTGAGCAGCCTTGTCAGTGGCATATATGCCGACCGGCTTGATAACTAAGTGTTTTTTAAGATACTGGGGAGACGTTTCGCACGACTGAGCTGCGAAGACGACCGTTAATTTCAACGCGATGCTGAACGGGTAATTTCATGAATTCACGCTTTGTCCTTTTTTTGCTCATACTCGCTTCGGCTTTGCGAACGTCGGTCACTGCTGATGCCGCTGACAAACAGCCTAACATCGTCTTCTTTCTAACAGACGATCAGCGCAACGATACTTTGGGTTGTGCGGGACATCCGATTGTCAAGACTCCTAATGTGGATGATCTTGCGGCAAACGGAGTTCATTTTCAGAACATGTTTGTGCAGCATTCGATCTGCTGGGTCAGTCGAGCCACTCTGATGACTGGCCTGACTTGTCGTTCGTTTGGTTCGAAGCAAAAGCCGGATACGGTGACGCCGCAGGCTGTGGAAAGTCTTTCCCCCGACGTGATGCGCGCGGCCGGATACCGCACGGGTTTCTTCGGCAAGTGGCACATCCGTGGACCACAGGGCTTCAAGCCGCAGGATCACTTTGATGAGTTTGAAGGCATCAATCGAGCTCCCTATTACAAAAAGCAGCCGGATGGCACTCTGCGCCACGAAACGGAAATCATCGGCGATCGCGGTGTCGACTTCATTAAGTCGCAGCCGAAAGATAAGCCGTTCGTGTTGAATCTGTGGTTCAACGCAGCTCATGCGGAAGACGGCGACAAGCGCCCAGGAATTGGTCATTTTCCGTGGACCAAGGCGACTCATCCGATGTACGAAGATATCAAAGTTCCGCCGCCACGTTTGGGTGCCGCAGAGATCTTTGAAAGCCAGCCTCAACACCTGAAGGATTCGATCAACCGCGAACGCTTCTTCTGGCGATGGGATACGCCGGATAAGTATCAGTCCAACATTCGAGCCTACTTCCGCATGATCACCGGCATTGACATTGTGATAGGTCGTATTCGAGCAACGTTAAAGGAACAGGGGCTCGACGACAACACAATCATCGTTTACAGCGCAGACAATGGCTATTACATGGGCGATCGAGGCTTCGCGGGCAAGTGGTCACATTATGAACAGTCGTTGCGAGTTCCTCTGGTGATTTACGATCCGCGTCTGCCCGAAAATCAGCGAGGTCGAAAGGTTGACCAGCTGGTGATGAATATGGACATTCCCGCAACTGTTGTTGACTGGGCGGGTGCTGCTGTTCCGGAAAGTTATCAGGGACGCAGCCTGAAACCGATTGTCGATGGCGGTACTCCGAGTGACTGGCGAACCGATTTCTTTTGCGAACACAATGTTTTGGCTCCAACTCTGACGTGGGAAGGTGTTCGTGATCAGCGATATGTTTATGCTCGGTACTACGACCAGCAACCGCTGTCGGAATTCCTGCACGACCTGCAAAGCGATCCGGATCAGCTGAAGAACTTCGTGAATGATCCTGAATACAAAGCAACGCTTACGAAAATGCGAGAACGTTGTGATGAACTGGTCAACAAATATGGTGGTCCGATGATTCCGATGGAACAACGTCCCACAACCATCTATGGAGCTCGCCGCCCCGCTGTCAAGAAATGACAGACGTGACCGATTGGCTGACGAAGGAATAAGAACTTGCCACAGCCCAACAAGGGCTTCGCCCTTGACCCAGTGGCGTGGATGGCCGCAGGACGTGGGGAGTTCGAATCGCCAGGCCGCTACGAGAATCCTCTAATCACCCGTCAGCTGACAATGACTGCCGAATTGCGAGTGGATGAGGCTTCGTGTCGCACGCGACCTGGTCTGGTGCTGATCGGTGTTTCGGGGATTCTGTGGTCTTCTTTGTTTGCCATTCCGTTTCTGTATGTCAGCGGTGGATGGAAAATGGTTTTGGCAGCAGTGATCTTTGCGGTCGTTCAAATTGCATGGTGGAGCGGTACTGCTGTTGCCGGGCGGGAATCCATGAAGGCCATTACTTCCTGGTTCAGGAATGCTCGGTCGTCTTAAGATGATCGGGCAAATCTTCGCCAGGTGCCGATGTTGTTTCTTTGGTGTTATTCGGCTGGATTTATGTGGGAAAGCTGTTTCCGTTGGTGTTGATCAGTGTCAGTAGAAAGCCGGCGATTGCCAGACTGTCGCTGATGACTTCGTGTGATCGACCGGTTTGAGGAGAAGCGACGTCGACCAGCAGCAGGCGTTGGCCATCCTGTGATGCGTGAGCCGTCACGTGTGAGGCTGATGTTCTTGTGGCTTTGTTGATCCACGTGGCCAGCGATTCCGGACTTAACTGGCGTCCACGACGTGAGGTGACCGTCAGGAAGCGATCGTCTTCACCAACATCGAATGTTAACGGAAGTCGACCAGAATTGTCCTGTTCGTGAAAGGTGTCACTCACCTGTCTTAGCAGCAGGGAAATCGAATTTCTTTCAGCAACGCTGGTTAGTCTTTGCCCCACGATGTCGTCGGCAACTCGAAACAAAACTGTTCCGTTGAATCTGTTTGGCCACCAACGCTCAAGCCAACCTTCATAGGCAGCTTCTGACGCGAACGTGGTTAGTTCTCCACTGGAGCGACCTGAACGAAACAGGCGGCCACTGCGGCTTAACGGCGGCAAAATTACGGTCGCGTTTTGTTCAGCGTCGCGAATCACGTTGCTCGGTCGTGTGATGGAGCTGGCATCTGGTTCGCGATTTGGCGAAGCCGGACGACGGATGTTTTCCAGGTGTTCCCAAACGTTTTCGGATTTGCCTGAATGCTTGTTTGCCGCCAGGTCGGGTTGCTGAGATTCCGCGTCAGATCGTGCGTGCTTGCTGGCAGTGCGAATGCCTACGCCGAATTCCTGCCACGGGATTGCGATTGATCTTCCATCGCTGGCAAAAACATCGATGCCCACGTCTCCCGATTGGCCACCTGCTCCCGTTACCAGAAGGCAGCCAGCGAATCCGGATTCAGACCTTGCCGCAAACAGCAGACTGGCGGCCGTACATCTGCCAACATCGACGACATCGCAGCCATTTTGCAATACAGCCGAAACGACTCCCGCAAAGATGTCTGGAGATCCAATCCGACCGTCATAGCCGATGGCAATTTCTTGACGGGCTGAGACGGCAGTTGGCGTTTCCTTGGCCGCTGAATTTTCAGAGACCGCTTGCAGTTCTGAATTTACGAGGTGACGTGCAAAGATGGCCGCCAGTTGTGCGGCTCGAAAGCGGTCAATCGCATTCAGATAGGCCCCGCGGACGCCGAACGCTGTGCGCCTGATTTCCTGTCCGGCTTTTTGGCGAACTTGAATGGCATCAGTTGGGTGAAGTTGCTGGGCTGGAAGATCGTCGTTCCAGATACATTCAGTACACGCATGCCAGCCGGATTTTAGGCGAGCAAAATGAATGGCGGCGGATATTGTGCCGGAATCTCCCGGGCAGCGATACGCCTGTCCGCGATCCTCTGAATACAGAGGTAAAACGGATTCACCTTCGTTTGCTGTATAGCTCGACACACCACGTCCTTGTACTGTTTGGAGCCGCATTCAATTGCAGGCACTTTGACCGGATTGTCTCGCAGAACCGGCGCGGCGCACAGGTCAAATTGACTGTTTCTGCAAGTTCCCTGCTGCCATTTTTCTAGTCGTCGCGAGATGGACGTTGGCGAAATTGCTTCTTGGTGGAATTTTCCTTCTTGGTTTTTAGCCGCCGCTGTTTTGCTCCTTTGCTGGGAGTTGACGGGCGTCGTTTGATGGGCGGAACAGCCACTGCAAGTATCATTTCTCGGAGGCGATCCATGCAATCCGTAATGTTGCGTCCCTGATCTCGGTATTTCTGGCTTTGCAGTATCAGCACTCCATCTTTGGTGAAGCGACTTTGATAGCGATCCAGAAATCGCTGCCGAACACCGGGTGGCATCGCCTGGGAAAGATGCGGATCCCAACGCATCACGGCTTTTGAATTCACCTTGTTGACGTTTTGCCCACCCGGACCACCACTGCGTGCAAACGAAAATTCGAATTCTGTTTCTTCGATTTCAATGAAGTGGTTTACGGTCAACATGATGATCTACTTCAGGTTGGCACAAAAAGGCCGGTTCTTGCGGTACAGCAAATTGTTGTCACGGAAGCTAGGTGACACCCGCCACTTCGAGAGGTTCGCAACGCCGCGAATCGAATGTTGCTCGTCCACGGCGTTGTGACGACAGACTTGCTATTCTGGTTGCGTGCCAAACTTTTCGTTGAAGGTTTTGACGGGATCGAATTTCGGTTGTCTGTAAAGCTTCTGTTGTCGTTCGATCTGGCAATTGGGGTAATAGTCAAAGATTTCGCCGTTGCCCAGAATTCGGGGATCTCCCTGAGCCGTTAGTTCGGCTTTCATCTGTTCAAACAGCGCATCCTTGAGGTCGGCAAATTCCGGTTTGGCTGCCAGGTTGTTGACGCAATCCTGATCGTTTCGCATGTCGTACAATTCTTCCAGCGGGCGTTTGCCAAAGCTGAGTTCGAAGTAGCGAAATTGTGGATCGCTTTGTGAAAGTTCCGTCAGAAAACTTTTTGTGGGCGATGCGTCGCAGTTCAAAAAACCGTATTCGGGATTGCCGACTGGCCACCGGTCTGGTTCAAAATTTCGGACGTACAGATAGTCATCGTTCCGGATCGCTCGCGCTGGATACGCGACGGAAAGCAGATCGCCGTCGGTGCGTCCGATGTCGTGTCGTTCTTTGCCCAGCAATGTGTGGTTGCGTGCTTTGTCAATTCGCCCGGATGTTTCGGCCAGTAATTGTGGGACAAAGCTAAGTCCAGTCATCTGGTCGATGGGCTGCAGGCCAGCAACTTCCATCAATGTTGGTGCCAGATCGGGAAACGTGATGAAGTCGGTAACTGTTCTACCGGGCTTGATTCTGTCGCCCCAGCGAGCGGCCATCGGAATATGAAAACCGTCATCATAGATTTGCCCTTTCACTCGAGGAAACGGCATACCATGGTCTGACGTTGCGATGATCAGAGTGTTGTCCAGCTGTCCGTGTGCTTCAAGGTGCTGCAGAGCTCGACCGATGTGAGTGTCGTACCATTCCACTTCGATGGCATAGTCAGCCAGGTCGCCGCGAATGATTTCGTTGTCGGGATAGTATTCCGGCACGGTCACATCTTTCAGGTTGCGACCATCCAGTTTCCAGTTGTCCTGACCGTAGCTTCGGTGAGGCTCTTTGGTGCCGAACCAAAAACAGAACGGCTGATCTGCCGGTTGAGCGTCCAGAAAATCTTTGAAGTTGGCAGCGTAGTCGGTGTTGGCAATGCCTTCGTACGGTGGTTTCATCGTTCGCTTCGACCATGCATGACCGGCGGGATTGTCGTTCTTTAATCGAGATGGGCGAGTGCTGGGATCATCCCATTTTCCCGGGCCCCAGCCTTTGCCGGTATAGCCCACAACGTAGCCGCTGTCTTCCAGCAGATATGGATAGAATTGCCACTTGCTCGATAGAATCGGATTGTGATTGCAGGCTTCTTCCAGTTGCCAGCTGTAACGTCCCGTTAGCAGGCAGGCTCGCGCGGGAGCACACTTGGGATTGCAGTTGTAAGCGTTTGTAAACAGCACGCCTTCGTTAGCAATGCGATCGAAGTTGGGAGTCTTCACGTAAGTGCTGCCGTAAACTCCCATGCTGTCGCGGGAAGCGTCGTCGGCGATGATGAAAAGAATGTTGGGCCGATCCGCTGCCAACGCAGTTGCTGCATACGCCAGCGTGAAGACGGTGATCAGGTTTCTGAACATATTGGAATTCACCAGAAATGTGGTTCTCGGTCGGACTTTGAATTGTTGGTCCCGATTATCTGCAACGGGTTGGTGAAATGGAACCGGCAACGATTGTGAAGTGCCGAATGTCAGCTTTTTTAACGCAGAGTACGCTGAGACGCAGAGGGAAATCGCAGAGATTTGGGACTGCTGCTGTCGTTTATCCGGGGCGTTTTGTTGTTATGCCTTGGTGGCCGGTTTTGCCAACCACAGGAATGGAAGGCAATAGACTTCCCAATGCGCTACTGGAACAACCGTCGCTGCAAAATGGGCGCTGCTGAGCCTGCTTCGGCTCTGACAAGCTGTGAATCCACCACAAGTCCTGTTCGGCAAACGCTAGTCATCCATATCCACGGATGTGTCGCTTTTGTTGTGGCAGGCGAGGTCAATCACGATTGCACTGGCCAGAATCAGGACTTCGTCTTCGCCATCAGCGATGTCGACACCGTATGTGTCTGTCCAGCTGAACCACTTCTTCGAAACAGAAGCAACGTGTTCGCCATGGCGAGTGAACGTGTATTCGTGATCCAGAAAACTTCCCTGAGCGACAAGGTCGTCTGGCCCTGGAATATCTACTTCAAATCTGCACCGGAACAGTGTGAACAGCTTCTTTTTGACGGTTGCGTAGTGCTGGCCTCGAACGTGAATGTTGTACGTCGGTCCCCAAGCCAGCAGCTTTTGAGCAATAAAGGCCAGTTCGTGGCCGTCAGCGTCGGTTAAGGAAAGTTTGTCTCCAAAGCTGAAGACACGGCCATTCACATAGAAAACGTCGTCGCCGTTTTCGTTTCGGATACTGTACTTGTCTCCAAGTGTCAGCCACTTTTGCTTGATAACGTATCGCAATCAATTTTCTCCTCAAGTTCGGCTTCAGGTAGCTTTGGTGTACTTGAAGAACGTTCAGAATGCGATTACGGATCAACCTTTCTGGAAACGCGAAGGATTGAACCAGCGGCAAATCAGCGTTGCAGGTTGCCGCTGACTGATTTCAGGTGCAATCCGGTATGCTGAAGAAATGCCGCAGTTGGAGTTTTACTGGAAATAGTGCGTGCACAGTGCGCGTTTTTTCGTGGCGACAACGGAGCGGTTTGGCGGTTAGCGCCTTCCACGTCTTGGCGCACGCTATGCCATCGGGTCAAGGGCGAAACCCTTGTTAAGTTGAGGCAGTCAGGTTATCGGTCGTGATTGCAGTTGCGGCAGGCAGGTCTGCTGGAGCGTCGAATGATTCCATGCGAGAAAGTCGTTTGGCTTCCTGTTCCTGACGCAGATCTCGAATCATCCGGGCAACCATAATTGCAATGCCGATACCGCACAGAATCAGCAGCGGCATTTCGTACCGCAGCATGCCCTGATCCTTCGAAAAGAACACGCCGTCCGCCTTAATGCCAAAACCGTTTTTGGCATGCATTGTCGCGATGGCGTTGTTGCACAAGTGAAAGGCGATGGCGGGAAACAGGCTGCGGCTATGAACGGCCAATAAACCCAGAATCAGCCCCAGCATGGCGGCATTGAACGCCTGTTGCGGAATCATATGTATGATGCCGAACATCAAGCTGGAGACAATGACTGCCATGCCCAGTCGGTTGCCACGTGCCAGGCCGGCAAGAATGAATCCTCGAAAGGCGATCTCTTCACAGATGGCGGGCGTGACAGCAAAAACGGTCAGCAACAGCCATGGCGATAACTCGGTGGATTGCAAAAGTTCGTTAATTCTGGCCAGCCCTTCCATTGGAGGAGGCGGCAGGAATCCTTGATCAACCATAAAGCTGCTGACTTCTATGCTGATCGGGTGTGCGAGAAACGCGAGGCCTACGCCCATAGCCATTGACGACCACGATGGCATACGCAAACGAAACGTAGCTCGCAGGCTTGTGGTTAACAGCAGCCCCATAAAGATTGCCGGGCAGGCAATCATGGTGAGTTGCTGGATAACTGTTGTTTGCATGATCTGTCGACCTGCTTCAAGATCACTGCCCGAAAGATCGGGCTTCATGTACTTCATGGCGACAAACTGCAGAAACAGAATGATCACAAAACAGAATCCGGCTTCCTGAGCGGCTGGCACCGGTTCTTTGTCGCGTGTGATATTCGTCAGCCACAGCCGCAGGTCGAATTTTTCTGCTTCTCTAAACAGCACGCCTTCGCTGTTGTACAGATCGATTGCCCACCATAGCGCCAGTATGCTGTAGCCGATACTGGAAATCAGTACGGGCACGGCGTAGCCGATTAGCTGTGAATTCTGTGCGGTCGACAGCAGCAAGCCTTTCAGCAACAACGCCACGTTTACTACTGGGATCACACTGTACAGCGGTGTTATTTCAATCGATGGAGAAAGGCAGAACATGGTCAGGCCCATAATCACCATCAATAGCGGAGTTAGATAGTATTGACCTTCTTTGGTCGACTTGGCAAACGTCGCCAACGCCAGGCACAACGCACTAAACAACGCGGCCAACGGAATCAGCAGAATGACCAGCCAAATCAGTGAGCTCATGCCCGGCAGTTCAAGGCTGGCAGCCCCCGGTAAATTCGCTCCCATCGCAGACGCCATGTGTTGTCCGGTAAAACCCATGCTTAGCAGGTTCATTAACGCCGTCCCGATGCTGAACATCAGAATCGTCAGGAACTTGCCCAGTACCAGTTCAATTCTTCGAGCAGGACTGATGAGCAGCGTTTCCATTGTGCCGCGTTCTTTTTCGCCAGCACCCAGGTCGATGGCCGGGTAGAAGGCACCGGTCAACGCCATGATGACGATCATTGCGGGAAACAGTTTGCTCCAGATATTCGCTGCCACTTCGTCGCCGCGAGCAACTTCGACCCATTCCAAACGAGCCGGATATTGCAGGTCAGACCGCAACGCCGCTTTTGCGAAAGTGTGCGATCTCAAAGCGCCTTCCCAGCGAGTCAGAGCACTTTGAACTCGAGCAAACGCGACGGCTGATTTGTCGTCGGCGCTGTTGCGAATCACCTGCAGCGGGGGCAGCGAACTTTCCGCAGCCGCTTCTGTAACTCCGTCCTGCGATTGAAGTCTGGCGATGGATTCAGCGTATCCATCCGGCACCATCACCAATACCTGAATGCCGCTTTTTCCAAAGGAGTCGCTTAGTCGATCCTGAATTTCGCGTAATCCGGCTTGTCGATCTTCGGTGTCGGTGACTCCCTGCAATTCCGAAAAGTTCGCCGCCAGAGCACGGCCATTTTCGAGCAGTTTTTCGGGAGATAGCTGTCGTTTGGAGCGACCTGTGGATTCCTGTCCTGAAACTTCGTCCTTTGGCAGATCTGTGATGATCTGCAGCCGAGCGGCGTCGTCGTGACCGCCTGGGAACCATGTTTCCATGATTCCGGTTTCGTCCAGAAACGCGGGAGTCGTCGGAAGTTCGTCTGCGTTCAGGACAACAACGGTTCGCTTTTGTTCGCTGAACGTCAGCATCATTTCAACGACGCCCAGTCCCAGCATCGGATACAGCAGTACTGGAAGAATGGTGATCATAAACAGCGTGCGACGGTCGCGCAGCTGATCGCGAACTTCGCGATGAAAGACCAGTTTTACGTTCTTCCAGTTCATTGCTGATTACGTTTTATTTTAAGGGGATCAATGTACGGCAGGCTGCTGTGGGCTTTGTTTCAAACGTGAGCCGGAGACTTTTCCAGATTGTCGTCGTGTCGCTGGATTAAATCGAAAAACAGCTCTTCCACGTCGGGCTGATTGTGGCGGTCGGCAAGTTCCGGCAGAGTACCTTCGTCCAGGATTTGTCCGCGATGAATCACGGCAATGCGGTCGCACAGCTTTTCGACTTCTCGCATGATGTGAGTCGAAAAGATGATGCACTTACCCTGTTCTTTCAGTGCCATCACAGCCTGTAGCACGTTGCGAGCAACCAGTACGTCCAGTCCGGATGTGGGTTCGTCAAAGATGATTACCGGTGGATCGTGAACAATCGTTCGAGCGATGGACACTTTCTGCTTCATGCCGGTGGACATCTTGGAGCCCAGGCGGTCACGAATTTCGTGCATCTGCAGCATGTCGAAGATTTCGTCGATGCGAGGCTGCAGCTTGTCTTCCGGAATGCCGTACAGGCGCCCGAAGTATTCGACCATTTCGCGAGCCGTCATGCGGTCGTAGATGCCGGTGTTGCACGACATAAAGCCGATGTTGCGTCGAACGCCTTCTGCATCGTGCATGACGTTAATACCAGCAACTTCCGCGAAGCCACGGGTGGGCTTAAGCACGGTACTTAAAATTCGCAGACATGTGGTCTTGCCAGCCCCGTTCGGTCCCAGCAGTCCATAAATTTCCCCCGGCCGAACCTCGAACGAAACGTTGTTTAACGCTCGAAAGACGCCGTTGAAGTCGTTAAATTCTTTGCAGAGACCCTTAACTCGAATCATGATGAGCCACGAAAAATGCTGTAAGCGGTGTTTCGTTAATTCATCACAAAGCTATCACACGCATTCGGCGGTGAAGGATTTCCGTGTAGCTTGCGGTCAATGTTTACGATTGAAGAATCGGCAAAACCGGACCAGCAGGTTTTAACTCTACTTCGTCGGCTTCATCGATGTATTCGTAAAAAACGTTACGTTGCCGCGGAGTGTAACCCGCATTGCGGATACAACGGCGGATTGCTTCCAGGCTCAGGTGGTGAACGGTGCCCGCCTGCGAGACCACGTTTTCTTCAATCATCAGGCTGCCCATGTCGTTGGCACCGAACAGCAATGCCAGCTGACCAACCTTTTCTCCCTGAGTCACCCAGGACGATTGAATGTTGGGAATGTTGTCCAGATACAACCGGCTGATGGCCTGAGTTTTCAGATATTCAAACGCACCGGCCGGAGGAATGTGATCCATGTCCGTATTGTCTGGCTGAAATGTCCAGCTGATGAACGCTGTGAAGCCGCCGGTTTCGTCCTGAAGCTGACGCACTCGTTCAAAGTGTTCGATGCGTTCTGCCAATGTTTCAACATGACCGAACATCATGGTGGCCGTCGATTTGCCGCCCAGTTGATGCCAGACTCGCATCACGTTCAGCCAGTCATCGGTCAGCACTTTGCCACGAGTAATCTCCTTGCGAACTCGATCGACAAGTATTTCGCCTCCACCGCCCGGAATGCTTCCTAAACCTGCGGCCTTCAAACGTTGCAGCACGGTTTCCAGCGGCTGCTTTGCGATCTTCGTGAAGTGGTGAATTTCCGGCGGGCTGAATCCATGAATGTTCAGCTTTGGAAAACGTTGCTTCACGCTGCGCAGCATGTCTTCGTACCATTCCATCGGCAGCTTGGGATGAAGTCCGCCCTGCAGCAGAATCTGGTCGCCACCCAGTTCTACCGTTTCTTCAATTTTTTGCAGCAGAGTTTCGATGGGAAGGACGTAAACTTCCGGATGATCCGGCGGTCGATAGAACGCGCAGAAATCACACACTGCTGTACACGCATTGGTGTAGTTAATGTTTCGGTCGATGTTATACGTGCGAAACGGTTCCGGGTGCATGCGGCGCGAAACCGCATCAGCCGCCGCGCCGATGGCGGTCAGGTTGTGAGATTTCAGCAGAGCAAGGCCTTCGTCGGGAGTCAGACGCTCACCGGCAACAGCCTTGTCAAGCACTGACGAAATCGGAGAAGACGAGGTTTGCATTGTGGTTAACCAGATTGTGTCGAGAAGCCAGTTCGTGAAAAAGTCGCAGCCCGCTTAGTTCTGCCGACGTCATTTTATAGTGAAGATTCTTTGTCAGATAGCGTTGAGCCAACTGACGGCTGATGTTTAGTTTGGGAGCTTCCGCGATCGCGATTTCGCCAATCGCGGCAAGTCCACGGTCGCGAGCTTCGTTAAGTGCCTTTGCGACACCAGTTGTGTTGGAATCCTGGTGGGCGACCCACATGGCAAATACAAACGGCAGTCCCGTCCATTGGTACCACATTTCGCCCAGGTCGATTATTTCGACAAAGTTTTCCGGTGGAGCGTGCATAGCGCGGTCACCGATCAAAAGGACGGCGTCAGCTGAACTGTCGGTGGTCAGCGATTCCATCGTCAGCGGTTCGGATTCCGGAATTGCGCCGAAGCGTTCCGCCAGAATGATTTTCACCAGTGTCGCGCTGGTCCGAGATCCCTCGTCCAGAGCAATTCGTCGCACAGCACCAGGATGCACGCGGCAATACAGTTTTACGCTAAGCACGGGGCCGCGAGCTGCCACGCAGGCGTTGGAAATGATTTCGTATCCGGGGCGGCGGAAAAATTCGATCGATGGAATCAGTGCGACGTCCAGTTCATGATTTGCCAGCGCGTCAGCCAGTCGGCTCGGGTAATCCAGTTCGATGGACGATCCGGGTAGCAGCTGGCCGAGATCCTGAATCAGTGGCCGCGAGTTTAAATAACTGACGGCACCTAATCGGACGATGGCCGGACCTGAATCAGGCATCACCGAATTTGACATAATTGACGACCTAAACATGATCTCCTCCGACCTATCACACAGGCGTGATCACTCGGAAGTCCCTGAATCGCAGGCCGCGATATCGCGGCAGGTTTGGCGAATGAACGCCGAAAACCTGCAGTATATGCAGTCGCATTGGGGACTCAACCAGTGATCGGCTGGAAGTCGAAAACCCTGTAATTCGCTCAGGATTTCGACCGGATTGCTAAGATACGATCCGAAATTCGTGGTACAGATTAACGTTCAGCTACGAATTCCTGTCGAATATCAGTTCTAATCAATCAATTCCACAGATGAGTCGAATAGGCCAGTTGATGGCAATTCTGACTCATTTGCCGACTGTTATTCGGTTCTGGCTGCTAAATTGCGGCGGCGAAACTCGCATAAGTTCTTACGACTTAAGTTCACTTCTTTAGATCAGCCGTTTTCGGGGTTCGCCCTGAACGAAAGTTCATGCAGCAAAACTACTTATGAAGAACGAAACGCCTCTGAATATCGCCCTGATCGGCTTTGGAACAGTAGGATCCGGCGTGGCTCGAATTTTGGCCACCCAAGCGGAAACCCTGTCTATTAAAGCCGGTCGGCCAATCAACTTGCGACGAGTTGTCGTGCGCGATGCATCCAAGTCGCGCGAGTATCTGCCGGCAGGAATTTCCGTATCAACCGACGTCGCCGATGTTGTTAATGATCCTGAGATCCAATTGGTCGTCCAGTTGGTGGGCGGCATCGATCCGGCTCACGAATACATGAAAAGCTTTCTGGCGGCGGGAAAAGACGTTGTCACTGCCAACAAGGCTTTGATTTATCAGCACGGAGAATCTCTATTCCAGTTGGCCGCGACGAACGGGCGCACCATCGGATTTGAAGCGGCGGTTGCCGGCGGAATTCCGATCATCTCAGCCGTTACGCAGGCGCTGGCCGGCAATCGTATTCTATCGATTGAAGGAATCCTGAATGGTACCAGCAATTTTATTCTGACTCAGATGCTGGACCACGAACAGACCTACGAAGACGTTCTAAAGGAAGCTCAGGCGTTAGGCTACGCAGAAGCCGATCCAGCGATGGACGTTGACGGCACCGACGCCGCTCAAAAGCTTTCCATTCTTACCGAATTGGCATTTGCCACGCGAGTACCCCTGGAATCGATTGTGCGACAGGGAATCGATTGCCTTGAACTGCTTGACTTGCAGGTCGCTCAGGAACTGGGCTACAAAATCAAATTGCTGGCAACGTCACGACTGCACGGCGAACGTCTGGAAGTTTCTGTGCAACCAACATTAATTCGCGGCGACCGCACGATCGCTCAAATTGATGGTGCCGACAACATTGTGGCGGTCGAAGGCGACGCTGTTGGTATGACGACATTTTCCGGCGCGGGAGCCGGACAGCTGCCGACCGCTTCGGCCGTTGTGGCCGACATTGTTGATTATGCGACGGGGCGTACTCAATTGACGTTCCAGTCGATTCTTCGCAGTTTGAAGCAGCCGTCGGTAAGCATTCAGCCGCAGGAAGAACTGAGTCGTCGCTATTATTTGCGATTTACGGTAGATGATCGAGCACACGTACTGGCTGATATCGCCGACATTCTTGGCCGCCACGAAATCAGTATCTCGTCCGTTCGCCAGGACGAATCTTCTGAATCATCGTCCGGCACCGCTCGTCTGGTGATCATGACGCATCACACCACAGAAGGCAGCCTGCGCGGTGCCGATGCTGAACTGAAAAAGCTGGCCTGTATTCAAGGTCAGAGTATCCGTCTTCCGGTTGCCGATTAATCGCGATCTGAAAGCAAAGTTATGGCCAAATGCGATCAGGGTTACCTGTGCGAAGTCTGCGGTGAAGAAGTCGAAAACATTCGCGAAAGCGATTTGTATCTTCGATTTGTGACGGGCCAGATTTCGTCTCAAAAGTTGCTCGGAAGTCCAGAACGACATTTGTTGTGTAACCCGGTGGTGGCACAGTTTATCGTAGCCGACGGTTTCTCCCCGGTTATTGTTGACGGCCCATTCAACAAGGCTGAACTTGATGCCGCCTATGTGGCTGAACAGGAAGAGCTGTTGACCAAAGGCTGGCACCGATTGCAGGAGCTATACGAAATCTCGTCCGCAACTCCTTTGGCCGACTATCCCCTGCCTGAATTTCGCCTCGCCAAATAAACAGCTGTCGGGTGGGCATTGCCCACAAACTCATTACCGTTTCAAGCGTGGCTTGCCCAATTGTCTTAACCACAGAAAACACAAAGGACAAAGAAACGAGCCGCAGAGGATTTAAGGTAGTGGATCTTGTCAAAGATCCCCGGTGTTGAAGGATCTTTGACAAGATCCACTACTTCTGAAATTGAGCTGTAACGCAGCAGTAGCCGTCTTCATGAGTGGTTTTCTGATTCCTTTGAGCGTTTGAAGAGCGTTAGTTGCTTAAGCAATTGATGAACTTCACACAACGAAAAACCGTAGCAAGGTTGGCCCTGCTACGGCTTCTGAAAACTGGATTGAAATGCACTCGGACAAGCTCCTGCAAAGATGAACGCTGACGGGAAAGTGGCAACCATTAAGAACGGTCAACCAGCAAATCCTGTCAGGACATCTCGCAGGCGGTGCCTGGCAGTGTGCAATCGACGCTTGATCGTTCCGATCGGGCTGTCGAACTCAACGCTCATTTCCTTCAATGACTGTCCGTCAAAATAGAAGGCGATCAGCGTCTTGCGGTCCATGTCGCCAAGGCGATCAAGTCCGCTTCGCAGCTGTTCAGCATCTTCCAGCTGAATCAAGCCTGTGGCAGACGTTTCGGGAGACTGCTGCAGCACTTCAAACGAAGATGGCTCGCAGGCAGTTTCAGGCGGACGTCGCACAGCGCGATTGATGGAAAGTCGAGCAGCAATCTGGCACAACCAGCCAGCAAACGCAGCGGGCTCTTTCAGTTGAGACATCTTACGGAATGCTCGCAGAAAGACTTCCTGAGTCACTTCGTCAGCTTCCGCCGTGTTTCGCAATCGCTGCATGACGATTCCGTAAACGCGAGAATGAAACTGCTCAACCAGCTGACCGAAAGCTTCTCGATCACCATCCTGAGCGCGAACAACAGTGTCAGTTAACGTGTCGTTACATGATAACATAGCAGTGGACATGATATATCAGACTCCATGTCTGGAACGGTGGTCTTAACACCTTGAGTGAAACCGTACAGAAGGTCCCCATCGAGCATCCGGAAGCCTCAAAAAACGAGGGCTCGGCCGATGGAGAAACAGAACTTTGCAAAAGCAGAATCGGTGCGAACGCTTTGGCGAGAGGTCGTTGAAAACGAACACGCAAAGCAAAAGCAACGAAACCAAGGGACAACGTGATGCGGAAAAAATATTCCGGTCAGCGGGCCTCGGTTCGCCTTTGAAGCAAATCAGATTTCGTCAGGTTTGACGGATGCTGATGTTGAACTTCAGCTAAGGCTAAACGTTGATCCGAGTAACTGTGCCGAGGCCGTTTGATGCGATGACGTCGAATCAAGCCATGACGTTTGCCATTGACTGGAATCGAGTTGATACATCGCCTGCATGGCTGTGGCCGGGTGCCCTATGCGTTTCGCCGCGGGCTTCTCGGATGGCCGGTCTGCAAAGCGTGCGGGACGACAGGCAGAACAACCACGCAACTCGACGCCGCATACAATCACAAGGCTGTTGCCAGTGGTGGTATTGATGGTCTGAGTGTTTTGGATGTTTGTAAGCAGCATTGTTCTGCCTTCCTGTAGTAAGGTCCCGCGCCCGGAAGGGGCATTTACGGTCCATGTCTTTGCGTCGCTCTTTACCGCGACGCTGATTGGCGAAAGAACTCTCAATCGCCGAACTCGGATTGTTTCGGAGTGTCCTGATTCATCAGGAACACAACCGAATAAAGTTCACCGCTTTGGTTAACAAGGCTGGGTGAATGCCCCGGGTCATTAGGCGACCAGAATGTGTGTGGTTCAACGTTGGACAAAATGTGTCATCCCCGTATGACATCAACAACGTCACACCGGTTCGCTGTAGTTTATCCGGATATTCTCTTTTTTGTGAAAACTTCTTTCTCGAATTTCTAAGTTGTTTGTGAGAAACAATTTAGGTCGGCTCTTGAAATCACCGTTTTTCTGGATTTTCCAGCGAACGTCCCGCCGGGTTTTACCCAACGGCAAATTCCAAAGGAAAAGCGACACCTGGTCAGCCGCCGGACGGATTTGGCCGGCATCGGAGGTTTTCTAAATTCTGAAGCCCATCGACCTACTGCCCTTCGTTGCACAGCAATGACAACTTGATCAACGGACGGTCAATCTGTGGTGGTTCGTTCAGCAGTCGATTTAAGAAGCCACAATAAAGCTGAAAATCGAAGCCCCTGACACTTTGAAAACCCAAAACCGCCCGATAGACTGCCGCCTCGCCATCATTCCGATGCTGGCAACCCGCTCCTATAGCTCAATTGGTAGAGCAAATGACTCTTAATCATTAGGTTCAAGGTTCGAGTCCTTGTGGGAGCA
>CALFSX010000092.1 GCA_937916515.1 uncultured Planctomycetaceae bacterium | reverse complement strand
TCTCACCGCCATTCCAACCCCGCCAAGCGCCACACTTTTCCGCCGCCGTTTACACATCAAGTACCTCCGGCGAAAAATGAAGAGACGGTAGATTCAAAACCATTGGTTCATGAATGCGGTCACAGTCAAACCCATCACGCAACGGAAGGGAACGCAATTCGTGGGGAGACTTTTGACTTCGTGCCCGGATTGTGTTTGATGTCTTTTCCAGAGCCACACGCATGCATTGAATGAGTGCGTCAACTTTATGATGCAGGAACACTGAAGGTTGCACGTGACATCAAGGGGATTTCAGCAAGCGCCTCAATGTTTGTAATCGGGGAGCATGACGACTGCAAGTGCAGATGACGTTTGTAGTTTGTATTTGGTGGGGAGGCTATTTACCACATGGCTATTTGAGTGATTGCCACATGTTCCCTGGAGTCGACTGAAGTGATGTCCGGGATAACAGGGTTGCCGGCACACTGGAGTTGTGTTGGGCAAGTTCCCGAAAACTGAAGAAGCAGTATTGTTTTCTTCAAACTCCTCGTGCCCCGTCGACTCATTCCACCTCGTTCTCAGGCTCTGGCGCAGGGACGCCTATCTGAAAAGATCTGCCTTGCTGGCTGCGATTCCGGTGCTAAGGATTGCGTGGCTGTTTATTCATTCGGCAGAGAGTTGTCTGTGTTGGGCACGACGGTTAGCCAGTGCTTGTGCGAGGTATCAGACGAGTTTGGAATGTCGTGCTGCACAGCGATTTCTGTTTCGCCTTCATCGGGCCTGGCGATGATTTGAATGGGGCCCGAAAACGCAGTGGCGGCTTCAGTTTGCGTGATCTTGATGGTGACCTTTTTGGACGTGTCGCCGTCTTTTTCCGAGACAACTGTGGCAGCATCGACGCCTTCCGGAAGTCCCGATACGGTGAAATTCAGCTTTGAATCGAACCAGTTTTTTCTGCTTATTGAAACGGGGATTTCCAAGGGCTTATCTGCGTTCAATACGAATGCTGACGTAGTCACTTCCGCCGAAACTTCAGGAACGGTTGGTCGACATGTGAGCGTGTAAAAGTATCGTGGTCCGCCATGCAGGTAGCGGTCACTGACTGCGATTTCGTACAGCCCGTCAGCCGGAAGAGTAGCCTGAACAAACGCATCCAGATTTTCTTTGCTGCGGTCGTCGGCTTCCTTCAGCAATTTCTTCGAAGCGTCCGTGATTGTGATCAGCGGATCCAGCGGCGACTTCAATGAGCGCGCATTCACTTCAACGTCAATCTTCTGGCCTTTCATGCCATTCAGCACATACCGGTCAATTTCATAGGGCTGCGAGATGATTCCGGTTACCGACGTTGGCATCGTCAGCGAGTTCCCGCTGAGGTTGGCTTCCGTAAAAGATGAATGTGGTTGCCGGCGAATGATTAACGGCAGATCAGTGCCAGTCAGGAAATCGTAAGCAGCGTCGTTCGTGGCCGGAACTGTTGCGCCAAGGCCTTCGTCGGGCAGGTTCGTGCCGAAAATTCGAACATCGGTTGATGCGCCGGTCTGCACAAAGCCGGGGACACTGAATTCGGCGATGGGGCCAGTAGAGAGCGTTAATCGATAGACGAACCCAGAACCACCTGCCAGCGCGATAGTGCTGTTAGGGGCTGATGGGAATGCGAAAATTCGCACATAATAGTTTCCGTCATCTTGTGCCGTAAAAGTTAATTGAGGGTCCAGACCATCGCTGTCATCGTTATGCGCCACGGTTGTTCCGGCGACATCAACCACCTGCAGGACGGCGTCCATGGGTGAACCAAGTTGTTGGTTTGCTGTGACGGAACTGAAGAGTGTCTGGCCAGCTTTCAGGGTAACGGAGTACAGATCAACATCGCCGGATTTCTCCAGTACGGCATTTATTGTTGTTGGTATTTCGACAGCGTTGGCGGCACCAATATCGTTGTTTGGTTCGGCTTCGGCGGATTCCGGCAGCAAGCCCACAACAAACGGCAACAGTTCTGTCGCACCGGCTTCATTCCAGAACCGAATCCAGTTCAGACCTGCCGTTGCATCGTCCGCGATCGTGACGGTAATCGTGTCCTGCTTCTCCGAAATCTGAAACGTTAGCCCGGTTGCGTCGTCAGCGACATGAAGCTGTCCGTCGCCAGCTTTGCCAATCAGTTTACAGGTGACGGCGGTTCCACGTTGGCCACCTGGCGGTGAGATGCGTTCAATCTTTGGAGCGTCTGCAGCAACCACAATTGACGATGCGTTGAATGCGAATGCCACGATGCAACCGGCAATGGCATTCAAAATTCGCAGAAACAATGGTCGAAGCCGGACTTTGTCTGGTGAAGTGTTTTTAAGGGCCTGTGCATTCGGAACGCCAGTTACTGGTTGCTTCATTGATTTAGACTAGTTCACGAATCGGAGTTGCGTCGCTTACCAAATGTGCGGGGCGTCCCTGCGGTGTGTACAGCACTTTTCCCGGATCAATGCCCAGCTTGTGATAGATAGTTGAAACAAAGTTTTCCGGCGACAGCACTCGGTCGACAGCGGAGAAGCCTTTGCGATCGGTTGCCCCCACAACGGTTCCACCGGGAGTTCCGCCTCCAGCCATTAACACAGACATGGCGTTGGCCCAGTGATCTCGACCGGGCGTCTTCTGGCCGGACAGGGTTGATATTTTGGGTGTCCGTCCGAATTCTCCCAATGCAACAACAAGGGTCGAATCCAGCAGCCCACGTTCTTTCAGATCCTGGATAAGTGCGGCCACAGAGTTGTCCCATTCAGGCAGGCGTTTCCTGAGTGTTGGGAAGATGTTCTGATGATGGTCCCATCCGCCGTCATAAACGGTGACGAATGGAACTCCCCCTTCGACAAGTCGCCGAGCCAGCAGGCAGCGCTGACCGAAGCTGTCTCGCCCATAGCGATCGCGTGTCGCATCGGATTCCTGATTAATGTTGAACGCGGCCTGAGCTTCAGGCGATGTGACCAGGTTATAGCCCTGTTCGAAATACTGATCGAACGCTGCCACGGGATCGGCGGCTGCTTCGTCGTTTAGCCTGACCATCTTGTCGATCTTTGATCTCAGGTCGGTTCGCTGGTCGAACCGAGTGGTCGCCAGGTCTTTTGGCAAAGCGACGTCTCGAACCTTGAAGCTTTGTTTGTTGGGATCATCCGCCACAACAAATGGAGCATAGCGAGCCCCCAGGAAATTGGGGCCTCCGGAACGAGACATCTGCGGCATGCTGAAATAGGGCGGCAAGGCGTTGTTGTTGCCGAGTTCTTTGGCGACCACCGAGCCCATGCTGGGATGAAAGCTGACAAACGCACCGCAGCCTACGGGAATTCGCGGTGGAGAGCCGGTCATCATGTAGTGGTTACCGGCTCCATGATTTCCCTGATTGTGGCGAATTGATCGAATCATCGCGAAGTCATCCAGCGAGGCAGCCAGCTTGACCATGTGTTCTGAAAACAGCGTCCCCGGAACGGCGGTGTTGATCGGTGAGAATTCACCACGAAACTCAGTTGGAGCATCGGGCTTGGGGTCAAACGTTTCGAAATGACTTGGCCCACCGTCCATCCAGATCAGGATGCAGCGTTTGGCCGTCGCCTTGGGGCCACCCGTGTTTTTGGAATCGCCCAGCACTCGCAGGCTGTCGACCAATCCGGTGCCCAGCAGTGCGCCGATGCCGAATTGCAGGCAGTCTCGCCGAGTCGTCCCTTCGCAGTTTCTTTGTCGTGCCATTTCTGATTCAATCCTGAAAGACAAATTCCGGCGTGTTGAGCATCGCCCACATCAGGTCTTCGATCACTTGTTTACGGTTTGCGTCTTTCGCATCAAGTAGTTCGGCAACCAGTATTAATTCGTCCTGACGCGGATTTCTCGCATAGACTCGGCGATATAATTCTTTGGCAATGTCTGTCGAAGTCTGATTCGATTCCGCCAGTTTTGCAGCGTGGCTGTTTTTGTTAAGCAGATCGCTGTGGATCTTTTCCGAGTTCATTAGATGCAGGCTCTGCACCACTGTGGAGTCGGGAACTCGTTCGCAGGGCGGATCCTGGTTGGGGTCGGGGCGTCCAAAGGTGTCCAGAAAAAGCGAGGTTGTTCGGTGAGTCCAGATTTGCTTTGCGGAAGTTCCCGCAGGCATCGCGCCATAGGACTGTGGAATGCCGGAAATATCTTCGAACGCATCCAGCAACACTTCGGCTCGCAAACGGCTGCGGTAGTGACGAGAATAATTTCTGGTATCTACCGCGTTGTGCTCGTTTGTTAGTGAGCTAAGTTGATAGGCGTGTGAATTGGCGATGATTCGGACCAGTTCGGTTAATGAGAACCCTGAATCGCGAAAGTGATTGCCCAACGCATCCAGCAGTGGCTGATTTGATGCGGGATTTGTCGCCCGAAAATCGTCAACCGGTTCTACCAGGCCACGATTCATCATGTCGGCCCAAACTCGATTTGCCATTACCTGAACGAACAGTTGATTGTCGGGAGAAGTCAGCCATTCAGCCAGAACATCGCGAGGATCGCTGGTGTCGGCCGTTACTTCAGCCGTGCCAAACAGTGGTTTCGGCTGCATGGTGGCGCCGGTAACCGGATGTTGAACGCTGCCGCTGCTGCCAGCGAAGAAGAATTCTTCAGACCCTGAAATTGGTGGTGAGACGCCCGTTCCCTTGCGTCCGATCTTTGCGAAGTATGCGGCGAAACCGTAGAAGTCGTCCTGGCTCCACTTTTCGAACGGGTGATGATGACACTTCGCGCATTCCAGGCGGACTCCCACAAACAGCTGGCTCACCAGCGTGCCAACTTCATCGGGAGTTCGACGGTCGCGAAACAGAGTAACGGCTCCATTGCGGAACGTGCTGCCGCGAGCGGCCACCAGTTCTTTGACAAACTGGTTCCATGGCATCCGCTGGTGAAAGCGTTCTCGAATCCAGTGGTCGTAATTCATTACGGACTTAATGCCGACTCTGTAAGGATTTGGCCTTAACAGGTCCATCCACTTGTTGGCCCAGTGGTCGGCGAAGTCGGGTTCCAGCAGCAAACGGTCAACAAGTTCGGATCGTTTGCCGGGCGATTTGCTGTCAAGGAATTCGGCGACTTCCTGCGGGAGAGGAATGCGACCACAGATATCCGTTGTTGCTCGTCTTAGAAATGTTTCGTCACTGCAAAGATCGGACGGCAGAATGTGCAGGCGTTCCAGTTTGGCCCAGACATGTTCATCAATGAAGTTACTTCGTGGTAAAGCAGCGTACATTGCGGGTGGCACTGGTTCCGGACGTGGGATCGTGACTTCGCAGACTGCCATCTGCTCGCTGAATCGAACCATGATGGCTGCATCACCGGTGATTGTGCCGGCCGATACCAGCCCGTATTCATCAACGTTTGCAATTGGCGATTCGTTGGATTGGAACGCTGCCAGGCGAGTAACGTCTCGCGTTGTTCCGTTGTTATAGTGGGCCGTAGCCGTTAGTTGCAGTGTTTCGTTGTTACGAAGAATTGTCGCTGCCGGGGTTACAGTGATCTTTTGCAGGGACGGAGCATCGGGAACTTTGCGGCCCATGCCCTGCTTGATCCAGTTCAGTATCAGATGGTATTCCGGGCTGCCCTTTTCGAATCGTTTTCCGCCTCCATGAGCGACTTCGGCAACGGGCTTCATCAGCAAGAGGCTGCGCTCCGGTGCTGCTGCGAAAACTCGGCGACCGCGCCCTTCTTTTGTGATGGCTTCGTAGTCGAAGTTTGCGTCAAACCCCAGCAATGAAAGCTGAAATCCCCCCTGCCCTCGCGCCTTGCCATGACATGGCCCGGATGTGCAGCCGAAACGGGTCAACACTGGCTGAAGGTCGTTTTCAAAGTCAACCGGCTGTTGGCTGTGAACGGGCTTTTGCACAGGTGGCGGTTCAGTGCCCTGAGCGACTGACACGCCCTGATCCATCACCAGTGACGAAGTGATCGCCATGATTGAGACAAGCAGGGATGTTGTTCGAAGACGCATCACGGCGGATACCACTCGAATGAGAAAAGGCGGGAGATCAACTGCGGGGAGTTCAGCGGAAACGTAGGGGGCATGGAGTCTATCAAACGTTATTGTCGTTGCACAGTTTTAACCGGTGGCCCGGCTATTTTTCCACCATCTTCCGTCCAGCCGCTTTGGCGGCTGGTTCCGGATCTTCGAATGGAAGAGCTTTCAGGAATTCGACCAGGTCGTCTATTTCGGTTGCCGACAGCTGGCTTGTGATTCCGTGCAGGTCTTTCGTGTTTTGAGTTGTCAAAACGTCACGCAGTGTTGCGGCTGTTCCGTCGTGGAGATATGGAGCTGATCGATAGACGCCGAGCAGCGTGGGAGTATCGTAGGCGGTACCCATCAGTTCGGACGGATCGTTGCGTCCTGTACCTACATCGTGACGCTTGACTTCTGCTGCTGGTTGAGAATCGCAATAGTATGGTCCTTCGTGACATGTAGCGCACTTTGTTGATTCTGCATGAAACAGTTTCTGTCCTCGCAATGCTGCTTCGCTGAGTCCGTTTTTTGCGTGAGGACTCAGGGGCACTTTGTGCGAATTGGTATAAAGAGCCAATGCATCCAGCATTTTGCTGCGGCCGCTGAGACCTTCTCCCAAAGCATCAGACAGGTGGCCGGTCAGGAGGCCTCGCCCCTGCATTAGCTTTCCCTGAATTGTGTGTTCAAAGTCCTGAACTTCATCGCGATCGGCAGACCAATGCAAAGGGTGCGTCCACGCCAGTCCGTTTAATGGTTGAGTTTGTCGAAGACCTTCCGGTTGTTGCCAGGTTCTGCCGTCGGCATCGCCGTCGATGTGGCAACTGGAACACGATATCCATTGCCTTCCTGACATCGGTTGAAGGGCCGTGTAAAACAGCTTCTTGCCCAGCGTGTGTTCTGCATCCAAAGGATGATCTGTGACGGTCGACTTCGCGGTGACTTTTAAATCGGGAAGGCTATACGAAACAAGTTCATAATCCAGAGCGTTGTAAACCAGAAGAGATTGTCCGTCCGGAGTTACTCGCACAGCTCGAGGGTTGCTGCCGAGTCTTAACGTGGCGGCATAAGACAGTTCCTGATAATCGTCGGTGATGTTGGCCACAAACAAATCGTTGGTTGCTCCAAAAGCCACGAACAGATAGCGGCCATCCGGAGATAACGCGACTTCGGACGGATTGGCGACGACCGATGCTCCTCGAAAGCTGTCCATGGGAACACGCGTTCGGCGTCCGGAATTCTTTCCCGTCAATGTTACTGCGCCAACGTACGGAAAGATCGATCCGTTGCCATGAGCGGCGTTGACCTTTGAGCGAATATGAGGAATGTAGGCCTTCGATCCGTCCGGGTGCAGTACAACCTGGCGAGCGATATTGTCTGTCGAGGCCCCGTTGATGTTTCGTATTACGTGGCCATCTTCTGTCGATACCTCCAACAGGTTGGCCGTCAGATACTCTGTGACGAATACAGACTTTTCGTCGGGCGTGATCGCGATTCCTCGTGGCTTATCGCCAACATTCCACTGTGCATCCACTTTCCAGTTGGCTGTGTTGATGCGGACGACCTGTCCCGGATAGTCCAGAGTCGCGTATAGAAATGTTCCGTCTTTGGAGCTGACGATTCCATACGGTTCGTCGAACACATCGATGCGTTGTGTGATGTTGCCGGTTGCTGAATCAATAATTACGATTTGGTCGGTGCCATACACGCAGCAGGCGATCAGCGAAGTCGATCCGACAAAAGTGGTGCCTTCCGGGTGCTCGCCGACTTCAACTTCAAACAGGCGTTTAAGGCCGTCAGCTTCAAACACGGCAACGCTGTGGCTATCGCGGTTTGAGGCGGCGACTGTCTTGCCGTCCGAACTGATACTCAGCAGGCTGTTTTCCCCTGCCTGCGATGGCGTTGAATTGACAGCGATGGCGAGCACGCACAGCAGGCTGGTGATCGTCCGCGTTGTGGTGTGCAGGATACTGCCGCCCGAATTCACGGTCGACGATTCACAAGTATTGAAGCAACCGTTTGTTTGTGAATGATCGACGTCGAATCTGGCTGCTTGTGGTTGGCCGGGGCTTCGCATCGTGAGTCTCGCTGATTGGTGGGCTGAATTAAGTAACACTCGAACTTCCGACCGGAAAGCTGGTCCGTATTGTTCGAGGTGTGGGAAATTAATAATACCATGTCAGGCGACCGGCGGGAATTGCCAGATGGGGTTCGCCAGTGAGAAGGTTTGCTGATCTGTGAAAAACGGTCACGAATTCGCCACAGTTTCAGGGCAGATGCGTTCAATGGCTGTTCGGATTTCTATCTGCACGTGGCAGAATCCGTGATTGTGTCTGCATCCTGAATGGTGTGAAACGACACGCGGCACTATCCGTCCAGTCATTGTTTTGTGCGGTCAACAACCATGCAGTGGTTTGTGTATGAAGATCAGTTCGCCGACCAGCTGAGCCCAATTGCTCTGGCGCGCCCGGTGTTTGAGCTCATTTGCGGGCGAGAATGTTTGCGTCGCCGATTGCAGCGTTGGTTTCCGACAAAGAACTGGGCGGCAAGAGTTCGTCCGTGGCTGGCCGAAACGTACGCAGAGGCTCATCCGGCTGCTGCAGTTAACAACCATCTGATGGTAACGGATTCTCCCACGCTGATGATCAACGGCCGCTGGGTGCCAGCCAGCAGACTGAATGCAGGCGAGGTTTCTCTGGACCATGCGGGCTATATTGACGGCCATTTGGCATGGATTGCTTTGACGCCGGATGAATTCTCACTGTTATGTGACGCCGATTTTGAACAGTCGCTGTTGAGTATCGCTAGATCTCGACGTGTCGTTGAAGCGTCCGGTATTCTGATTCAGCGTCCGTGGGATCTGGTCAATAACAACGGCCGTCAATTGGAATTGGATTTCGAGGACGAAGGCGTTTCTCAGCAGCCCGAGTTTGCTCATGTGCAAATTCTGGGAGACCCCGCTGATACCTATATCACCGCAGAAACCACGATCGATCCCTATGTGGTGATTGATACGCGAGAAGGTCCGGTTTCGATCGACCGCAACGTACACATTCAATCGTTTACTCGCATTGAAGGGCCGTGTCATATTGGGCAGGGCTCGAAAGTGTTTCGAGGCCTGATCGGCAAATGCACAACGATTGGTGCTCACTGCCGAGTTGGTGGTGAAGTGGAAGAATCCATTTTACACGGACACGTGAATAAGTATCACGAAGGATTTCTTGGACACAGCTACGTTTGTCCGTGGGTCAACCTGGGAGCCATCACCACAACGTCTGACCTGAAAAGCGACTATAGCAACGTTAAAGTGCCATTGCAGGGAGTGCCCATTGATTCTGGCCACTACAAAGTTGGTTCCTTCATTGGCGATCACACAAAAACGGCAATCGACAGCATGTTCAATACGGGGTCGTCAATTGGCGTTATGACGCTGGTGCTGCCTGGTGGGCGACTGCTGCCTCGACACATCCCTTCGTTCTGCAACGTCAGCTTTGGCGAACTGGCGATCGATTGGCCGTTGGATCAGGCGATTGAAACGGCAAAAATTGCCATGAGCCGCCGTGACTGCAAACTAACCGAAGCTGCCGAACGCCTGTTTCGCAAACTGCACGCAATGACCGAAGATGAACGACTTGCCGCTGTTGCAATGGTGACAAAGAGAAAACTGGACCGTCAGTAGCAGATTCTGCGCGTGTTAGTCTAAGTGGACTCTACCGGCATCACCGGATGTTCTCAAGAATCCGGTTATCCGCGTTCGATGTTGCCGACAACAGATAGTGCCTTCGTCGAAAAGTACCAACTTGTTGCACGGAAGCCTGTCGGCAAAGACTGCCGAACCTGAAGCATCACGGACGGGAACTGGAATGTACGAGAAACGCTTTGGATTCCATCGGAAACCATTTCAATCAATCCTGACCGCTGACGATTTTTTTGAATCGGAAAGCTATCAGGAGATCAAACCGACGATTCTGCACGCCGTTCGTTCCGATTTGGGTGTCGCAATCCTGACGGGACCTGCTGGTACCGGAAAGACGGTCACGCTGGAACATTTTCGGCGAATGTTGACGTCGGAAAATCAAGTGATCATCTTCCGAGGTGGCACGGTGAGATCCGCCGCTGACTTGCTGTATCTGCTGCATCGCCGTTTGGTCAATGCCACACCTGATCCGGCAAAAGAAGCATCGGGCTCTCAAAGAAACACGATTCAGCGGTGGGAAGTTGTCAATCGTTTGCAGCGAGTTTCAGATTTTTGGGGCCCCGTTATCCTGCTTCTGGACGACGCGCATCTGGTTGGCACTGACGTGTTTTCCGAACTTCGTGATCTGCTTGAAGAAGACGCCGATGGACGTCGGCTGGTTCGTCTGATGATTGCCGGTCCACACGTTCTGGAAGAAGTGCTGGCCGAACCAGCGATGAGCGATTTTGCTCAGCGAATTCGGACACACGTGTTTTTGGAACCAATGCGTTCCACTGAAGCTGTACAGTATCTTTCGCAACAGATCAAAAGCTGCGGCGGAGATCCCGCTGCCGTGTTCGAACAAAAGGCGATTGAACGCATCGTTGCTGCGGCAGATGGAATACCTCGCTGCCTGAACCTTCTGGCCGACGAATCGTTGATGATTTGCGAAAACGAACAGCAGGTTCGTGTGACGGTCGAAATCGTGAACAAGGCGCTGGCCAGATTAAGGCATCTTCCGTATTCATGGAACGTGTCGCTGTACGAATCTGACGAAGACAGCGAAGGTGAAGACTTAGCTGGCAACGACGAGGAGTTCGCTGCGCAGGGCGAAATTGAAATCGATGGAGGCTCTGCAACGGCTAGTCGCAACGATGTCACTTATGCATCCGAGGGTGTCATTGAAATTGGCGGAAGCGCGCCGGCGCGTTCGACGATCATTAGCGAAGCGGCCAGCTCAGAAACAACCAGCCGCGTTACGACGGGTTTTGTCGCAAGCCACACGACAGAGTCTCGCACGCCTTCATACAATTCCGTTGAAATTGGAACGGAAACGCAGCCGATCGCCGGGATTGATGCTGGTGATGACGGCATCTTTGAGTTTGGTGCTGACAAAACAGTGTCCAACGCACAGGTCAGCAGCTTGTCGGCTGATGAGGATGCGGACGTACTTCCAGAACTGAACTACGACAATCAGATTGAAGAGTTCTTCATTGATGACGACGTGTTGCTGAACGACGAAAACGCCATCGAGGATGCTGCAGACGCAAGGCCGCTGGCAGGCGAGATTCCGTCTAAGTCTGATTCAGTGTCATTTGACGAGAAGTTTGAAGCGATCACGTTCGCGTTCGGCACTTTGGAGTTTGAGCAGGTTTGTGTTGCCTCAGGCAATTCCGCAAATGAATCTACTGCAGACGAAGATGTAGAAGTGTTGGCAGGGCTGATGGAAGCCTGTGAAAACCTGTCTGCAACCAGCAATGTTGAATGTGAAGATGACCTCGTCAACGAAAGCTTGTTGCACCACTTGATCCTGCCTGCCGGAGATCAGGATGATAACGACGGCGATTCGACACCTTCCGTGACGTCAGGTCTGCACAGCGACAATGTTCCCTTGCGTGAAGAAGTTCACACTGCTGACGATGATGTTGAGACCGGCTATTTCTCGTTGAATGGCGATGAGCCTTCAGAGCAGGATCGCGTTGGTTCGTTAAGCAACTATTCTCCCTGGACGCCGCCCGGAAAATGGCAGCCAGTTACCGAACGGGCACGCGTTCAGTCAATAACTGAGAAGAACGAAACGCTTGAGCGTCCGAATGCAAAAAGCGTGAAGGCCGATCGAGTGCCCGTATTCGATCGCTACACCTGGTGCGAACTGGGGCGATCTGTGACGTCAGAAGCTCCCAGACGTACGGCTGTTTACGAAGGCGATGAAACTGCCGTAGAGTGGCCGCCAAGCTTAGATGGGATCGCTCCTGCGATAATGTATCCCATTAGCGAAATGGATGACGACTATGTCGAACTGCTGACGGATCTTGGCATCCTTCCGGACGAATATGCTGCTGCTGCTGCTGCTGCTGCACGTCGTCAGGTTGTTGACAACGATGATAGCGTGTGGTCAGCCTACGAATCTGCCGCTGAAGCGAGTGAACAGGATGGTGGACAGCTGGCAAACGACGACCACGTTACACCTGATAAGTCGATCGAGAAGATCCAGACCATGCTTGTCGATGAAGAAATCGAAACAGCATCGTGGTTCTCAATCAAGAATGAATCAGTCGAAGTCGTTGTTCAGCAGCCATCTTCGGAAAGTATCGGCCAGTCTGATTCCAGTTCAGGCGTTGACTCTGAATCGTCAGGTTCCGTAGCGGTTCAACGGGAAAGTGTATCTGCTGCTGCTGCTGCTGCTGCCGCTGATGAAGACGACCATGCGACTCTGAATAAAGTAGAAGACGTCATCGATACCGTTTCGTCGGGTAAGCGTCAGTTGTTTACCCTGCCAATCGACATCGACGAAGTGAACGCGTTTCGCGCGCCTTCAACGGATAGCATGGGGGCTGAAGGGGCAGGCACTTCAAGCCACGGTCCAACAGGTCATTCCTCAACAACCTCCCCTGAGCAGAATACTACGCCTTCAGGAAATTCCAATTCCGGACCTGACGGTGGAAGCTATTTGGTGCTGGCGGAACAGGAGGTTGATGAACAACTGGAACAGGATCAGTACTCGCCGCAGCTGTTGAAGAATGCTCGAGCACGAGTGATTGCCGTAGCAACTGAGCTCGGCCAGCTAAAGCGTGCGGCCGGTGCTGAGAGCGTGTCTGCAGAACAATATTCTGAACAGCGAACTTTCGAGCAGCGAACGGCACATCTTAGTGTCGCCAACGAAGATCCGTCTGCCGACGATGACATCGCAGCGAATGAAAAGCCTCGTTCAGGTTTCAGCAATCTGTTCACTCGGCTTCGGAACATGCGAAATCGCTAGGCCACATGAGCTGCGAAACGTAGGGACGTTGGCGAAGATTTTGAGTTCACGACTGGTTTGAGGCTTTGCACGTGATTTGGCATTTTCCGATGCCGCTTCAAAAACACGTGCCGAACCTTCTGGACAGCGTCGATCTCGACTCAGATAATCAGCAGCAACAGGCGACGCAAAGTCTGGCAACAAATCCAACTTGACATGACAGGTAAGTAACGTGACCGCCGCCAACGATTCGAAGCCACTTTCTCAAAAAATGCTGAGCACCTTTGACCAGCCCGCAGACCGCACCACTTTGTATCGCTTCTTGGGCGCTCACTTTGTCGAAGGTGGCGTTCGATTTGCCGTTTGGGCTCCAAATGCGAAAGAAGTGTCCGTTATCAGTGACGGCAACGGCTGGACTCCCGGGCGTGACTGGCTGGAATCCAGTGACACAGGCGTCTGGTCAGGATTTGTTGCCGGTGCTACTCCCGGAACACGTTATAAATACGCGATCAAAACTCAGGAAGGTCACCTGATTGAAAAAGCCGACCCGGCTGCTTTTTATGGTGAACTGCGTCCCGGGACCGCATCGGTGGTTTGGAGCATCCGCGACTTTCAATGGCGCGATCAGGAATGGATGCAAAAACGCGACCAGACGAATTGGCTGGAAGCCCCGGTTTCGGTTTACGAAGTGCATCCCGGTTCCTGGAAGCGTCCTGGCGGCGGACGAACGTTTCAAAACTATCGTCAGTTGGCTCACCTGCTGGTTGAGTACCTGACAGAAATGGGATACACGCACGTTCAATTGATGCCAATTACAGAGCATCCCTTTGACGGTTCGTGGGGCTATCAGACGACAGGCTATTTCGCACCAACGAGCCGCTTCGGAACGCCTCACGACTTCCAGTATTTTGTCGATTACATGCATCGCCACAACATTGGCGTTATTCTTGATTGGGTTCCCGGACACTTCCCAACAGATGCTCACGGACTGGCCAACTTCGACGGCACACACCTGTACGAACACGCAGATCCTCGACTTGGTTTCCATCCCGACTGGAACACGTTGATTTTTAACTATGGCCGGCGAGAAGTCAGCGAGTTTCTATTGTCCAGCGCCAGGTTCTGGTGCGACGTTTATCATGTTGACGGTATTCGAGTTGATGCTGTTGCATCGATGCTGTATCTGGACTATTCGCGAGACTCCGATCAGTGGGTTCCCAATCAATTTGGTGGACGTGAAAACCTGCAGGCGATCGATTTTCTGCGCGACTTCAACAAAGTGCTGCACGCCGATTTCCCTGGTATCATGACCATTGCGGAAGAATCAACGGCATGGCCCGGAGTTTCTCGACCGGTGTACACGGGAGGTCTGGGTTTCACGATGAAGTGGGACATGGGCTGGATGAACGACACGTTGCGATTTATGCGTCGCGATCCGATTCATCGCTGCTGGCACCTGAATGACCTGACCTTCCGCGGGGTCTATGCGTTTACGGAAAACTTTATGTTGCCGCTTTCGCATGATGAAGTGGTCCATGGCAAAGGTTCGTTGATCGACCAGATGGCAGGTGATGAATGGCAGAAGTTTGCCAATCTACGCTTGCTGTTCGGTCTGCAGTTTACGACCTCGGGCAAGAAGCTGCAGTTCATGGGCAGCGAGATCGCTCAGTGGAACGAATGGAAGCACGACGGCGAGATCGACTGGGTACTAAGAACCTTCCCAGCTCATGAAGGAATTCGAAGACTCGTCTGCGACTTGAATCGTTTGTATGTGGCTCACGAGTGTCTTTACAAAAGCGAAACGCAGTCCGACGGATTCCAGTGGATTGTCGGTGACGATAACACCAATTGCGTGCTGGTGTTTATTCGACAGACGCTGGATAAGTCTCAGAAGATGATCGTTGTGGCAAATCTAACGCCAGCCCCTCATTCGAATTACCGAGTTGGTGTGCCGGAACCGGGTATGTACAAAGAAGTCTTGAATACCGACGGAGACTGGTATGGTGGCTCTGGAATGGGCAATCTTGGTGGTGTGAAAAGTCTGAAAGTGCCATCACACGGCTATGAACAAAGTGTCGAAGTGAATGTGCCACCGCTAAGCGTGACCGTGTTTTTGTGTACTCCAATGCCTGAAGCTCCTGTGGCAAAAACAGTAACGGCAAAAGCAACCGTAGTCGCGAAGAAGATCCCTAAGAGCTAAGGAATTGTCCCGAAACAACTTCCACATTTCCCTGGTGTGTCGAATCGGGCCGTTTAGCCCGTCGCCGCAGAACAGGCCGCGAAATCCGGGGACTGCGACCACGGGTTAAACGAGGATGTTACGTCCGGACGGTGCCTGAATGGGCAGCGGCAGGTTTGAGCAAACGGCAGGTTTTCTGTCAGCAACATGAGCCGCAGGACGCTGGCCCCGGTTTATAGGAATCAGGGGAAACAGCCGAGGCTAACGCCTTTCGGCTGATACAGAATTGTCGCTGTCCAGCTAAGCACCGGCAGCTACACGATACTATCGGGGTGGTCGGTGTCGAAATTCGCCAACGCTTATCGTTTTTTGCCGGCTGCGATATAGGTAGCTCGCTGAGTGGCGTATTCTTCTGCCGTCAGTTCGATGGTGGATTCGGGGCCATCCGATTCGGCAGCAAAGCACTTCTTCAGGTATGGCACACACCAGCCGCAACCAGTGCCTGCCCCGCCGCATTCGCTTAATTGGCTGGGCACTTTGGGTTTGTGCAGACGAATGTAATTCACCACTTTTCGTTGAGTGACGTGAAAGCAATAGCACAGTTTATCATCAAGTTCCATGTCGTTGTCTTAATCTGTTGGGCGACGTTTGCGGCCATGAAAATTTAACGTGTGATTTACAGTGTGCTGATTGTACGTCGGATGTTGCAGTCTTGCTGCCTGCCTTTATCGTGAATTGATAGGATCGACATCGACGGCCATTTCAACTCCGTCCGGTAGCGTAAGGCGGTCTTCTACGTACTGCCACAGCTGTTTCACTCGTTCTGCCGTTGGCGCGCAAACCTGAATGTGGAATCGCCAATAGCCGCGAAGCCGTGTGATTGGAGCGGGGGCAGCACCCAGAACTCGCACTTCCGGATCTTTCAGCTTCGCCGCCTTCCGCAGTTTGTCTGCCACTGTTCGAGACGTTTCATTGACCTGCGGTTCATTGAGTCCTCGAAAGATGATTCGTGTGACACAGCTAAACGGCGGAGCGCCGGAATCTTTGCGTTGGTGAAGCTCGTGAGAAGCGAAGCCCAGGTAATCGTGCTTTGACGCGTACTTGACCGATGCGTCATCCGGGCTGGTTGTCTGCACCAGCACTCGTCCGCCTCGCGAACTTCGCCCGGTTCGGCCTGCGACCTGAGCGATCAACTGAAACGTGCGTTCTGCCGCGCGCATGTCCGGTTGATTCAGCATGCTGTCTGCGTCGATTACCCCCACCAGCGTAACGTTTGGAAAGTCAAGTCCCTTCGCAATCATTTGAGTGCCCAAAAGAATGTCAACATGTCCGTGTCGAAATTTTTCCAGGGCTTCATCGTGGCTGCCCGGTTTCTTCATGGAATCGCTGTCCATGCGCAAGACAGTCGCTTTCGGGAAGGCGGCGGCGACTTCTTCTTCCAGCTTTTGAGTTCCCGTTCCAAAGTATCGCACAGCTGCGCTTTCGCAGACGGGGCATTTTTCCGGAGCCGGAATGCTGTAATCGCAGCTGTGACAAACGGCTTCCTGGCGATCGCGATGCCAGGTTAACGTGATATCGCAGTCAGGGCATTTCACGCCCGTGCCGCAGCTGCGACACCAGACGGTGGGCGAGTAACCTCGAAGATTCAGAAACAGAATCACCTGCCCCTTATCCTGAAGTGCTCTGCCGATGGACGTGAACAAGGCACGTCCAATTGATGCTCCCCGATTGATTCGGGGATCGTTGCGAGTATCCACAATCACAACCGGTGGCAGCGGCAGTTCAGCCACACGATCGGGCATCGACAGCAAGTCGTCCTGCCGTCGAGTTGCTCGCAGCCATGATTCAAGCGTTGGCGTTGCGGAACCCAGCAGCAGTGGCACGTTTTCCTGCTGACAGCGATACCTCGCCACTTCGCGAGCGTGATAGCGGGGAGTGTTGTCCTGCTTGAAGGTTGGCTCGTGCTCTTCGTCGATGACAATCAAGCCAAGGTTGGGCGTCGGCGCAAACACGGCACTTCTGGCACCAACAATGACTTCAATTTCTCCGCTGGCAATCTGCTGCCACTGCCAATGTCGTTCGGCATCGCTCATGTGGCTATGCAATACGGCGACGGAAGAAAACCGGCTGCGAAAGCGTCGAATTGTTTGAGGCGTCAAGCTGATTTCCGGCACCAGCACAATCGCCTGGCGGCCATAGCTGACAACTTCGCGGATGGAGCGAATATAGACTTCCGTCTTCCCGCTGCCGGTGGCTCCATGCAGTAACATGGTGCGATGTTCTCCGGATTGCAGCGACGCGATGATCTGCTTAAGAACGCCTTCCTGTTGTGAATTCAGAACAAGATCCTGAGTGACCTCAACGTCGCCCTGCATTCCACCAGCTACTTCGGAGCGAATTCGAATCGGTGTGAGAATTCCCTTTTTCTTCAGCGTGTTTAGCGGTCCGGGACCGCAATCTGCCAGTTCGCACAAGCGAGCGGCAGGAATGGGGCCATCCGCTTTTAATAGCACATCCACGACAACCTGCTGCTTTTGCGGAAGCTTGCCAGTGGCGATGATGCGACTGGCATTGGCAGAAAGTTCGTAGGAACTCACCAGACGTGTTCCGCTTCTGCGGCGGACTCCCGCAGGAATGACGCTTTCCAGCACTTGTCCCCAACCGCACAGATACCGTGACGCAATCCAGTTGGTGAGTTCCAGCATGTTCTGGCTCAGCAATGGTTCAGTGTCCAGAACTTCTTCGATTGGCTTCAACTTGCGAACAGCGCTTTCTGCCTGTCGCACTTTCACGCAGTATCCAATGACGGAACGGTTGCCTCGGCCCAGTGAAGTTTTGACTCGCATGCCAGCCTTCAGCAGTTCTCGGAACTCATCCGGAATGCTGTAGGTGTAAGGTTTTTCAAGAGGCAGGTTGAATACCACGTCGGCAACCTGCACATCTTCAGCCGCGGCCTGTTCCCAGTCCGGAATATCAGCGAATTCAAAAAGTCCCTGATCGGCCACGAATCAATATACTTCCTGTCTGCGGCGACACTCACAACCAAACGCTTCGGGCATTTTCAGCAAACACAACCTACAGCGACGACGCGCCGGTTACTGTCGTGCAATGGAATGGCCTGAAGCATCCACTCTACACCAAAGACGCCGTGCCGGGACCTGCCTGTGACTGTGCCTCAACTTTGCCCAACATGAAAGCCGGATATTCGTCGGTTGAGCATGCTGCCAAGACTTTGTCGGCGACTGTTTCCGGAACAGCAAGTACCAGTCCGACTCCCATATTGAACACTCGAAACATTTCCGCGTCTGCAATGTTGCCCAGCTTCTGCAGCCATGTAAACATCGCGGGAATTGTCCATGAAGATTGCTGAAGCTCCGCGTGAATGCCATCTGGAAGCACGCGAGCCAGGTTTTCGCACAATCCACCGCCCGTGATATGAGCGATCGCATGAATGTTGTCGTTTCCGGCCGCTTCAATTGCTGCAGCAACGATGTCTGAATAGATGCGAGTTGGAGTTAGCAGAACATCGCCGACAGCAGCTTTCAGTTCGGCAACATGATCATCGATGTTGAGTCCGGCATGTTCAAACACGGCTTTGCGAACAAGGCTGTAGCCATTGCTGTGGAATCCCGACGATGGCACGCCGATCAACACGTCACCGGCAACAACTCGCTCTTTGCCATTCACCAGTTCAGATCGGTCTGCGGCAGCCACGCAGAAGCCGGCCATGTCAAAATCGCCATCGGCGTACAGGTCCGGCATGATGGCAGTTTCGCCGCCCAGCAAGGCTGCTCCCGCTTGAACACAGCCATCGCTGACTCCGCTGACAAGTTGCTCCAACAGCACGGGATTATCTTTGCCCATAGCGATGTAATCCAGAAACAACAGCGGGGTTGCTCCCAGGCAAAGGCAGTCGTTCACGCACATGGCGACCAGGTCGATGCCGATGGTGTCAAACTTGCCCATCATAATGGCCAGCTTGATTTTGGTGCCGACACCGTCGGTTCCTGAAACCAATACAGGATCATTCCACTGCTTGACAGCAGACAGCCGAAACAGCCCGGCAAAGCCGCCGGGCAAATCCATGACTCCACTTGTGCGAGTCTTCGCCATTAGTCCGGGCAACCGCTGCATGGCCTGTTCGTAAAGCTTCAGGTCTACACCGGCAGATTGGTAATTGAGTTCAGTCATGATTTTCTTTGGCAGAGTCGGGCTGGCCGCTACATTTGGGTTCAGGTCAGCAGCACTAAATTCTTCGTTGAATTTTACCACCAGGCAGGGGCTGCGAAATTCAGGACAGTCAACTCGTCACAATTCGTTTGAAGCTTCGACTGTCGCTGCCGCATCTTTGGTTCTGAAGATTGAGTTCTTTGCTGTGAATTGTTGCAGAAATTGCCGATCGTAAAAGCAATTCGCGGCAACGATTCACGCTTAGTCGCGCGGAAAGCTGGACTAAACCGGCAAGCCGTTCGATTCCGCAAACTCCGTATTGAATATGTGTTCGATCACGTCACAAGCTGACGATACCAACGATTGTAACCAATTGAAGCAGGCAACAACGATCAGGTGCTGCTGCGATTGTAAGGATTCATGCGGGAACTCAACGCCTTAGCCAATTTTGGGAAGGCCGGACCTGCCAGGCTTGGCTCTTTTCTAAAAACGGCGGAATTGTTGGTGGCGTGCACCGTTGCCGCCATTGCGGTTCAGGCTCGAAGCCGGAACAGATTACAGGCGATGTTTCACAGGTAAACGTGACAGGGAAAGATGATTATGTTCGGACAGCCAGCAGCAAAGTCATGGTATTTCAGCGGTGCGGTTCAGGCAGAAGCGTTGAATCGATTGCTGTACGTTGCGGAGCAGGGTGAATCGTTTGTGCTGTTGCAGGGGGATCAGGGCGTCGGGAAAACGATTTTGCTGAACCAGGTCCAAAGTGAATGCCGTCGTTCCGGCATGTCGGCCATTCTGATCAATATGGCGGCGTTGGATCAGGCGGCGTTTGTTACTCAGCTTTGTGGAGCACTTTCCATAGTGGCTGGCCAGAATCAGTCACAGGGCAGCTTGATGACTGCAATTCGCGACGAAATTGCCGGCAGAACACTGTGCAATCACAAAACCGTGGTTCTGCTGGATGACCTTCATCGTACAACTGAGAGCCCCGAACCGGTGATTCAGTTTTTAACCGCAATCAATCATCAGACCGCTGGTGGAATCACTGTAATTGCCGCCACAGAAAACGGACTCAGCGATCGCCTGCAACGCCTGTCGGCGCTGAAAGTCAACCTTTCGCGACTGAACCCAGATGACGCGGAAAGCTTTGTTCACGAAAAACTGCGAATTGCTGGAGTCGCCGCCGATTGCATGACAGACGACGCCATGGTCGAAATTCTGCAATATGGAGACGGCTCTCCCGGCCGCCTGAAGCGAGTCTGCGACGTTTTGAAAATCGCCAACACCACAGATCCGCAAGTGAAGATCAATTCTGCAATCGTGGCAGCTTTGGCTCGAGAAACATTGCTGGCCGACGTGGCTTAGTCAGTTTGCGACGGCAGTTGACAGACAGCGGTGATGTGTTGCTGCCCCCAAAACTAATCGTTTGTCGGTCGAGGCGGGTTGCCCCAGTGCTTGGCGACATCCTGACCTTTCACCACGACACCTTTTGCGTTCCAACCCATTTCGGCTCTCACAGAAGCCGCGGCATATCGCAGAGTCAAACCGCAGCGACGGCGAGTTGAATTGTTGGCGGCTGAACCGTGAAGCAACAAGTCGTTGTGGATTGATGCCTGTCCGGCCTTCAGGTCGTCAACAACGATCTGTCCGTATTGTTCCGGGTTTTCCACGGTCTGGCCAAGAACGCTGTGTTCGTCGGGATTGCTTTTTCTGTAGGTGAGATGGCCAGAATGCTGGCTGCCGGCGATAAACTTCATGCAGCCATTTTCCAGGTCTGCATCATCAATCGCTAACCACACAGTAACAGCTTTGGAAGGCGACAGTGGCCAATAGCTGGCATCCTGGTGCCATGCAACTTCTTTGCCATCGCCGGGCATCTTGCAGAAGAAATGTGACCCCCACGCGACCACATCATCGCCCAGAATGTCCGACACGCACGCCACAAGTTTTGGGTTTGTCAGCATGTCGTAAACACCACCGTGCTTCATGTGAGCTGTGCTGATAGAATAGCTGTCGCCGCCAGCTGCAATTGTGTCTTCCAGCAGCTTGTCAAAGTGCCGCCGAATGTCTGTGATCTCACTGTCTGAATACACGTCAATCGGGCGCACGTACCCGTCTTTGTTGTAGCATTCAATCTGCTCAGAACATAGAGCCTTGGGATGCGACGTTGCAGCTGGATGAAATTTCAAGTCGCGCGGGATGCTGGAAAGTGCATCGTCGTCAGGTGTAATCTGAAAATTGGGTGCCGTCGACATACTGTTATTCTCACAAAACCTGGAGACGATTGGGCACACAGAAATCGCGTGTGCGTTGTGCAGGATAGCAAATTTCGCTGTCCAGTTCCTGTGGTCGCTTGTTCATTTCTGTTCAGGCTGAACGATTTTTCGGCCAGTAGAAGCGTTTTCCGTTGCGGCGGCCTGCTTTCGAAAATGCCTTGATTCACTGTGGCGATCGGAACAATCGTCGTCATCAGCGTGCCGCATTTCACCATTTTTGTGCCGACTGTGGCAACGATGGCGTTTGGCGAGTAAATTATAGGCCCTACCTATGACGACGTTGGCTTTGCTGAATTGCAGCCAGCGTCACTGTTGAATTGCCATTACTTCCTTCCACTCAAGGGCCTGCCCCTTCATCAATAGTCGAGTTTACGCTCGGTAACGATTCTCTGTCGCTTCGAAAAGTTGCCCACCTCGTGTGCCTGCTTTGTCGAAACCTCGTCCCCCCAAAAAGATCTGATTCAGACTATGCGAATTGGAACAAAAGCTTGCCTGCTGGTGCTCGTGACCGTTCAGTGTTTTCACATTGGCCAGGCAGACGATGATGTCAATTTTGGTCGCGACATTTTGCCGCTGCTGTCTGACAAGTGCTTTGCGTGTCACGGTCCGGATGCTGCAAACAGCGATTCCAGCTTGCGTCTGGATTCTCTGGCATCAGGGACTGCGAAGCTTGATTCTGGCGAGGTCGCAATTGTGCCTGGTCACAGCGATCAAAGCGAACTGATTCGCAGAATCACCTCCAGCGATCCAGACCTGCAAATGCCACCGCCGGATTCTGAAAAGCAGCTGACCAAGGGGCAGGTTCAGATGTTGAAGACGTGGGTTGACGCGGGAGCCATCTGGACTGGGCATTGGGCCTTCCAGCCGCCAGTCAAGCCGCAGCCTGCGGTCGCCGTTGATGGTTGGAAAAGCAACAATGCCATTGACACGTTCATTCACGCCAAACTGAAAGCGGCCAAACTGGCACCAGAAGAAACCGCGTCGAAAGAAACACTTATTCGCCGAGCGACTCTGGACCTGACCGGGCTGCCTCCAACCATTAGTGAAGTGGATCAGTTCCTGAATGATCAGTCTTCGCAAGCGTTTGAAAACGTGGTCGATCGGTTGTTGAGCTCTCAGGCGTACGGCGAACACATGGCTCGCATCTGGCTGGACGCCGCTCGTTATGGAGACACCCACGGGCTGCATTTGGACAACAAACGATCCATCTGGCCTTATAGAGACTGGGTGATTAGCGCATTCAATCGCAATCAGTCGTTTGATCAATTCACAATTGAACAACTTGCTGGAGACCTGCTGCCGAATCCAACTTTAACGCAGAAAATTGCGACCGGCTTTAATCGCTGCAACGTCACAACCAGCGAGGGAGGTTCTATTGATGATGAATACTATATGCGATACGCCGTCGATCGTGTCGAAACCACGGCCACTGTTTGGCTGGGTTTAACCGCCGGATGTGCCGTCTGCCATGATCACAAATTTGACCCGTTAACTCAGAAGGAGTTCTATCAACTGTATGCTTATTATTACAGTTTGACGGAACGAGCGATGGACGGAAATGCATTGCTGCCGCCTCCTGTTGTCAAAGTTCCGACAGCGGAGCAGCTTGATCAAAAACAACAATACGAAACAGAACTGGCCGATGTTGATTCGCGAATTTCCAAACTGATCGCCGAATTCAAGTACTCAGATCCACGACCGACGGAACCGCTTGGCGAATTGGCCGAAGAACAATTCGTGTGGATCGACGACGAAGCTCCTGCGGGCGCCAACCTGGAAGGCAACACTCCGTGGCAGTTTGTTGAAGCGCCCGATCATCCGGTTCACAGCGGCACAAAATCGACAGTTCGAACGGGCTCCGGCGATGCGATTACTCAGCATTTTTTCACCGGTGCCACTGACAAACTGAAGATTGGTGAAGCCACACGATTGTTTGCCTACGCGTATCTGGACCCCACAAATCCGCCTCAAACATTGCAGTTGCAGTTTAACGACGGCAAATGGGATCACCGCGCCAGTTGGGGAGCCGATAAGGCATTTCTGGCGGGCCGTAACGACGCTCTAAATCGACAAATGGGACCATTGCCCGAAACCGGTAAGTGGGTGCGTCTGGAAGTGTCGGCGGATGCTGTCGGATTGCCTGTCGGCAGTGAGCTGAATGGCTGGGCGTTTACTCAAGTGGGTGGAACGGTTTATTGGGACACGGCTGGAATTGTTTCCCAGGGGCTGTCCGACGAGCAAAAGCGTTCTTTGTTTTCGTGGGAGCAGTTTGCTGCCGTTTCAAAGCCAACTGGAATTCCGCCGGAGATTAAGAAAATTCTGGATGTCAAACGCGACGATCGCACGCCAGCTCAAACGGAACAATTAACTGCTTACTATATTCGCAGCGTTCATCCCGATTCAAAGTCGATGCTTGCTGAACCACTGGCTCAACAGGCAAAGCTGAAACAACAGCTGGACAGCGTGGAAAAGTCGATTCCCGCGACATTAGTGATGGAAGACCGTCCGGAACCGAGACAGGCCTATGTGTTGGAACGAGGGCAATACACAGAAAAACGAGATCCTGTTTCACCAGGTGTGCCGTTGTGGTTGGCACCGCCCATTCAAAATGCTGCAGCCAATAGACTGGGACTGGCCGAATGGCTTGTGCAACCTCAGCATCCGTTAACGTCGCGAGTTACCGTGAATCGGTTCTGGCAGCAACTATTCGGGTATGGGCTGGTAAAGACTTCAGAAGACTTTGGTCTGCAGGGCGAACAGCCTTCTCACCCGGAATTGCTGGATTGGCTGGCGGTCGATTTTGTTGAATCCGGCTGGGACGTAAAACGTTGTTTGAAGCAGATGATAATGTCTGCGACGTACCAGCAGTCGTCTCGAGTGAGTTCAGAGAAGCTGGCCGCAGATCCCGAAAACCGACTACTCGCTCACGGTCCTCGATTTCGCCTGGATGCGGAAGTGATTCGCGACCAGGCACTGGCGCTAAGTGGGCTGATGATCGAAACCATCGGCGGCGAAAGCGTGAAACCGTATCAACCGGCAGGTTTGTGGAAACCCGTGGGATTTGGTGGCAGCAACACGGCAACTTTTGTACAGGACACCGGCGACAAGCTGTTTCGCCGCAGCATGTATACGTTTTGGAAACGCACGATGCCACCGCCATCGATGTCAACGTTTGACGCTCCCAATCGCGAAACGTGTCAGGTTCGCCGAGCTCGAACGAACACGCCGTTGCAGGCTCTGGTGCTGATGAACGATGTACAGTTTGTAGAAGCCGCCAGGAAATTTGCTGAACGAGTGATGAACGAAGGCGGCATTTCCACAAACGATCGAATCGACTTTGCGTTTCGATCGCTGTTAAGTCGCAAGCCAACGCAGAACGAAATCCTATCGCTGTCAAATCTGCTTGAAGAATACCTCAGTCAGTTCAACGGCGATCCGGAGTCGGCAAAGAAGCTGCTTTCCGCTGGCGAATCGCCTCAGAACGAACAGTTGAATTCCAGCGAGTTGGCTGCGTGGACAATGATCACTCACCTGTTGTTGAACCTAAGTGAAGCCGTAACTCGCGGGTAGCGATTGTCACCGAACCGGCGTTGCGGCGCGCCGGGCCTTGCGGCATGTGATTTTCCCTTTTGTCTTTACGCGAACTTCAGCTAACACTTCTGCTCACACCCCTACCTCAAAAGTCAACCAGCCCAGCTGCCGAACATCAGGAAAGCTAAAGCATGGATCCCATTACAGAAGCCGGACTCATCGAAACACGGCGCCACTTCTTTGGACGAATGTCCACCGGCATCGGCTCGGCAGCTTTGGCTTCGCTGGCGAACCCGCAGTTGTTTGCAGACACAGGCAATGCAGCAGCGAATCCGATCGGCGGGCTGTCAGGCTTGCCTCACTTTGCGGCGAAGGCTAAACGAGTCATCTATTTGTTTATGTCGGGTGCTCCCTCGCAACTGGACATGTGGGACTACAAACCCAAAATGAACGACTGGTTCGATAAGGATCTGCCCGATTCTGTTCGCAACGGCCAGCGAATTACCACGATGACTTCCGGGCAGACTCGATTTCCCATCGCTCCGTCAATCTTTAAGTTCAATCAACACGGTCCCAACGGCACCTACGTCAGTGAATTGCTGCCGCACACCGCGAAGATGCTGGAAGACATCGCCGTTATCAAAACGGTGCATACAGAAGCGATCAATCACGACCCGGCGATTACATATATTCAAACGGGAAGTCAGTTGCCCGGACGTCCCAGCACAGGATCTTGGATGTCCTATGGCCTGGGCAGTATGAATCAGAATCTTCCCGCGTTTGTTGTGCTGCACTCGACGGTTAATGGCGGATTCGGGGGGCAGGCACTTTATGCTCGACTGTGGGGCTCCGGTTTTCTATCGACAAAACATCAGGGAGTCAGCCTGCGTTCAGCGGGTGACCCCGTTCTGTATCTTTCCAACCCAGACGGCATGTCTGCTTCCATGCGACGTCGAATGCTGGACGAACTGAATCATCTGAATGCCGAACGTTTTAATGAAGTGGGTGATCCCGAAATTCAGTCCAGAATTGCTCAATACGAAATGGCGTATCGCATGCAGACGTCGGTTCCTGAACTGACCGACATCTCGGGAGAATCCAAGGAAACTCTGGAGATGTATGGCAAAGACGTCACAACTCCCGGAACCTTCGCCGCCAACTGTTTGCTGGCTCGCCGCATGGCGGAACGTGGTGTGAGATTCACGCAGGTCTTTATTCGGCAGTGGGATCAACACGGCAATCTGCCAAACGATATTCGACGTCAGTGTGGAATTATCGATCAACCGTGCTACGCCCTTGTTCAGGACTTAAAGCAACGAGGACTTCTGGACGATACGCTGGTGATCTGGGGCGGAGAATTTGGTCGCACGATTTACTGTCAGGGAGGATTGACGAAAGAAAACTACGGTCGAGACCACCACCCTCGCTGCTATACCAAGTGGATGGCGGGAGCTGGAATCAAAGGTGGCACTGTTTACGGCGAAACCGACGACTTCAGCTATAACATCGTGGAAAACCCCGTACACATTCACGACCTGAACGCCACAATTCTGCAGCAACTGGGAATCGACCACGAACGCCTCACCTTCCGCCATCAAGGCCGCGACTTCAGGTTGACCGACGTACATGGCGAAGTTGTGAAGGGCATTCTGGCATAGGCGAGCGGTAGGTCGTCAGCCCTCCAAGTGTTCCCCAGCAATTGTTCC
>CALFSX010000091.1 GCA_937916515.1 uncultured Planctomycetaceae bacterium | reverse complement strand
AGCGACAACGGAGCGGTTCGGCGATTCGAACGTCCCACGTTGTTCCGCATCCCACGCCACCGGGTCAAAGGGCATCGCCCTTGTTCGCAGCGACAACGGAGCGGCTCGGCGAATCGAACGTCCCACGCTGTCCCGCATCCCACGCCACCGGGTCAAGGGCGAAGCCCTTGTTAGATTGTGAGGCGGCGGTTTCTGGCAGTAACCTGCCACGGGGCCACCAGCTTGTCATCCGCGATGACGGCAACTTCGTGGTGCAGAGCACTGGTGGGGCAAATATGAGTTGGAATTCCCAGCAACACATCACCGGGTGCGAATCGATCGGCGTCCGGTGTTTCCAGAACAAGATGTTCTTCGTTGTGAATCACCTGAACGGCGTCGGGGAGTGCTGGAAAGAAGACTCGCTGCCCCTTCGGAGGATCTGCGGCCACAGACTTGTTTCCCAGATCTAAAGTCACTCGATTTGGCGTAGGGCGGCTGACAACTCTTGTAACGACGACGGCTGCAGGAACAAAATCCAGATCGGGAAAGTGGTCGCCATAGCCTGAGTCGTGAAAAACACTGGTGCCGGGACTTAGCGCAATTGATGCTTCGTCAATAGCCGCATAGATCGGAAACGTAGGAGAACCGCCGCACAGCAATTCAGGAACCTGCATTCCTTTTGCTTCCACGGCCCGCTTCAATTGCAGAACGAAGGGCCAGACTTCCATAACGGCGGAAGTCCTTTCCGCCAGAGATTCCTGATGTTGATGCCCATCGTAAACGTGAAATCCTGCGGGAAAAATTCCAGGCAATTCGTGAATAAGCTGATAAATACCAACGGCAAGTTCGCTGGCCGGATCAACTCCCGTACGATGCTGCCCCACATCCAAATCCAGCATCACACCAACTTTCACGCCGGCCGAAGCACACGCCTCTGATAACTGACGCAACGGGACCGCGTGGTCTGTCGTCACAGCCAATCGAAGTGTGGGAAACTTTTGCACAAGCGCGACGACTCGCCCAATGTTGGGGCCAACCGGGTTGTATGCCAACACGACATCCAACACGCCGACATCCGCAAGCATTTCAACTTCTGCGATCGTCGCTGCTTTATGCTTTAGAATTCCCTTTTCCAGCAGCAACCGCACAACTTCCGCCATTTTGTGAGTCTTGCAGTGTGGCCTAAGTCGTTGCACGCTGCCAGCGGTGGCGATCATGCGGTCGATGTTGATGCGAACTCGATCGGCAAACACCAACAGTGACGGACTGTGCAAGGTAGCCAGAATTGCAGGATCAACTTCGGGGAGAGCAGCAGACATAAGAGGCCTTATCAGCGATGAAGCGTTTCCGGGCGACATTCCGGATGACGCTCGGGCAAAGGGTACAGTTTATTTAGAGTCTTACTGAAAATGAAGCGCGCACGGTGCGATCATGTTGGTCGTGGCGACAACGGAGCATCTCGGCGGCTCGAATGTCCGACGTCTTCCGGCTAACCACGCCACCGGGTCAAGGGCGAAGCCCTTGTTAGGGGACAGCGTCGTCCAAACCAAGTCTGTGGCCGGAATTTGCCGTATCACTCGACAGAGTTACCTTCTGGCTGAGGCAGACTGGCCGTTCGGCCGGCGCGACGTGCGGGCACCCAAGTGTCTCAAAACTGACGACTGATTCTCAGCTTCCGGCAAGCTATTCGGGCCTGAATTCGTGTATTTGCCAGACGTTTCAGGACAACCAACTCATGGCTTGAAGTTGCCAAACTTCGTGGCTAGATTCGGCTCAAAGCAAGCTACCTGTTTGTGGTGCAGTTCTTCGTCAACAGCTAAGACTGATCGAAACCGCTCCACAATCATTCCAGAATGCGTTCTTGCAGCCACAACACAACTGAAACACGTCAGCAAGCGGCCGTGTTTCAATTTATCTCGGAAACGAAGTTCATGAATTCTTCAGTGCCCAGGCGAGCGTTGGTAAGTGTTAGCGACAAACAGGGACTCGACACGTTTGTGAAGGGGCTGGTTGAGCTGGGCTTTGAAATCCTTTCTACCGGTGGAACTCGTCGCTTTCTGGAAAACGCCGGCATCCCAGTCATTGATGTCACGACTTACACAGAGTTCCCGGAAATCATGGATGGTCGAGTGAAGACTCTGCACCCCAAAGTGCATGGAGCCATCCTGGGCCGACCAACTTTGGCTTCAGATGCGGCCGCTATTGCCGAACACGGTATTATTCCGTTTCAACTGGTGGTTGTGAATCTGTACCCGTTTGAAGAAACCATCGCCAAGCCAGACGTAAGCATCCCGGAAGCGATTGAACAGATCGACATCGGCGGCCCGTCTATGGTTCGTTCTGCCGCCAAAAACCACGCTCACGTTGCCATCGTGACATCACCCGAACAATATCCTGAAGTCCTCGCTCAGGTAGCTTCAGGAACAATTGATGATACCTTCCGCCGAAAACTTGCGGCTGCGGCTTTTGAAACCACGGCCAGCTACGATCGAGCGATCGCTGACTACATGGCGAAGATCACGTCCGACACACCAGAAGCCGATGCCGCCTGGGGACAACGCTTGAATCTGTCGTTCACGCTGAAAGATTCATTGCGTTACGGCGAAAATCCACACCAGAAGGCCGCGTTTTATGTCGAAGACGATGCTCCCAAAACGTCTGTCGCTCATGCAAAACAACTTAACGGAAAAGAACTTTCTTACAACAACCTGATGGATCTGGATTCCGCAAAACTGATCGTAGCGGAATTCGATCAACCGGCCGCGTGTGTCATTAAGCACAGTAATCCGTGCGGATGTGCGATTGGCAACACACTGGCTGAAGCGTTTGAAAATGCTCATGCCGGAGACCCCGTCAGCGCGTTTGGCTCCATTATCGGGCTTAACAAAATTGTCGATGCCGCGACGGCTGATCGACTTTGCGAACCGGGCCGCTTTATTGAAGCAATCATCGCTCCCGGGTACGACGCGGAAGCTCTGCAGATTTTGACCACCAAACCAAAGTGGAAGAACAACGTTCGGCTGATGGAAGTTGAATTCAGCGACGAAGGCAAGGGAGCTGCCGAATATCGTCGCGTTTCCGGTGGTCTGCTGGTTCAGGATCGTGACGACCTGCCTCAACCGGAAGACGATTGGAAAGTTGTTACGGAACGCCAGCCGACGGATGCAGAACTGACAGATCTTCGTTTTGCTTGGCGAGTTTGCCGGCACGTCAAGTCCAATGCAATTGTGTTTGCCAAGGGAGGCATGTTGTTGGGGGCTGGAGCAGGGCAGATGAGCCGTCTGGACAGTTCGTTTATCGCAGCCATGAAATCCGGCGAACGCAGTCAGGGTGGAGTCGTCGCGAGTGACGCCTTCTTCCCATTCCGCGACGGCATCGACGAAGCTGCCAAAGCCGGCATTAAGGCCGTAATTCAGCCTGGCGGGTCAAGAAACGACGACGAAGTTATCGCCGCTTGCAACGAGTACGGTATGGCAATGATCTTCACAGGACGTCGCCACTTCCGGCACTAAGTCGATGGCCTGACAATTTTCCCATCGCAGACAGGAACTGCCGTCACACCAACCGATCGCGTGCACTGCTGGATCTACGATCCAGCAGGCTGCATCGGTAAGGGACGCTTCATTCCAGATCGAAGCACTCTTCGACTGGGGCTGGTGGCACCGGAACCAGTCAACTGGAACGGCTTCAGCGACTTTCCTTTCAGGCTCAGCAGCAACTGGATTTCAGGAAACTCTGGATGCTGTTCTCGAAATTTCTTTGACACCTGAATGGCAAGCTGCAGGCCATAATAGCTGAGTGCAACGCCGCGGATCAAAACGTCTCCGCTTTCTACCACGTCGATTTTCAAATCTCGCACCAATTCGCGTGTGCCCGACAACATCGTCTTTGAAAAGGCGTTCAACTTCTCGTTACGCGCGCTCCATTTGTCAAAATGCATTTACGTTCCTCCTTGTGCCTGAAGTGATCGACGAAGCTTACAAATCCATTGTATGCAAAAGTGGTGCCACCCAGGAGGTGCGATCATCGCCGAAACGGTTACCACTTTTCTTCAACTCAACTGATCAAAAAAGTCTGCTGACTTTTCGTCACACAGGGCGAACTTGCCGCGACAAGCCACTTGCCTGCCGACACACCAAACGCTCCATGCACTTCCGTCTAATCAACTAAGGGTCACATCCTGACACGCTTGCGTCAAGAGGGCTACGGCAAGTTGGCCGGTTAATCTTCAGACTGTTTCTGTGCTGGCTGTTGCTGATTTCTCTGCAACGGCTTCATGACCAACGCAATTGACGTGCCCGAATGTGCATTCCGTTTGACGCACGCAAAGCACCCATCCCGCCAGATTAGCGTTAAGCACCGCATCGCAGGTTTTGCGAATGACCAGATCCCAACTTATGGTGGGTGCTGCATTCAACGGCCGAAACGCCTCAGTTGCAACAGGTCACTAAACATGGAAAGCGTTTCGCAGGGCCCTGAGACTTGTTACAGCTGTCGACTAGTCACTTAACTGTCGCCGAAATGACGATCGCGTTCACCAAACTGACATCAACATGAACTTCCACGACATCAACTCGATGTCTAAAAGACAGGGACTCGCAGAGACCAACATTCACACAAACCCATTACATAAAACAACTTACGCACACAAAAAGACTACGGCACGGGTTTCGCTTTCTACCTTTATCAGTGAAGTTTTGAAACATAACAATTCAAACCCAAAGAAAGGGTAGTCGAAATGAATACGACATCATCAAAGAGCTCACGCCGTTTCCAGAGCCTTGGCCTGTTCGCATTTGCAATCGTCGCAGCAAGTGCCCTGACAACGCAAAATGCAACGGCACAGTGTCGGAACGGGCAAAGCCATCCGGGCTATGGCAACACAAGCCGCTACAACAACAATTTTAACACCAGCTACGGCGCAAGCGGGAATAGTGGGCGATATGGGTACGGCACGAATGGCAACAATTACAACCTGTCCGGCAATTACAACAATCGTCTACAGACAACGTATCAAGGTGCGTTTGGTGCCTACTCAGGATATCCGGGCAGCTCAAACCAGCGGCCACTGGTATCACTCGGCTTAAGCCACAACAACGGCCTGAACTCGCAGTTTAATCCCAACTACAACAATTACCGAACAAACTTCAACTACGGTTACGACAACTACGGAAGTCGTTCCGGGTACAGCACCGGAAGCTACAACACCGGAACTTACGGCAGCAGCCAGCAACCGGTCGCCTTCCGACATGGAGACCATGTCGATGTTGAAGTCGGCGGCACTCGCTACCACACAACCGGACAAGGCTACTAAAGTAAAACTGCAGGTTGCCAGTTCAAGTAATCCGCAGCCCACCTTCAAACGGCACGTAACCTTGTTGGTCACCAACCGGTGAAACAAACAAGTCCACAACAGAAAACGCCACGTCAATGACGTGGCGTTTTTTTCCATTCAACCAAACCTGAATGGCCGCAACTACAGGATTCGAGTCCACTTCAGTTTGGAGTGTTCAAACCACCTGTTGGCTGTTCTTTATTCAGCAGCAGCAGACTTTGGGGCAATTAACGCTTCAGGCTTCTTAAGGTTCAGATAGTGTCCGTGGTCCGCAGTAAGAATCAATGCGGTATCCTGCCATCCACCGTTCTGTTCGATCCACGAAACGACACTGGCAAAGGCATCGTCTCCGCTAAGAACGGCGCCGATCGAATTGTCGATGTTGTTTGAATGATTCGCCCAGTCGACATCGCCAGCTTCAATCATCAGCCACCAATTTTCAGAACGAGAATTCAAAACCTCAACCGCTGCAAGCGCCATATCTTTCAGCTTTACGTTCTCTTCCAGGTCGGCCTGGCTGTAAACCTCCGCCTTTTCCGGCTTGGGAGTTCCGAAGCTGATGACGGGCTGATAGTCACCATTCGCCGTTTGAAACGGCAGATGCCCTGCACCAACGCCAAAATAACCAAACAGCTTGTGGCCCTTTTTAATGGCCTCTTTCACGCCGTTATTCAATACCTGCAATCCGGAAACACCGTTCGTCCGCTGTGCAACGACGTATTTACCGCCAGCATTAACGTCGATGGTCGACAGGTCTTCAGCAGTCATGTACTTGTTGCCGGCTACAAAATTGTCCCCCTGTGCCGCATCTTTTTCCTTCTCCTCACCCCAGCCTGCACCAATCAACACGTCAACTCCAGGCAGACCAGCCACGTTAAACACTGACGGCAACCCGACCATATCGCGAGTGATATCCTGATAGTCGCTTCTGTGGACATTGTTCGCATAGGCACAAGCTGGAGTTGCGTGACTGATAGGAACACTGGAAACAACACCAATCGCGAACCCCTGTTCCTGCAGTGAACGAGCAATCGGTAACACACCGGCCCCCGTAGCATCGACGTTAATCGCGTTGTTGTACGTCTTGATTCCAGATGTGAGTGATGTGGCCGACGATGCAGAATCTGTGTAGGCGTGTTTTAGTGTTTTGCCTTTGCCAATGGGGTAGTCTGCGTCAGTGATTGCATCCCAGGGAGCGCTACCGCAAAGTTTGGGGGCGTATCCACCACGAAGCTTTCCTCCAGCATTCGTCACAGTTTGCTTGTCAACATTGACGGACGTTCCTTCATTGTGAGGACTGGTTACAAAATAACCAAAGTCCGTTTCCACTCCTCGATAATCGATGAAGGCAAGCCCCTTGCCACGACCGGAATCATAGCTGACAGCACCGGCTCGACTAATCGCTGCAGCACGAGTCGTTTGCCAGTCCATGCCATCAAATACAAACAGGATTACTCGCTTCTTACCAGCGGCGACCGCTGATTGCTGAAGTCGGTAAATGTCTGTTTGATCAAAGTACTCGGCCTGCGGATTCAAAGTCTGCTCAGGCACTTCGCCGTAAAGTTTTTTAATTGCCACTTCATTGCGATAGACGCTGTTTTCGCCCTTCACAGCATCCAGCCCAATTCCGAAAGTGTAAACGGGAATCAGCCGGTTGCTGTGAGTCTTCCAGCTGGAATACACGTCTGGATTGGGCCCCCAATAACCCCAGTTGGATTGATTCTGCTGAACCGCCTGAACCTGCAGGTTAGCGACCGTATCTGGAACCTGCCCGAAAGAAGTCCTTGCACTGCAGGCCGTGGTTCCAACAACGATCAATAATACAATCTGGCGTACAACAGAATTCGACATCTTGGGGTTTCTTGAACTGCAGGGGATTTGAGGTGGGCTACGTCAGCGTAGCATCTGCAGTAGAACACAAGAGTCAAGTAACGACACGATTCCTTAATCCAATTTGCACACTCTGCAGCCACGAACGAAGAAAAACGGCCCGTTTGCAACGCCAGCTTATCAAGCCATGAGAACCAGACGTAAACGCGCCAAAAAGCAACTCCCAACGTGCGTAAGGGATCTCTTAAATCAGGGCGAGCGATTCTTAGTTGACGTAAGCCGCTGGAAGGTAGCTCGAAATCCCGATGTAGACCTCTAAATGCCGTTTACGAGCGAGATCGCCGCAGTAGCAAATCGGAGACATCAGCATCGGCGGGCAGTCGTACGATCTGTATAATCACATAAATAGCGACCGCCATGTTGCCAAACACCATAATGAGCACGAACCACAGCAACCTAAGCCATGTTGTCCGTTCTTTCCACGCAACCCAGGCAAAGGCAAACAGGAACCCAAGATACGTGTCGATCAGCGTTACCTGAAACCATACATCCGACATCAAAAATTCATTGTCCAGCACACCTCGTGTCATCGACGCTCTGACAGTAAACGCGAATAGCAGCAAGAAGGCCGCCGCACAGCAAAGTAGTGCCACGATCCGATACGTCCTGGTTTGCATGGTACTCACTCGGTTGTTCCCACCGTGGTTATTCGCTTTCGACCGTTTCGATTCCAGCTATGAAAGTTTCACCGGTAGTGGAACCTGTTTCCCGAAGCAGCGATTGTCCGCCACCCAGTCTTCTCGAGTATAGCGAACAACGGAAGAATCTGTTTCGCGAACCTCAAGGCAGCTCATTCGGAAACCCATTTGAGTAATTTCGGTAAACAGTTTGTGACACAGGTTTTCGACACTTGTCGGTCTCTCAAAAACATTTAACCGGAATTTTTCACCAGTTCTTTCAGCGTGCAACTGCAAAGTTTCATACAACGAATCATGCTTATTGACGAGCATCCCGTGATCGTAGTTTTCCTTCAGCCAGGGCTCGATCCGTGAATCGAAATCTCCAAACAGCGTGCTGATTTCGCCGTCGCGTTCGACTTCAAAATAGCAGCACACACCATATCGATGCCCGTGCAGGTTACTGCACTTATCCTGAAGCGTTTCATTCCGATGTGCGGCATAGAACTTATACTGTTTCTGAATAATCATCAGCTTCTCCATGAAATCTCAGGCACAAAAGCAGCGCCCTGCACTTAACGAACATTGTTTCCTGGATTGAAGCCAACGACGCTGCAATACGGCGAAAGCGGCCTCTATTACCAAACGCCCGAAGGACCAGATTCAAACTTCATCTGTCTTTCAGAATGTTGCGATGGCAGCATGAGTGGTCAGGGCAAATTTCAACCTTGCGATCAGCTTTGATTCATTAGTGAAATCACTTCTGCTCGGCTGGCCGGATCTGATCGAAACGCTCCTCGCATTGAGCTTGTTACCGTCATACTGCCAGGCTTGCGGATGCCACGAATGGACATACAAGTATGCTCCGCCTTCAAAACAACGGCAACCGCACTACTGCCAAGGCGTTCTTCCATTAAATCCGCGATCGTTTGAGTCATTCGTTCCTGCACTTGCGGGCGACGAGAAACTTCCTCAACAACGCGAGCTAACTTGCTAAGCCCTGTGACTCGCCCATTGGGAATGTAGGCCACGTGAGCAACGCCTCGAAACGGAAGCAGATGGTGTTCGCACATGCTTGTGAATTCGATGTCTTTCACAAGCACGATTTCATCGTAGTCTTCCTGAAACGTTACTTCCAAATGACGGCCGGGATCAAGCTGCAGTCCGCAAAACATTTCAGCGTACATTTTCGCCACGCGGCGCGGAGTCTCCAGCAGTCCATCTCGATCAGCGTCTTCACCGACCGCAGTCAGAATCGTGCGGACCGCACCTTCAATGGCCTTTAGATCCACAGAAGAACCAACAGCAGAAATCTTCGAAGATGAAGCAGGCTTGCTGATGCACGGGTAATCCGTGTCTGGATCATCAGTCATGGTTTCGGGAAGTGCAACAGTCATTGATTCAAAACTTTCTATCATTCAGCTGCGAGTGTTACAGCCTGTTGTAAAATCGGCAGCGATGTGAAGACTTGTACGCCACGTATTTCATGCGACAACGCATTCAGCTACTGACTTGCGGACGCCTGCACGGTCACTTTGGAGTTGACGAAAAAAAAGGCGATCGGAATCAAACCGATCGCCCTGAATCATTGCTTTCCGCCTGATTTGATTATGGCAGAATTACACTGTCAATGACGTGGATAACACCGTTGCTGGTTTCAATGTCTGTGGCAACCACTTTGGCTCCATCGACCATTACGCCAGCGTCTGACACTTTAATAGTGGCGGCTTTGCCATTCACAGTTTTGGCAGACGACAGTTTCACAACGTCTGCAGCCATGACTTTGCCCGCGACGACGTGGTAAGTGAGAATTGCAATCAACTTATCTTTGTTTTCCGGCTTTAGCAGCGATTCAACTGTTCCGGCAGGTAGCTTGGAGAACGCTTCGTCCGTTGGCGCGAACACGGTGAATGGACCTTCACCTTTCAGAGTGTCTACCAGACCTGCAGCCTGAACAGCGGCGACCAATGTTTTGAACGAACCAGCGCCAACTGCTGTATCCACAATGTCTTTGTCAGCTGGCATGATTACGCTGTCGATCACGTGAATCACACCGTTTGATGTTTCAATGTCTGTCTTCACTACGGTTGCACCATCAACGGTCACCTTGCCGTCAGTGACTGCGATATCCACTTTCTGCCCCTGAACAGTGGTCGCTCCCGTTAGTTTGACAACGTCTGCGGCCATCACTTTGCCTGATACAACGTGATAGGTCAAAATGGATTGCAGCAATGCCTTGTTTTCGGGCTTCAGCAATGTTTCAACAGTACCTGCTGGCAACTTTGCAAAGGCCGCGTCTGTTGGAGCAAATACTGTGAAAGGACCGGCTCCCTTCAGTGTGTCAACCAGACCGGCAGCTTTGGCGGCAGCAACCAATGTGTTGAATGAACCAGCGGCAACAGCCGTGTCCACGATGTCTGACTTGGCAGCTACAACGGCATGAACCGGAGCAGCGGGGTGAACAACTGCTGTCGTTACATACGTCACATGATTTGTTTTGCAGGCGGTTGTGGACTGTCTGCATTTGCCACCGGCTTGCACCTGTGAAGCCAGCAGTGCGATGGTTGCCATTGTTACAAATTTTTTCATAGTCTCTTCTCAATTCATTCGGGGTTTAAAGATGCACTCAGAGGTGTGCGCAGTGTCTCACAGGCATCTGAGCAATGTGGAGGCGTCATCGAGCGATGGCTCGAATTTGGTTCAAGGGTCAGGCCCTTGCTTGGCAGTTTGCGGAACAGAAGTTTCTTCCGACGGTTCTTTGTAGAACCTCACTCAATCGTGTCCACAAAAATATGTGACGATCCAAAGAACGTTTTGCTCGGCAATGGAACCGAATCAGCCGGCTCAACGGATGAATGTTTTGAATCGATGCCTTTGATTCAACTGCGCTGACGTAGCGAGGTCAAATGACGTGGCAATGCTGGCAAAATAAGGAATTCGAACCGCCCCGGGAAATCGTCCAGTACACAAAACCTGTGCTTGTAAGACTGGTATAACCCCGGCAAAAAAGTGCATTCGCCTGAGGACTAAATCGCACTTAAGCACCGGCCTGGCTTGCGATCACATGCTGCGTTGAAGCACCACTTTGGCGTTCAGCCTCATTTTGCGTTCAGCCCCAGGGACAACAGGCGTCTGTCAGGCAATCACGCGCTAATCCTGAACCGAACGCGGTGAAGTTTTGCGTCGCACCTGCAGGGCTCGTCGATAGTCGGCAAAGACGTGTTCGGCCAGCAAGGTCGATTCGGCGGCAAGTTCATCAATGCGATTGCGAAAAATCGCAAAGGCACTCAATGACGGCACCGCTACACCAAGACCTAACAGCGTTGTAATAAGTGCTCGGTAAATTCCGGGAGCCAGTTCCGACACCTGGGGATTTGCTTTCTGTTCGAATTCCAGAAACGCCTGAATCATACCCCAAACGGTTCCCATCAGCCCCAGCATAGGTGCAATGGTTCCAATCACAGACAGATATTCAATCCGGCGAAACAGCCGAGCTGACTGTTCAACTGCGGCGTCTTCCATCGCTTTTTCAACCGCCGCATAGCTTACTCCCGTTTCATCCAGGCCCGAATGCAAAAGGCGACTTAAGAACCCGGGATGCTCAAGGCATTTTTTCCTGGCGCCTTCAATGTCTCTATTCGCCAGACACTGATGAACTTCTTCAGCCAACCCGGGAGGCATCAGCGTGGATCTGCGAATATTCATGATGTGGTCAGCGATCAACGCCACCATAAACAAGCTTAATACGACGATCAAATATCCAACAGCTCCGCCAGCTTTCAGCATGTTGCGAAGACTCAGGCTGCTTTCAGCGGACTTGTTGGCCACTTCGACATTATCCGGCGGCGCCTGAGGAGCGGCAAATGCGGGCACGGTCCAGCACGTAATAAGCAAACAAAAAAGCAGCAACTGCCAGCGTTTGACAATGACTTCACGTGAATTCAACGCCTGTGACCCAAACCGTGAAATCACCGATGAAGTCGAACGGGCTGACTGACCGGTGCAATATTTGAAGAAGCGATTAAACAATGCTCGCACGTTTCTATTTGAGTCTTAAGTCGCTGCCTGACAACACGAAGCTTTCGCAACACGATTGTGTTACCTGCGAAAGAATCGTCGTTCAGGTGATTGGATTTTCAAAGAGGATCATCGCAAACAGGTGCCTATCAATTGACCTGCAGCCATCGCCAATCGACGGAACGGAATATAATTGTAGGAACATCGACCTGTTTGGTGAATCGCCCGTCGGACAGATCCAGTATATTTCGCGAGGCACGACCGAAACCCAGTGTGTTTCAGAGACGAATTCTGTATTCCCCAGCAAACAGCTGCCCACAATCCAACAGTCCAGTCAGCGTGCCGAACACCCGGCAACGGAATCGTGGCAAGGCTGGCTGACGCGGCAGTTTGGACCTGGTCATACAAACAGAACCGATTTGCAGCCGTTTGCACCAAAAAACGTTGGCTCTATCACAACAAGCTGGCTGCAATGGCAAGCCCCCCTTTTTGAGCAGCCCTGACAGAGATGTGCGCGACCGCACGGAATTTGCAAATGATGTATCGAACAGGCGGGCATCAGGTTGGATAAGACTCTAAAATCACAGGCACTGCAAAACTGCTTTTACAAAGGACAATCTCAATGACTATAGCTCGTGGACTTACTGTTTTTGCCGCTTTACTACTGGCAAACGTCACTGCTGTCAGCTTCGGCCAAACGTCAGACGACGCATCATCAAACGCTGATGCTCAACAAAAACGTGAAGACGCATTCGTCGCCATGTTGTCCAATACAACATTGACAGGATCATTCACGATTGACGAGAAAATGAATGAAACGCCAAAACCAGAACGCTACGAAATTGAAGGCGTTACAAAGGTGACCGGAAACTTGTGGACCATTATGTGTCGCATCAAATACGGCAAGACCGATGCTCGAGTCCCCGTAACTCTGCCAATTGAATGGGCGGGAGACACGCCCATGGTGACGATGACGGATGCTACCATTCCAGGCATGGGCAGCCAGTTTTCCGCGCGAGTCATTTTTTATGAAAATCGATATGCGGGCACCTGGCAACATGGCGACAAAGGCGGACACATGTTTGGCACGTTCGAAAAAACAAAGCAGCCAGCAGAGCCGGCAAAGAAATAGAGCCTCAGTATTCAGCACCTGGGACGCATTGTACTTTCTAAAAATCCATTCCGTAGAATTCCCCGCAGGCGACGACCAATGTTTCGACCAACGATTTTTCTGCTCGTCGGATCACTTGGATTCGTACACGCGGCCGACTGGCCGAGATTTCGGGGCGACGACGGAAATGCTTCAGATCCGTCTGCCGACGTGCCATTGGAATGGAACGAATCGCAGAACATGTTGTGGGCGACAGAAATCCCCGGAAACGGAGCTTCCAGCCCAATCGTCTACGCAGACCGAGTTTATCTGACGTCGTTCACAGGCTACGGCATCGATCAGGATCAGCCGGGAAATCGAGCCGACTTGAAACTGCATGTGCTTTGCTTCGACCTGACAAGCGGCAAGCAGTTGTGGGATGGAGTCATCGAAGCTTCTCCCGACGAACAAGCGGCCAGCAGGAGAGTCACTGATCATGGTTATGCGTCAGGTAGCTGCGTCTGCGATGAAGCTGGAGTGTACTCCTATTTTGGAGTTTCCGGCGTTGTCGCGTTTGATCACGAAGGCAACAAACTTTGGCAGGCTGATACGGGAAGCAACACCGCGGGATTCGGTTCTGCCGCGTCGCCGATTTTGTACCAGAACCTGGTCATCGTGAATGCCAGTATCGAATCCGATACCGTGTTCGCCTTCAATCGCCAGACTGGAAAAGAAGTTTGGCGATTGGAGGACGTACAAAAAAGCTGGACAACGCCTTTGGTCAGCACTTCTGCAGATGGACGCGACGAATTGATCGTGAGTTATAAGGAGCACCTTCGAGGACTTGATCCTTTGACTGGCAAAGAGCTGTGGCACTGCGTCGGCATTCAGGACTATGTTGTGCCGTGCGTGGTGGCCAATGATGGTATTGCCTATGTGTTGGGAGGCCGCAAGAATCAGGCGATGGCAATCCGACTGGGTGGCAGCGGCGACGTCACAAAGACTCACAAACTATGGGAAGCCAACGTTGGCGCAAACGTAACGTCACCCGTCTACCACGAAGGGAAACTGTATTGGGCCAGCGACCGTGGAATTGCGAACTGCATGGACGCATCCACAGGAAAAACAGTTTACCAGCAACGGATGGACACCAAAGAACGTGTGTATGCATCAACGGTCCTGGCGGGCGATCGAATGTACCTGACGACTCGCGAAAACGGAATCTTTGCCGTAGCGATTGGCCCCGAATATAAACAACTGGCACACAATATCATCGCAAATGATGACAGCTTGTTCAACGCGACCCCCGCCATTGTCGGCGACCGGCTGCTTACTCGGTCGAACAGGAAACTGTACTGCATCGGCAAAACTGCAACTGACAAATAATCAGCCACACTTTCGCAGAGCAAAAGGCGACCAATTTCGTCGACTGCGAAAGCAAAGTTGCTCAAAACATTGAGCAACGCTGACGAACGCAACATGCGAAACGAAACGCAACGCTGCCAAACGAAAGACCGACCTCTGCTCGTCGCCAAACCAGGCAGACGATGGTGCATGCAATCCATTGGCCGATAAAACGGCCACTCCATTTCCGCCACGATCGCCGTTCAGTCCGCGGCGCCCAAATATTGCTGAGCGGACGCGTCGGCTAATGCAAGTGTTGCCTGGCGTATTTAACCTGGAACTACTCGCAACGGTGCAGAATAAATCTGCCTCAATTTCGTACAACCAGTGACTTCGTTGCAAAAAGCAGAACCGTCACAGGCCTAACATTTATGCCCCTTCTATTCACGCTGAAACGGGGCCGTTTGCGGGGGAATTGAAACGTCATGTTGCCGTAACTCAACAACCATGCTGCCGCCTGGGCAGTCAAAACCCCCATGTTGCGTTTCGGCAACACACCTCGTTTCCGCAACGCCACTGGAAAAGCCCATTCTGCGTGGAAGCTGAGTGATTTGGCAGCAAGATGAATTCCCCACCCTATGTTTCATACGTTGGCAGCCGTCTACGTCCCACGTTGGACCAGACCGTTGACTGCCAGAACGATTCAAAACAAATTGATATCGCCATGAAACTTTTCACAAGAAACCGCTCCGGCAACAAACGACGTGGCACAACACTGGTTGAGACCGCAGTGGTTCTGCCAGTGTTCTTCACGTTTTTGTTTGGGTTCATTGAGTTTGGTCACTGCTTTATGACCATTCACACGATGAACTCAGCCGCTCGACGAGCTGCCCGTGCCGGGGTCGGCGAAGACAAAACCAGCGCCGACGTCAAGCAAATCGCCAAGGACATTCTTGGATCTGCCGTCAACGCCGATCACGCTGACATAAAAATCTGGGTCAAAGACGCCAGTGCCTTTGATGATGCGACAATCGACCCAACGTCAATCGATTACGACTCACTGCCGGATGTCGAAGTCAGCACGCTGAATTCTCATTCACTGTTCATTGTCCGCGTACAGGTGCCCTATTCCAAAGTTGGAATTCTGGGGCCTCGCTGGGTGACCAGCCTGAACCTGTATGGTCAGTGTGTGATGAGAAAGGAATAGGCATCACGATGAAATCAAACATCCAAAATAAATATGTCAGTGCCACGCAAAACCGAAAAGGCGTAGCGGCCGTTGAAGCTGCCGTGGTTCTGCCAATGATGCTGATTCTGGTTCTGGGCACTATTGAAATGGGCACGGCACTGCGAGCCAGCACGATTATGCAGTCGTCGGTTCGTGAAGCGGGCCGGATAACAAACATGCGATGGTCTGAAATCGTTGGCGAAGGCGACACACCAAATGCCAAGCTGGAACGCGACCTGAGAAATTTCGTAACAGCTTCCGGGCTACCGGGCAACGACCTGGTGGTTTCAATCATTCATGCAGACGGAGGCAGCGCGGGACAGGCCTTCGATATTTCCGACGAAGCCAACGAGCTTAAAATGGTAAAGATCAAGCTGGAGCTTCCGTACTCGTCGATCAGCCTGTTTCCAGTCAGATACATGGGCGGAAAGTCAGTTTCCGCTTCGTTGGTTATGCGAGCCGGAATGGCGGGCGGTCTTTCACAATAGTCAAATCAAAATATCACCCAACATCATGCCGGGTGCTATCGAAAAGTTACGGTTTAATGTTTACCTGGGGGGGTATCGATGAAACGGTTAGATCTTATAGGTTCCATCAGCGGTTTGCGCCAGCGCTGCCGAAAGGGAATCTTCTTCGTTCTGGCGATCGTAAGCCTGATGGCGGCAATGACATTTGTAGGAATGTCAGTCGACCTGGGAATGATCACTGTCACGCAGACTCGCATGCAGTCATCCGCTGATGCTGCAGCTTTAGCGGCGGCTCAGGAAATTGTGGTTGGCATCAGAGAAGCGGGTGAACAGGGCGAAACCAACGTTCAGGCCGTACAGGCAATTGCAGCAGCTGCTGCACGCACAATGGCAAAGAACATTTGCGAAATGAACGGATTCTACATTGCCCCCAGCACTGACGTTGAACTGGGCCACCGATTACTGGCGGAAGATGGAGTTTCCTTTACAGAAACCTGGGGATCAGCTCCCTACAACATGGTTAAAGTAAGCATTCGCAAGACGAACAGCGATTCAACCAAGCCTGACGCAAAACTTCCCCTGATCTTCGCCCCCGTCACTGGTACTCGAGCACACGCACTTCAAACCAGCGCCGTGGCATTTATTGAATCTCGCGACATCGTTGCCGTACTTGACTATTCGGGCTCCATGGCTTTTGACAGCCAATTCCGAACAGACACCAAAAACCGAATCGGCCTGGCAGCCATCGAAACCGGCCTGGACAACATCTGGGACGCGCTCGTCGATTCAGGGGCAACTTACAGCGATGAACAGACAACGGAGAAGTTTCCAAGCACAGGCTTCGGTGATATCGACTCCTACGCAGGAACCTATATCAGCAGCAGCGACACTCAGACAATTTTCGAAGCACTGCACCTGGACGACGGTGGACCTGGGTCAGGTTCAGGCAGTTCTTCCAGCAGCGGTAACTACTATGACGGCTGGAGCTCAGGCTCCATGAGCTACGGCGGCTATCGCATTGGTTCCGGCTATGGCTACAACTGGCTGGTCTTCACCAGCGGAAGCTACAACGGCTACCTGTTTCGCAACAGCGGAGGCAGCACCTATTACTACTATGGCCTGACAGCCGACTATCCGGGTGCTGGAAGCTCGTCGTCAGGCGGATCAAGCAGTGGCAGCTATGTTCCATTCCCTCAGGAAGGCAAAAATTCTTCAGGAATGCGCAAGGGCAAGCCTTCGGAAAGCGAAAGTAAATCACTGTGGGAAGGCTACATCAACTACGTCAAAGGCAACAGTCTCAGCAGTTTCGGATACCAGAAGAAATATGGTTACCGAACTCTGATGCACTACCTGACCGTTTCCCGCCTGTCCAACAGGGATTCAGAAGACCTGTGGCGAGCTCCGATTTACCCTCACCACGCAATGAAAGAAGGCGTCACAAAACTGGCAACGTTCCTGGATAACCTGGGATACGGCGACCAGCTGGGACTGGTTACCTATGCCACCAACTCCCGAATTGAAACCGGGCTGTGGGATGACGGTGCTGACGAAACAGTTGACCTTGCTGGCAAGCATCTGACAACGGACGTCATGAAAATCAACACCATCCAACGCCACAAACAGCCGGGTCACTATAACAGTTCAACAGGTATCGGCTACGGCCTGGAAGATGCCAAAGAACTGCTGGACGATCAGGGCCGATACGGTGCTCAAAAGGCCGTACTGCTGATGACCGACGGTCAATCAAACCAGTACCCAAGCGGCTACAGCAGCTCAAACCTGCCTTCGGGATGGAACTGGAATGAAATCACCGACTTCGATGGAGACGGTACGGCGGATGTAATTATCGATAGCGGTTACACAAGTGGCGGTAACAGCGATGGTAACTGGCGCGCTGCACTGCATTCCTTTGTTCGAGCCAAAGAAGCGTTCGACGCGGGCTATGTGGTACATACGATTTCCATGGGTGACGGAGCCGACACCGTGTTGATGTCAGCGATCGCTCAGATGTCTGGTGGGGAATACGTGCATATTCCATCAGGTGCATCAAATGAAGAAATGGAAGCCGACCTGGAAGCCGCGTTTGCGGTACTCGCCGGACAGGTGCCACCCGCTCGTCTTTTGATTGATGATGAATAGTCCAGCACGGAGGACATGACAGTCACCATGACATTTGAAACCTGAAGCTGCAATGTGAAACAGATTGCCCGGAATATCAAGCCGGGCAATCTTCACATGGCTGACCCCAAAATTGTCAGGTTGCAGTCAGAAAGTTTTTTTTTGACGCCAAGGTCCAATTCCTGAAATAGACTGACATCATGAAGAAAGGAACTTGCAAACCGGAATCCAGGTCGGGAACGGCTGCTGTTGAGGCAGCCATAACGCTTCCGCTGCTGCTTGTTCTTGTATTCGGCTCCATTGAAGCGTCCAATGCCATCTTCCTGAAACAGTCGATCACGATTGCCGCCTACGAAGCGGCCAAGGCTGCTTCCAGCCCCAACGGAACAGATCAGTTTGCCACAGTGCGATGTGCAGAAGCACTTGCGGTACGCGATATCACATCATTCAACGTCACGTTTTCCCCCAGCAACATTGATATCAATACTGCTCGAGGCACGCGAATTTCAGTGACTGTGACAATCGATGCCAGTTCAGCAGCATTAGGGCCATTGTGGGTATTTTCGGGAAAAAACCTGACTAAAAAAGTGGAGATGGTAAGGCTGTGAAAAAAATTGCCATTCAAAACCGGCCGAAGCTGATCATGTCAGCCAGTGAGTTGCTGATTCGTCAGAAAGGCGTAGCGGCAATTCTTATTGTTGCCATGCTGTTTGTATTTATTGTTACGGCAGCATTAACTGTGGACGTGGCGTATATGCAACTGGTCCGCACGGAGCTGAGAGCATCTACAGATGCTGCTGCCAAAGCTGCGGCCGAAGCACTGGCACGTACTGAAAGTCGCAGCGACGCGATTACAGCCGCCAAACAGTATGCTCAGCGAAACTCAGTTGGCGGCCAGCCATTTCTCATTAGAAACCGAGACGTAAAATTCGGGCGAGTCGAACTGGCAGCATCAGGACGCTGGGAATTTGTTGAAGGTGCGAATCCGTCAAATGCGGTAAGGGTCGACGGCAATATCAGCGATACTTCTCGAACAAAGTCGTTGCCTCTATTCTTTGCAAATGCTCTCGGCCACAACAATTTCTCTACATCCAGTTCCGCTACGGCAGCTCAACTGGATGTTGAAGTGTGCCTTGCCCTGGACCGTTCCGGATCAATGCTGTTCGACATGTCGGGCGTTGATTATGAATATCCGCCAAACAATCCTCGCCTGTCCAGCTTTACGGCATGGGGATCGTTGTGGAGAAACCACCTGTCGCCACCGCATCCAACAAACAGCCGCTGGGCTGTTCTTGCGAATGCAGTGAATCTGTTTCTGGATGAAGCCGGGCAGTATGAACAACCACCACGAGCCGCTCTGGTCACGTGGGGGAATGACTACACGATGCCTATCGCTCCCAGCACTTTCTATCCTGCGGTAGAAACAAACGTGAATCTGCCGAACCGGGAAAGCGACAACTGGAATCAGAACGCTACGTCAATCTCTCAAAGCGTCGCCCAGAAAAACACAATCCCCATGATGGGTGGCACTAACATGTCTGCAGGCATCGACCGGTCCGTTGAAATCCTGACCGGCAGCAACTCTTCCGGCCTTGCCAACAAAGTGATCATCCTGCTGACGGACGGTGTTTGGAATGCAGGACGTGACCCGGAAGCAGCGGCCCGCGATGCTCGTGACCAGGGCATCGTCATTCATACGGTTAGCATGCTAAGCCAGGACACAGCAACCCTTGTCAACATCGCAGACATCACGGGAGGTAAGTTTTATTCGGCGCGAAACTCCACTGAACTAAGAGCCGCCTTCTACGAACTAGCCAGAACACTTCCCGTCGTGTTGACCGACTGACAAGTACTCAAATGATCCGAATTCAGCAAAACACCAGACGCAGAAACGTCCGTCAATCTTATAAATCAACGCCCAGATCTGGCGCGCTGACGGTTGAATTTGCGCTGGTGGCCCCCATCATCTTCATGATCTTCTTCGGGTGCCTGGAACTCACCTGCCTGAATCTGATGCGGCATACGGCCGGAAATGCCGCATACGAAGCAGCCAGAGCCGGGATTGTACCTGGAGCAAGTGAAACCGCCGCAAAACAGAAAGCTCAAAATCTACTGAACGCCGTCGGCGCCACCCGCAACGTAACGATTGACTTTCTCGACACAGCTTCAAAAGTTACCGTCACCATAAGAATTCCAGTCAAAGACAATTCATGGGGGCTGGCCAGGTTCTCCGGATCGACCACCATAGAAAAAAAATGCGTGCTCACTCGCGAAAAGTAGCGAACGCAAGCAACAGCAGACATGCTGACACACCAACGGCATGAAATCAGGCTTCGGCAGCGGCTCGCATTTTCTCCAGCCCCAGCACGACAACTTCCAGCGGATCAAGTTCCCACAACTGCGGGCGAAACAATTCCAGCGACACAAAGCCGGAATACTTTACCTGTCGCAACAGATCACAATAGCGTTTCAGATCAATCGCACCGTCACCCGGCATCACTCGATCCGGGTCTCGTTGAGTGTGTGCAGGTGGATCGGCAGGAGCGTCGTTAAAGTGAGAAATCGCAATCTGGTCCGGCGACAACTTTGAGATCGACTCAACGCCCCCCTGACCGACGTAACAATGAAACGGGTCAAGCACCAGGCACGCGCTCGGGTGAGCACAGCCGTCGACGATTTCAATCGCGTCGTCGATTGTCCTGATGTCTTCCACAAACCCAAGATACTCAAACGCCGGACGCACGCCGAACTGAGCACCCAGTTGCAGCAGCTCATGATAATGGCGCTTGCCAAGTTCGCGATCAGCCTTCCCGTGAGGCGGGCCAGCCACCGTAAACTTCGCACCAACCGCAGCGGCCTGCTGAAGTTTGCGTTTGGCAATATCCATCGCAACGGTATGTTCGTCACCCGCTGGCTGGAACCAGTCTTTCATGTGAATTGTGGTCGGAACCTGAAGCCCATTGTCTTTCACACATTTACGAATGTCGTCAACCGCTCCGCCGGCTGCAATGTAAGCGTCGATGTCGTCATGCCAGAGTTCAATTCCCGCATAGCCGGCCTTCGCGGCGACAGCAATCTTGTGCAGAATTGGCGTGGGTTTGATTGTGCTGGAATTCAAACTGTACTGAAATGACATCGTGCTCGCTCGCTGATTCATCGTGAATAGAAAAGTCGGTGGCTTTGTCGCTACGATAAACGACAAATTGAAAGACAATCCGCTGCCGCAGCATAACGACCTGCCGCACGATTCTCACCTCACCGCCCAACAAGGCTTTGCCCTTGCCCCAATGGCGTGGAATGCGGGAAGACGTAGGCAGCTTAAGGCGCCGAGCCGCTCCGTTGTCGCTATGATCAACATTCACGTATCATTTTCAGTAAAACTCTAACAAGGCTGTGCCTCAGACCATTCGAGCTACCGCTCGGAAACGCTCCGTTGTCGCTCTGAAAACTCGACTCAATGTGAACAAGTTCCCGGCTTTAAGAAGTCTAAAGATTCCAACATGAACATTCCCGCCTTCGCCCATTTACGCCCATCCATCACCGCACGCTACATTCCAGGAATTGTATTACTGTGCCTTGCAGCAAAACTTAACGCTGCCGATCCTGTCAGCGAATCAGCGGCGGCAAGCTGGAAGAAGCTGACGATCTTCGAAGGACAGCACTGCAACACCGCTGTCGCCGCGGACTTTACGAAGGATGGCATAATCGACGTCATTGCCGACGCTGGCGGAGTTACTCGATTGTTTGTTGGCCCGGACTGGAAAGAAACAATCATCGATGCCGACCACGACGGCACCTACATTCACAGTGAAACATTCGACGTTGATGGCGACGGAGACGCAGATTACATCGGCGCTCGCTACAACCCAGGCCTCATTGTCTGGTACGAACAACCAGACGAACCGCTCACGCAAAAGTGGACTCAACGGCTGATCGACAACCAGGTTCACGGTATTCATGGAGTCATCAAGGGAGACGTCGACAAGGACGGACGAATAGACCTGCTGGCGACCAGTGCTCAACCTCTGGACCCGTTTCCGGAATCGTTGGCCTGGATTTCTGCGCCGCAAAACCCGCGATCTGCCGACAAATGGAACCGGCATATTTTCGCAGATCGAGATGCTCCCGGACTGACTCACTACCTTGGCTTTGGCGACATCAACGGCGATGGCCGTCCAGACGCCGCGACAGGTGCCAAGGGTGGCCCTCAGGATGCTTCCGGCAAGGGAGAATGGTTTGCATGGTGGGAAGCCCCGGCTGATGCTGGTCAAACCTGGAAAAAGCATGCTCTACCTGGCATCCATCCGGGAGCCACCAACATTCATCCCGCCGACATCAACGGCGACGGCAAGACCGACCTGCTGGCGTCGCGAGGCCACGGCAACGGTGTGATCTGGTTTGAAGCTCCCACATGGACAGAACACACAATCGATGCTGATATCCAGGAACCTCACTGCCTGCAGGTAACAGACATCGATGGCGACGGCGACGTAGACGCTGTCACCTGTGCTTACGGCAGCAAACGCTGCGTCTGGTACGAAAACAACGGCAACGGAAGCTTTACGCCACACATTGTCGGCACCGATCAGGAAGCCTACGACATCCGAGTGGTGGACATCGATTCCGATGGAGATCTCGACTTTCTTGTTGCGGGGCGAGCCAGCAGGAATGTCGTCTGCTATCTTAATCCCGGCAACAAGTAGCCTGACAACATCAAAAGCTGGCGACCTGAAATTCAGCGGTTTTCAGCATAGCGAGGTCGCGTCGCACAAGCCGCTAAACTCGCAACCGACCGACTGCCCCTAAACGCTCCACAAAAAACCACAAACACCCTGCGACTTCCGAGATCAAACAAATGTCCCACCAACGTCCTGTGAACCTATTTGCATTCGCCTTGTTTCTTGGCCTGTCCGGCCCCCTGATGGCTGACAACTGGACATCATGGCGAGGTCCCACCAGCAACGGAATTTCCACAGAAACCAACCTGCCAACAGAATGGACGAAAGATAAAAACGTCGCCTGGCGGACACCTTTACCAGGACCAGCGGGAGCGACACCTGTTGTCTGGAATAATCAGATTTTCCTGACGTCGATTGAAGGCGAAAACCTGTTGCTGATGTGCTTCGGCACTGACGGCAAAGAACAGTGGCGGCAGAATGTCGGCACTGGAAACAAGGATGCCAGAGGCGACGAAGGCAACTCCGCATCGCCGTCACCGGTCACCGACGGAAAACACGTCTGGACCATGATGGGAACCGGCGATGTGGCCTGCTACACATTGGATGGCACAGCAGTCTGGAAACTGAATCTGCAGGAACGATTTGGTAAATTTGACATCGCGTTCGGCATGTCGGCAACCCCCGTGCTGCATGAAGGCCGACTGTTCATCCAACTGATTCATGGTGACGGGAAGGCCAGCACTCAGGAAGCAATCGTTGTGTGCCTGAACGCCGAAGACGGATCAACAATCTGGAAAAAAGAACGCGTCACAGGTGCAGAAAACGAAAACGAACATTCCTACGCCTCACCGATGTTGTACAACTTTGGAACAACAGCCTATCTGATTACTCATGGAGCTGACTTCACCATCGCGTACGCTCTTGAAGATGGCAAAGAACTGTGGCGACTTGGCGGACTCAACCCACACGACGATCCTGATCGCAAGTACCACCCAACCCTCCGTTTCGTGGCTTCACCGGCAGCCGCAGAAGGCATCATCATCGTTCCAACCGCCAAGAACGGGCCGCTGTTTGCCATTCGTGCCGATGCTTCCGGCGATCTCACAAACAGCAGCGAAGCTCTGTTATGGATGATTGACAAGAACACGCCCGACGTTCCTTCACCACTGATCGACAGCGACTACATCTATCTGTGCCGCGAAAGCGGTCAGCTGATGTGCCTGAATCGCCAGACAGGTGCGGAAATCTATCACGAACGTACTCACAACCAACGCCATAGAGCGTCCCCCGTGCTTGCTGATGACCACGTCTACCTCACAGCACGTGATGGCAAAATCACCGTTGTAAAGACAGGGCCGAAGTTTGAAATTGTGTCACAAAACGACACGAACGAAGCGATGTCAGCGTCGCCTGTAATATCCAACGGAACGATCTATCTTCGAACCTTCGACGCTCTTTGGGCGATCCGAAAATAGAACAGTCCAAAATTCTGTAAGGCCGTTATTGGAAAACACGTCCATCAGTTTTTTTATTTCCACAGCACCGAAATTAGAGTCTTACTTGAAATGATGCGCGCACGGTGCGTGCATGTTGACCGTAGCGACAACGGAGTGGTTCGGCGATTCAAGCGTTCCACGTCTTTCTGCGTCCAACGCCACAGGGTCAAGGGCGAAGCCCTTGTTAGGTTAATCATGAACACATTCGAAGCCATTAGTTCACGTCGAGCAGTCAAGCACTTCGATCCGGAACACCAATTCACTCAGCAGGAAATCGACCAGCTGATGACAGCCGCCATCCAATCGCCAACTTCATTCAATATGCAGAACTGGCGTTTTGTCCTGGTCGCCGACAAAGAATTGCGAACCAAAATTCGAGCCGCCGCCAACGACCAGGCTCAAATCACCGATGCTTCGCTTTTGATTATTTTGACGGCGGATGTAAAAGCCTGGCAGAAAGATCCAGCCAGATACTGGAAAAACGCCCCAACCGAAGTTGCCAATCTGTTGGTCAATTGGATGGGCCCATTCTACGACGGCAAAGAACAACTTCAGCGCGACGAAGCGATGCGGTCCTGCGGAATCGCGGGGCAAACCATTATGCTGGCAGCCAGGGCAATGGGATACGATTCGTGCCCGATGATCGGGTTCGATTCCGACAAAGTCAGTGAACTGATCAACCTCCCAACAGACCACGCATTGGGCTTCATCATTGTCGTCGGCAAGGCAACAAAGCCCATCTGGCCAAAACCCGGACAACTACCGCTGGAACAGGTGATTGTTCACGATCGCTTTTAGAGTCTTATTCAAAACGATGCGCACACGGTGCGCGCATATTGGCCGTAGCGACAAAGGAGCGACTCGGCAATTCCAACGCTCCATGTCTTTCTGCGTGCCACGCCACAGGGTCAAGGGCGAAGCTCTTGTTAGACTTCGTAAAGCAGCGAACTTGTTCACGTTGAGTCAAGTTTTCTGAGCGACGTAGTCGCGTTTCCGAGCGGCAGCTCGAATGGTCTGAGGCACGGTCTCGTTAGACTGTTAATGCACGATTCGCTTTTTAAGCCGGCAGCTTCGGTCAATGATTTCCCTCAAATCATGGTTATTTGCCCTGCGCCGACCAATTGAAGATTGGCATTGCCAATTTACCTTGCCGCTACACCCGTCCCAACTATTTCGTGGTCGCCGCAAACACGGCCAATCATCCGGTAAATCGTTGGAATCGTGGTGTCTGTGCTTCAAGATGCACACGTTCACAATTCGTTCCGGCAAGGACCATTCAACATGCCTTTGGCTCTACGCAAATTATTTCGCGCAACCTGCATCTTTAGCGCGACATTACTTCCTGGCCAAAGCCATTCACTTTGCGCCGCGCCACAAGCGGCAACGCAAACAGCTGCAGATGTCGCAAAACCGGGGGCGACTGATCCTCGAGTCGGCAAGCAGGTCATCGTAATTGAAGACCGAGCTCCCCTGCGAACTCCCAGAGAGATCGTATGGAAAGCGTACCGCGGCGAAGTGTTTACAATCACAATTGTTAACGGCGAGTGGCTGTGGATCGGCTCAAAGCAAGGCTGGCTTTGGGAGCAGCAGGTTGTACTGTTTGATGACGCCATCAAGCTGCTGACAGATAAGCTTAAGACTGAACCAACGGCTGAAAACTACGATATGCGGGGCATCGCCTACACGGCTCACGAAGACTACGACAAAGCCATCACAGACTTTTCCGAAAGCCTGAAGCTGAAGCCAAACGTTCCGGGAGTGTTAAACAACCGAGGTCGAGCGTCTTACCTGAAGGATGACTATGCCACAGCAGTAAAAGACTTTGATGCGGCCATCAAAGCGAATCCACAGCACTTTGTGGCCATGTTGAATCGAGCCAATTGTTTTGTGGCGACGGATGATCTGGATTCCGCCATGAAAGACCTGAACCAGGCTATCAAGCTGAACCCCGAGTTCCCTGAAGCACTAAACAATCGCGGCGTCATCTATTCCAGAAAAGCTGAACACGCTGCTGCCATCAAAGACTTTACGGCCGCCATTAAAATCGACAAAAACTACGTGGATGCTTATGGCAACAAAGCAGCCGCGCATCGCAAACTGGGCCAGTTTTCAGAAGCCATCAGCGACTTGAAGATTGCTCAGGAAAAAGACCCGCTAAATTACACTTCGTTTAACGACATGGCGTGGGTGTACGCGACAGCTCCAGAACCTAAAGTGCGTCAGCCAAAGACAGCGGTTGAATTGGCCACCAAGGCCTGTGAAATGACTCAATACGAAGACTGGAACACCCTGGACACTCTGGCCGCTGCTTATGCCGCCAACGGTGATTTCAAGCTGGCCCAACAGTGGATTTCAACCGCCATCGAAAAAGCGCCCGAGGACGAAAAGGCTCGCCTGGATGAACATCAGAAACTTCTGATGGACGAAAAGCTGATCGTGAAGTAGGCTGAATCAACCAGAACAAAAGAAACGTGTGCAGGTTCGCCCTGCACACGCTTTTTTATGCGCGATTGCCAGTGGAACTCACTTGCCAAACTTCATGTTTTGCTGAGCATGCGGATGAGCTGCCTCGTAAGTTTCTTTCAACCGTCGTGTGCTGATATGCGTGTAAATCTGAGTTGTCGTCAGGCTTTTATGGCCCAGCAATTCCTGCACGCTGCGTAAATCTGCTCCACCATCCAGCAAATGCGTGGCGAAACTATGACGCAATGTGTGAGGCGACGTTTGAGTGGCCAGTCCTGCGGTCAGAATGTGTTTTTCCAGCATTCGACCGATACTGCGAGTCGTCAGCCTTCGTCCAAACCGGTTCAAGAACAACGCATTCTGATCTTCCGCGTCTGCCGTTGTATCCGGCCTGCGAATTTTCAGCCAGCGATCAAGAGCCTTCAACGCATAGCTGCCAACCGGAGCAATGCGTTCTTTTCGGCCTTTACCCATCACTCGAAGTATCCCGGCAGATCGATCCAGATCGTTCAGACTTAACCCAACAACTTCCGCAACACGCAAACCAGCTGAATACATGGTTTCCAAAATAGCTCGATCGCGCTGACCGTCGTCGGTCATGGCTGCGGGAGCGACAAGCAAGCGCCCCACTTCGTCGGTCGTTAAAAAGTGAGGCAGCTTCCGACCGGCTCTTGGTGTTCGCAAAGGCTTTGCAGGATTGGTTTCGCAAATACCTTCGCGATTGCAATAGCGGAAAAAGCTTCGCAGGCAGGCCAGACGTCGGGCCACTGTGGAACGTGCGTATCCGCATTCGTGCAAATACGCAACGTACGCGCGCAGTTGAGTCACATCGATGTCGCGAGGATGAAAAACCTCGTTGTATTGTTCCTGAAAGAACTCACACAAATGATTCATGTCGTCCGTGTAAGACTTCACCGTCAACGCGGAAGAGTTGCGTTCGACTTTCAGAAAATTCAGAAACAACCGAACTGAATTTTGCATGCTGAAAACCTAACAAGGGCTTCGCCCTTGCCCCTGTGGCGTAGAAAACGGGAATACATAGGACGTCCGAACCGCCGAGTCGCTCCATTGTCGCTCTAAAGCAAGAGCTTCTCTATTGCGATGTGATGAATGAGTCGCGGAGCGACGTCATTTGTCAGCCTCGGACTTTAGTCCGAGGTTACCAGCTGGTTTCACTGAAAAGTCGCGGAGCGACGACATGTGAAAGATCCCACATGTCGCCGCTCTGCGGCTTCCCATCGTTTGCACAGCATCACCTCGGGTTGAAACCCGAGGCTGACAAATGACGTCGCTCCGCGACTACATTCCACGCCACTGGGTCAAGGGCGCAGCCCTTGTTAGAACACGTGAGGAAACTTTTCCATTTTGTCTTCCTTGGACTGATCTTCCATAAGACAGCGTACTCGCTGAGCCATCACAGCAGCGTCGTACCATGTGAATTCAAGTTCCGGGTCGCTGGCATAACGGCTTAATGTCGCAAGCAAAGTATCAACGCTGTCGTCATCGTACAAAAACACAAATCGATGATCATCGCGTACCAGAGCCAATACATTTACGGATTTCGACATTACAGATTCCTGTCCCTGCTGCGGTCTTGCAAAAAACACTCCGTGTTCCGCAAACGACTTGCGTCGCCTGATCACATTATCGGACGACGCACGCTGCACTCACAGTCATCCGCGACGGCACCACAAGGCTTCACGGAACGGCAAAGCAGTCACAGCCGCACCACATGGAACAGCCTGTCAACTCCCACACGATCAGGCCCATGGATTCGGCCATTTCAGCGACTCAAGCGCACACCCGGCACAAAACATGACAACGCGTTGAAACTCGCGCGAACGTCACCCATACAGAATGCCACCCTCGGGGCATTCTCCCCCATGCTGCCACTTCGCGACAAGCACACTGGAACCGCGTCCACTTCGCCGAATTTACACCTCAGGCAAGAATGCTTAAGTCTCCGGTCCTGTCGGTTAGCCAGGCTGGCGAGACTTTCGATTCGCAATACCCCGAACCCGCCCAGCAAGCCCAGTCAGGGCACTTTGAGCATCCATGAACAGGCTGAAGCCAGCAGGCACCAGAATCAGAGTGAACACGGTCGACACAATCAAGCCGCCGAGAACAACGCTTCCCAGTCCTCGATACAACTCACTGCCCGCTCCCGCTGTCCAGACCCAACTGCCATTCACCAGTGAAGGAATTGGCACCACCAGCGGCAACATTCCCAGCACGGTCGTCAGAGTGCTCATGAAGATCGGTCGAATTCGCGTGCGAACACTTTCACAAACAGCATCCGTCGAATCCATGCCTTCATTCCGCATCAGGTTCAGAGTTTGATGCACAATCAAAATCGCGTTGTTGACCACGGTTCCAATCAGAATCACAAAGCCCAGCATCGTCAACATGTCCAGCGTTTGAGGCGTGAATTTGTTCAGCACATTCAAACCAATCAAACCACCAACCAAAGCCAACGCGACGCTCGTCATGATGATCACCGGATACAGAAACGATTCAAACAATGCGGCCATCAGCAGATATGTCAGCACAACGGCCAGAGCAAGGTTCCACTTCAGTTCGTACCAAGTGTCTGCCAGCTTGTCTGCAGTTCCAGCCAGCCTGACCTGATACAGCCCCGACTGAAACGCTTCCGATTGCATTAATGGTTTGCGAATTTTTTCTTCCACGGTTCGCAATGCACCTTCCAAAGCAATCCCGTCGGCTGGTTTCAGCTGAATGGTGATCGAACGCAGGCGTTCAATATGATTTACCTGTTCCGGCCCGCGACTTAGCTGCACGTCAGCCACTGTCGAAAGTGGTACGTTGCCGCCTCCCGGAATTCCAATCGGCAGGTTTTCCAGATCCTGAGTTCGGTCGGCGTACTCATCTTCACCGTAAATCACCAGATCAATTCGACGCCCTTCGTGCCAGTAATCACCCGCGAACGCTCCATCAACCAGGGCATTTACCGCGTAGCCGATTGAAGACGTGGTCACGCCCAGTTCAGCCGCTTTTTCCAGGCGAGGAATCACATGAAGCTCCGGGCTGGAAAGGTCAAGCCCCGGAATCGGCCGCAACTGATTGCCGGCCGTCATCGGGAATTCCGCCATACACATGCCGAAAGCCTTCTGAGCTTCCACAACCAGCACTTCCAGATCCGGCCCGGTAATTTCAATATCAATTGTTCGCCCGCCGCTTAGGGCACTCGCAAACAAACTGGCCTGAGTCACAATCGGAATCACGCCCGGCTGCGACTGTGCGGCCTTGGACAAAATCGGAATCAACTCCGACGCGCGAAGTTCGTCCTTGCAGCGAGCTCCCATAAACAGGCTGCGACCGCGAGCCACAAAGAAGAAGCTTTCAATTTCGGGAGCACCCTCTTCGGCGGTTCCCAGCCAATACGGAGCGACCTGTTGTTCTACGTTCTTGCCAAGGCTGATCATCTGATCGACGTTGTAGCCTGGTGGAGGCAGCAGAATCGCAATCACAAGATTTCGATTCCCATTGGGAAGGTATTCCGTATCCGGCATCAGCCGCTGACTTAACAAAACCGAACCAGCCACAAACGCGCAAACAATTCCCAGACGAATGAACGCACTTCCTCGAACAGTCAGCAGCTTTCTCATTCCGCTGGCAAAGATGTTGTTTAAGACCGTGCTGAATTTCACCAACCCAAACAGACCGTAAATGCCGAATCCGGGATCCTGTTCACCGTCGGTTTCCGGTTGTCCCGCCTTGCCGTTCTTTTTACCTCGCCCGGCATCATGAGGCCCCAATAAGCGAGCCGCAGCGGTTGGAATCACAGTGATACTAATCAGCAGCGACAATGCCACAGCACAACTAATGGCGATGGCGATATCGCGGAACAGCTGGCCAGCCTGGCCCTGCACAAAAATCACGGGCACAAATACGGCCAGCGTTGTTAAGGTTGACGCCAGTACGGCTCCCCAAACTTCCTGAGTGCCTTCCAAAGCCGCCTGCTTAGGAGACTTCCCCATCTGGTGATGGCGGTAGATGTTTTCCAAAACGACAATCGCGTTATCAACAACCATCCCCACGGCAAACGCCATTCCCGCCAGGCTAATCACGTTAATGCTGCGATCGAAGGCTTTCACAAACAGACAAGTTCCCACAACGCTGATCGGAATTGCCATACCCACAATCAACACGGATCGAAAGCTGCGAAGAAACAGCAGCAGCACCAGAATCGCCAGCGTGCCACCCACATAGACGTTACTACGAACCAGCTCGGTGGCCGAATCCAGATACAGCGTCTCGTCATAGACCTGTTCAAGGTAAACACCCTTTTGCTTCAGCAGACCCTGATTCAGTTCTTCCACAGAAATCCGCAGACATTTGCCGTAAATACGTTCGCATTCCGCCAACTCCAAAGACGAAATTTCACCGTCCGCATCAAGGTCCAACTGGTCTCGACCCGGACCCATAATTTTCTTCAGGTTGGTTCCGGGAGACTGCTGAGCATTAATCGCCAGCGCACTCAGACCCTGCTGGCGAACAACTCCGTCCGGTTTTTTATAGCTGATACCCACCGTCGCCACGTCTCGAACACGAACCGGACTTCCGTCGCGTTGAGTGATAATTGTTTCTTCAACCTGAACGGGAGTCTGGAACTGCCCCAACGTTCTGACAACGTTTCGCTGCTTGCCTTCCTGAATATCGCCGCCGGACGTATTCTGGTTTTGTGAAATCAACACGGCTCGCAATTGATCAATCGTCACACCCAGCGACGCCAGACGAACGGGATTCACGATCACTCGAAATTCCTGTTCCTGCCCACCAAACACGTTGGCGTTGGCAATTCCCGGAACACGTTCAAATTCCGCTTCGATAAAATCTTCAGCGAATTTCTTCATCAACGCCGGGTTGTTGCGACCAAGCACAAACGTTTCCAGCACCGGATGCCGGTACGCCAGATCGTTGATAACCGTCAAATCCACCGGCTTGGGCGAATCCAAAATGGGCTTCAGCGGTTCCGCCAATTCCGGCTGCTGAGTCACAAGGTTTCGCAGGTCTTCTTTTGTGGGAGCAACCGGTTTCAGAATAAACCACGCGATCGCATTGGTGTTGCCGTTAACCGTGCTGATGACCGGTTCGCTGGCGTCGTCCGGGTATTCAGGAACCTGGTTCAGCTTTTCAGACGTGCGCGATCGAGCATCCGCAAGCGAAGTGCCCACCGGAAACGTTAACGTAATCGAACCACTGCTGTCCGTGCTTTCGCTTTTGAATTCGTCCAGACCTTCGACGCTTTTCAGCTGCTCTTCCTGTTCTTCAATAATCTCACGTTCAACTTCCTGAGCACTCGCCCCCGGCCAGCGAGTGCTGATGGAAATTTCCGGTTCGACCACGTCCGGCGTCAGCTGCACGGGAGTGCTGACGTATGCAATGCCTCCAAACAGCACCAGCAGAAACACGCCGACAGTGACCTTGACGGGATTTTCAATTGCGAAGGCGATAAAGTTCATAGTAAATCCAGCGTGAAATGACGCCGTTATTGAAAGGTTGACGTGAAACGCGTTCCGAATTTACTGACCAGCTGTTTCGGTCATAATTCGCACCGACTGGAATGGTCGCAGCCGTTCGGCACCTTCGGTGACAACCTGCTCTCCAGCCTGCAACTCGCTCGAAATCGCCTGAATCCAGCCGCCCTGACTGATGCCCGTTTCAATCATCACCTGACGCACGCTGTCGGCCGCATCTTCCGCCGCATCAGGCTGTCTGGCGTTAATGGCAAACACAAATGTTCCGCGAGAAGTTCGCACCATCGCATCTTTCGGAATCAACAAGGCATCCTGTTGTGATCCAAAGAATTCCGCTTCAGCCATCATGCCTTCTCGCAACGCTGGAATCGGAAGGTCAGCACTTCCCGTCATTTCGTTTTTGACTCGCAGAATCACGGGAAAGCTGCGCGATCCGTTGGCCCAGTCGCTGCTGGGGACAACGCTGTAAACGGTGCCGATCCAATAGCCATCATCCGCTTTAGGATTGGGAGTGCCAGCCACTTTCAAACGCACCTTATCACCGATGTTCACCTGAGCAATAAAGCTTTGATCAACCAGCACTTCCACATCCACTTCATCAAGCTGAACCATTGTGGCAACCGGAGCACCTTTGGATAACCACTGCCCAAGATAGGTGTGTTCTTTCACGATGAAGCCATCGAACGGCGCGCGAGTAATTCGCTTTTCTTTTTCGGCTTCCAACCATTCCACGTGTTTTTGTTGAGCGTCCAGTTCGGCCTTTGCTCGAATCTTTTCTTCTTCGCGAGCTCCCGCAGAGACTCGGTTGTTCACGGCTTTCGCAGCCAGCATCCGTTGTCGAACTTCATCAACCAGAATTTCCGCATCGTCCACGGAAGATTGATTGGTCGCTCCTCTGGCGGCCAGACTCTTTAATTCCTTCAAGCGACGTTCTGCATTGGCAAATGCCGCAGCCGCAGCCTGTTCCTGAGCTTCCGCTTCTTCCACGTCTTCTTTGCGAGGTTGCAGAATCTGTTGAACGTCCGCCTGTTTTGCAGCCAGAATCGCGCGAGCTTCAGCAAGGCCAAGGTCTGTCGAATACATACGCAGCCGAGACAACACTGTTTCAGCTTTTACAAAACGCCCCTGTTCTTCAGCAAACTCATCCACAACTCCATCAGCCGCAGACGCAATCACGCTGAAATGCCGAGGACGAACGGTGCCCACCGCAGACAACAGCGGAGCAATCGATTCGCGCCGAATCGCCTGCACTCGCACCAACGCTGGTGGAGCCGCAGCGTTGGCCGCCGCTGGTGCAGCATCCGGTGAAGATGGCTCACTAACAGTGGCAGAACACCCAGCAGCAAAACACACCAAACTAAGTGTCACCCACTTGCGCAAACAAGTGAATGAAGAATTTGGCGATGACATAAAGCGGCAGAAATCGCTAATCACGTGATTTCCTGTAGAGCAAAAGGAGGCGAGAGAGATTGGAGGGAAAGTAGATCTTCAAGACAATCCCGTTGAATTACACAGGACATTTGTTGCCACAAAACGTCTTCGAAACAAAAGACGTGCGAGGACACGCTGAATTGATTTTGCCTGAAAAGCAAATTCATTGAAACAAACGGCTTTTCAGGAACGTTCATCGCTGCTTGCAGCAGCCAGCCGGTACCACAAAACGCCGTAAACCAGAGTCTACACTCAGCTTGAACGATCCGTGAACAAAATCGGAGTCATCCGCATAAAAGCCCAGGTCACCCTATAACAGCCACGCCGTTTGTAATGCATTTGCACCATCGTCGCGGCAATCAAACAGGCATCCTGAACGTTTAACCCGGACTGGCAGACGACGCCAGGACATGCAGCTCAAAGAAGCCTTCCCGCAGCGAGCCCGTCGGTAAATCAACGGTGGCCGTGGTTGGCCTGAGCTTGCGGAAGAGGCTCGACTCGAAATACTTGGCATTGCGACAAGATCTCGCAGGCATATTCGAGGTCGGCATCACTGATATCGTAATTGAAAGCAACACCGACCGAATGTCGAGAAGAAAGCGAGTTGAGAACAGCGAGATGCCTGACGGCGTCACGGTCGATCGGTTGGTCGAATGCGATTCGGCATTCCCGGCCAAGCGGCCAGTCCAGCAGCGAACCCACACGAGCACCATGGGCCTGCGCAACGCAAATCGCAGTCTTAAAGCGGGAGTGATATGTGACGTAGTCGAAAACGACAATCGCCAAACAAATGCCGAACACCAGCAGTAGCACGGAGCGTCGTGTCAGGCGAGTTCGGGACATTCTCGGACCGGCTATTGAACGGTTTTACGACACCGCCCTGAACGAAGTGAGCGAGTCAGATCCAGTGGAGAATTGTACCAGCAAAGTAGGCCGACTCAAGCGGGTGATGCGTGCCGGAACTGCGCAAACCGTGGCTCGAATTTCTTAGTCACTGAATGCTTCGATGCAATAGCGGCCGCACGCGATGCTCCGGCAGATGGACGGTTCGCTTGGTCCGGCCTACTGCCACTACAGCATGATGGCAACGATGCACACAGAGCGTCCGCCCTTTCATCTACGCAATCACTCCAAGTGATTTGCCGACTTCTGTGAATGCATCCACGGCTTTCTGAAGGTCTTCAATTGTGTGAGCAGCTGACATCTGAGTTCGAATTCTGGCTTCGCCTTTCGGCACAACCGGGAAAGAAAACCCAACAACGTAGATTCCCTTTTTCAGCAGCTCGTTCGACATCTTTGTGGCCAACGCCGCGTCGCCGATCATCACGGGAATAATCGGGTGTTCTCCGTCCAGCACTCGAAAACCGGCCGCAGTAATGGCGTTGCGAAACCAAGCCGTGTTTTCACGCAATTTGTCTCGCAAATCGCCCGATGCCTTCAGCAATTGAAGTGCTTTTAATGAAGCAGCGGCAATCGGTGGAGCCAAAGTGTTGGAGAACAAATAGGGGCGAGATCTTTGACGCAGCAAATCGACGATCGGCTGACGAGCTGACGTGTAGCCACCACTGGCACCTCCCAATGCTTTGCCCAGCGTGCCGGTCATGATGTCGATGCGATCCATCACGCCGAAGTGTTCGTGAGTTCCTCGGCCATTGGCTCCCGTGAATCCCACCGCATGAGAATCATCCACCATCACGCTGGCATCGTATTTGTCGGCCAGATCGCAGATGGCGGGAAGATTGGCCAGATATCCATCCATTGAAAAAACGCCATCGGTGGCAATCAGTCGGAACCGTGCCGATTGAGCATCTTTCAATTGCTGTTCCAGATCTGCCATGTCGTTGTTGCGATAGCGAAAGCGTTGAGCTTTGCACAAACGGACACCATCAATGATGCTGGCGTGATTCAGCTGGTCGGAAATGATCGCGTCTTCCGCCGAAAGCAGCGTTTCAAACAATCCACCGTTGGCGTCGAAGCATGAACTGTACAGGATCGTATCGTCCATCCCGATGAATTCGCTGATGGCGGTTTCCAGCTGGCGATGAACAGACTGCGTTCCGCAAATAAATCGCACCGAAGCCATCCCGTAACCCCAGCGATCCAGCCCTTCATGAGCCGCCTTTACAATTTCCGGATGGTCGGCAAGGCCCAGATAATTGTTCGCGCACAGGTTCAAAACGGCTTCACCATCCGCCATTTGGATGGAAGGGTTTTGAGGCGAATCGATGGTTCGTTCCGCCTTGAACAGTCCCTGTTGACGAATATCTTCCAGCTGAGATGAGATGTGTTCCAGCATTCCGTTTTTCATAGTGCCTTACCTTTTCGCTGCAGGGCGGCTTGTCAATCAGACGCGCCGCATCTCACGATGTTTCGCAAATCGCGTGTAAGCGAAACGTTAGAAATGTTTCGGTGTTGAAATGAATTGCGTTCGTTAAAAACCTGGCGAGGCTGTGCCTCGGCCATTGAAGCTGACACCCGGAAACGCTCCGTTGTCGCTTTGAAAATGTGACTCAGTGTGAAGAAGTTCGAATGAATAATGAAACCTGCAACGGCTTCACTCTTGCGAGGTGTTGAATTAGCCGCGGAGCGACGACATGTGAAAATGCCACATATCGCCACTCTGCGGCTTTTCATAGTTTCTCAGCAGCACCTCGGGGTGAAACATGATGTCGCTCCGCGACTAAATCAAAACGCCACTTTGTAATCGTAAAACCTGGTAAACAAGAAAACCCGATCCATCAGTGCGATTCAGACTTGCATCACAGCCAGCCCCTACACCCAACAGCAATGACTCAGCGTCGTTTATCGCAACTTATTGATATCATCATATGTCTCGGATGATGCCAAAAAAAAATCCCTGACACCATCGTTTGGCGTCAGGGATTCTGTTTTCGTAGCTGCGAGAATGAACGACTTTGTCAATCAGCCCTGTTACTGGCTTTTCCAGCTGGTTGACCAGGCTCGAACTTCTGCATTACTTCGCACAAACGGCTGTGGAGCAGGCTTTAAACGAGGCCAGATGTTTGGTTCAACAAATGACTGCGAAGGAGCTGCTGGCACTGGAGCAAGTGAGTCAACATTCTGAGCGGGAACGGGAACAGCTGGAGTTGGTTCTGGCTGTTTCACAGCTGGCTGAGCTGGCACAGGAGCCGCTGGCAATTGCTGTACCGGAATTTCAGGAACAGCCTGACCAGCGGCTGGTTCTCGCCAGGTTGGCTGCTGAACTTCAATATCGCCAGAGTTTCCTGCAAACGGGTCCTGAAGTGGAGCGGCCAGTGGTGATAGCCCATGCGATGGACGGCAAAGATTTTCACCGTAAGAAGGTTCAACAGCACACAGGCTTCCGCAACCTTCGTCCACACACGAATCGGTGCAACCGGTTGTACAGCCTTTCTTCGACCAGCAACTTTTCCACGCCGATGTGACCGACGCAAACTTCATGTGAGGCATCTTCAAAGTTGGCATTTTAACCTGAGGCAACTTGCAGGTTGGCATTTTGAAAGCCGGAAACTTTAGAGATGGCAACAGGCACGATCGCGTTGTATCGCAGCCTTCTGTGCTGCATCCGGATTCGGTGGTACAACCAGAATCGCACAACGGCTGACAATATTCCTCCACACAATTTACGTGAGGAATGCAGGCTGTGCGAGGACGGCAATAAAGTGGGTGCGGGTTGCACACGATCGTGGCAGATTCACAGCAAGGCTCTTCAACGCAGCAAGGCTGTTTTTTTGGACAGAACATTCGCCAAAGGCAAGTGCAGGGCGAAAAACAGCTTTTCGATGTTTCGCCGCAGCAAGCTTCTGATGTGCAGGCTTCAGTTGCACAAGCGGTCGCTTCCGGAGCACTGCATGTCGATTCTGCAGCACACTCAGACTTCTGCCCGAAGTACTTGCTGAAGCCAATCTGACTGATATAGCCCACGCTTTTAACATGAGACACTCCCATTGCAGGAGGAACCGGAACGGGCTGCAACGGCGCCCGACCTTCTTGCTGCTGGTAAACAGCTGGCGGGTCAGCCTGATAGTAGTCTGCCGCTCCGGATTCTGACGGAGGACTGTGTTGATACGAACTGTGTTGGTTTGTGCGACTTGACGCACATCCGCCCGCAACAATCAGCGTGAAGGCCGCGATGACAGCGAATCGTTCTATTCGCATGGTGACTTCCTTTCTGCGAAGCTATTTCAATGCGGGCAACAACAGCGAGAATCGCATTTGCGGCCGAATTGGTGGTCCATCTGACATTTCAAGGATCGTCAACAATCTTGCCGGAACTTTTCGATATTCAGCAGGAACTGCCGTTGATCTGACAGGCGATAGACATTTTTCTGCCGGTATCAACAACAGCTGTCAGCCAGGCCTTGCCGTTTGAATAAGCTGGGGGCTTGGCGAAGAAGTTCAGGCAAACCGGCGTGCGAGTGGCAGCGGAGGTCGCAACACCTATAATGACGTTGCGGGATAATCGCCTGCCGCAGACCGCACACACGTTGCGTCCGCTAGAGTCTTACTAAAAATGATGCCCGCACGATGCGAGCACAATTCTCTTAGCGACAACGGAGCGGCTCGGCGATTTGAACGTTCCACGTCGTGTCGCAGGCCACGCCACTGGGGCAAGGGCGACGTCCCTGCTAAGGTTCTGCATGTTTGGAAATACCGCCCGGTAAACACTGGGCTATCAATAAAATCTGGAGCTTCTCTGGTGAAAAACTTGTTCCCACTGATCATTGCCGCGTCAGTTTTGAACGTCTTTACGTGCCTGCCGAATGCGCTGAACGCTCAGGACCCAGACATCACTGAAACCGACCCGGCCGCAGCGGCCAGGCTGGAAGGGCGACTGCTATCGCGGACTCGACAGCTGACTTACGAAGGTCGCCGAGCTGGTGAAGGCTACTTCAGTGCGGACGGTCGCCAAATGGTTTTCCAAAGCGAACGCTTCGAAGGAAATCCGTTCTTCCAGATTTATGTACTGGATCGCGATACGGGAGCCACTCGTCAGATTTCACCCGGACTCGGGAAAACAACCTGTGCGTGGATACATCCCGATGGTTCGAAAGTCATGTTCGCATCAACTCAGGATGACCCCGATGCAAAAGCGGAACAGCAGGAAGAAATTGACCTGCGAGCATCCGGGAAAGAACGCCGCTATTCGTGGGACTACGACAACTTCTACGACATCTTCGAACAGGACCTGGCCACCGGTGAATACCGAAATCTTACAAACACAAAAGGCTATGACGCAGAAGGTTCGTGGTCGCCGGACGGAAAGCTGATCGCCTTCGCATCCAACCGTTCTGCGTTCGAAACCAGCTTGACGCCAGAGCAACAGGAATTGTTCGAACGCGATCCTGCGTGGGCCAACGAAATCTACGTCATGAATGCTGACGGAACGAACGTGCGACGACTCACCAATTCTCCCGGCTACGATGGTGGACCGTTCTTTTCTCCCGATGGTTCAAGAATCTGCTTTCGTCGCTTTTCTGAAAACGGCGCAACGGCAGAAATCATGACCATGGCCATCGACGGTTCCGACGTCAAAAAACTAACTAACCTGGGAGTGATGTCGTGGGCTCCGTTTTATCATCCTTCCGGCCAGTACCTGATCTTCACAACCAACCTTCACGGATTCGCCAACTTCGAATGCTACATCGTAGACACCGAAGGCCAGAAAGATCCCGTCAGAATCACTCACACGCCAGGCTTCGATGGCCTTCCCGTGTTTACTCCCGACGGTAAGCAGCTTTCGTGGACAACGAACCGAACAACAAACAGCCAGTCACAGATTTTCATCGCTGAATGGAACCATCAACAGGCGTTGAAGCTGCTGGGACTTGCGCCCGACAATGGCGGCACCGCGAAAAACATGGCAAGTGCAGCGACCGGACTTGCACCGGGCGCCAGAACAGACTTCGCTCCTGCGGACGCCGTGCGGCACGTAGAATATCTATGCCGACCTCAACTGCAGGGACGACTGACAGGCACCAAAGGCGAAAAGCTGGCGACAAATTACGTCGCACTCTACCTGGAAACATTGGGCCTGGAGCCTGCTGGAGACGACGACACATGGTTTCAGGAATTCGAATTCACATCCGGAGTTTCCGCTGGCCCTGACAACCAATTCACCGTCGGCGATGAAACACTGGAACTTAATAAAGACTGGCGGCCGCTGGTCTTTTCCAAAACCGGAAAGTTTGAACCAGCAGATGTAGTCTTCGCCGGGTACGGAATACAGGCTCCGGCAGGTGAAGGTTTCGAGGAATACGATTCTTACGTACACCTTGACGTGAAAGACAAATGGGTGATGTGCTTTCGGTTCATGCCCGAAGAAGTATCGGCGGAACAGCGGCAATACCTGAACAGCTTCAGCAGCTTGCGATTTAAAGCGATGAAGGCCAGAGATCTGGGTGCTCGCGGACTGATCCTGGTAAGCGGACCAACATCGGGAGCTAAGAACGAACTTGTGCCCCTGCAGTTTGATGGATCATTGGCTGGCACCAGTCTGGCGGTTGTAAGCGTCAGCAACGACGTCGCCAGTCGCTGGATGCAGTCCATGAACAAAGACATCAAGGCCGTTCAGGCTCGCCTTGACGGCGGTGAGCCCGCCATGGGATTCCCAGTAAAACAACTGCAGGTTTCTGCACAAATTGATATTCAGCAGGAAAAGAAAACGGGCCGCAATGTGCTGGGCCGATTGCAGGTCAGCGACAGCCCGGCTCACGAGATCATCGTCGTGGGAGCACACATCGATCACCTGGGCGCCGGCCCCAGTGCAAATTCTCTGGCGAAGGACGACGAACAAACCAACATACATTTCGGTGCCGACGACAATGCATCGGGAGTAGCCGCGATGCTTCAGATTGCGGAAGCGATGTCGCGAGCAAAAGACAATAGCACTTTGCAGGGCAAACGCGATGTTGTGTTTGCTGCCTGGTCTGGTGAAGAACTTGGGCTGCTGGGGTCCAGTCATTATGTTAAGCAGATGGAGACCATGTTTTCTCAACACGCTGCCGCATTTGAGCAGCCACCAGAAACTGAGACCGACAAAGACGCAGAGCCCGGGAATGCTGCCGACGCTGATAAGAAGAGCGATGACAAAAAAAGCGATGATCGATCCGGCCCGAACACCGGAGGCCTGCATTTGTACATTGCAGCCTGCCTGAACATGGACATGGTCGGCCGTATGCAGGAAAAACTGGTGCTACAGGGAATCGGATCTTCAACCGATTGGCAGCAGATTATTGAACAAGCCAACGTGCCCGCAGGTCTGCCGATTACGTTACAGGATGACAGCTATCTCCCGACCGACGCCAGCGTTTTCTTTATGCATGGTGTTCCCATCCTGTCGGCGTTTACAGGAAATCATGGCGAATACCACACGCCACGAGACACTCCCGAAAAGATCAACTACGAAGGCATTTCCCAGATTTCCAGGTTCATGACAATCGTGCTGAACGAATTGATCAGTCGTAAGAAAATGCCCGAATACGTGATGCAGGAAAAGCCAGCCGACGGTCAGCGTCGAGCCAACCTGAGAGCTTATCTGGGGTCGATTCCGGACTATGCAGAAACCGACACTAAGGGAGTTCAGCTTTCGGGTGTCGCCAAGGGTGGCCCCGCAGATGCTGCTGGCGTGAAAGGCGGCGACGTTATTGTGAAACTTGCCGGCAAGGCCATTGAGAACATTTACGACTACACTTACGCGATTGAAGCACTCAAGATCGGGCAGGAAGTCGAAATCACCGTGCAACGTAACGGCAAAGAAATCACCATGAAGGTAACGCCCGGATCTCGCGACTAAAAACATGTAGGGCGGGCACCGCTCACCAGACACAACAACACAAAGTAATTGGTGGGCGACGCCCACCCTACGGCAATTTGCAGCGGGTCACTTTTCTGGCCACGAGTTATCCACCACAAAGATTCGTTGTTTTTCGTGTAACGCTGATTCGCTGGCGTCAAGAACGCTGATCAATCTGGGACGATGATCTGTTTCAAAATGACGAAGTAGCAGCGCGTTCATTTCCGCTGCGGTCAGCAGATCGGCACAGCCAAAGTCGACCTGATCATCGGACAGCCAGTATGGTTTCGGTTGAATCCGAAACCGCCCGGCGTTCGATAGCGCGTCTTCAATTTCGAATAACTGATCAAGTTCCGACTGCCAAATCCACGCCCCTTGCAAGTGTGATTCTGAAAGCAAAGATGGCAGCACAACGTGATCGCCAGAGCTTCGATGATAGAAGATGCGTCCTTTCACATAGGCCGCTCGGCAGTCGATAGCGATGCTCTGTTGAGAACTAAGTGGCAACTGATGCTCAAACAATCGTTCCGTTTTGCGTTCGAAAGTGTCAGCTGAATTCGGTCCCACAAAGTGGCTGCCGGTGTGATTCTGCTTCGGATAGTGCAGATAGAACTTCACAGCCGTTTCCACGTGCCACGTTTTACCGACAGCATCGCGAAATACGAAATCCAATTCTCCAATGGTGCGGCTGCCATCCTGCAACTGAAGACTTCTGGCCAGAATTTCATACTTGCAACAATACTGCAAATAGAAATGAACCAGGTCTTCAAAATAATGGCCGACTCGAAACGTTACTTTGTCGCTTAGAAATTCAACCAGTCGGTCAGCGTCGATCGAATCAGGGTCAATTGCCGTAGCTTCCGCGAACCATTCCGGTTCGCTATTGGCAATCAATGAAGGACTGTTCACCACCCACAGCAGATCACGAATCGCCTGAGATCGTTTTGCTTTGGACGCGGCAGAGTCATTCACTGTTTCAGGCAGTTTCCAGAACTCGAAGTTCCGACGATTCCACGAAGCCTTTTACTTTGGGGCGGTACGCTTCCATATGAGGTGCCACCAAATGAGCCTTCAATGCTGCCACCGATTCCCATTTTTCAACAATGGTCACTCGGTTTTCGTCAACGCTCTGATTTCCAATACCTGTGGCTGCGTCAATTGTCGGACCGTATTCAATACAGCCATCTTCCTGCAGAACTTCAGGAACAAGCTTACGGAACTCCACCAGAAAATCTTCACGGTGCCCGGTCTTACATTGAACAGTGGCGATAACAATAATCATAGCAGGTTGAGTTCTTTCAAAATGTGCGAAGCGTGCAACCAGCGAGCCCGACAGCACCACCACACGCCAGTCGTTCAACATAACGGCTAACGAAGAATAGCATTTTCAGCTCAGAATTACAGTACGCGAGTCAGCTTTAACATGCGAGCCATGTCGACTGCAGGCAGAGTGTTTTTGTGGCAGTAAAATGTGGGCGACCAGTTTCCGCCAAATCGCTGCTTGGTGAAATGCAGACCGCTGAAGTTGTAGTGCAGGCAATGCTTAAAGGTCCACCCAAAGATGGATCGCACAATTCGGCATTCGTGCGGCTTGGCGACATCGTCTAACGCCAATGGGTTTAGTCCCAGATCCAGGTGACTGATGCCTTCTTCGCGAAACAAATCCATGGCGTGAGCCATAATTGTGTAAAAAAGTCCCTGTTTGAATGTTGGGCATCCGCGAGAAATATTCGGCAGGTAGCTGACCACTTTGCCATTAAGATAAGCTGGATCAAAGTAGGCAAAACCAATCGGCGAGCCGTCTTTCATGGCATAAAAGTAACGGCAGTTTTCACGGTACTCCATCTTGCGTGGCCGAACCATAAACAGAATTTCACGATGACGCGTTTTGCGTGTTCCCAGCCAGCGAGAAGACACTTCATCAACGTTTAGTTCGTGCGGGCTCTCAACAACCGTGATCCCCTGTTCGGCGGCCTGATTGATGGCTTTCCGAATACACTTTTTGCTTTTCCCGGAAACGGTCCAATCGCTGAGTGGCACCTTTAATTCTTTGCCAAACTGAGTTCCGTAGTATGCGTGGCGGGCGTGCAGGTGACTGGCGTTTGCTTCAGAAACCTGAATAAACGACGCGTTGCCATGCTTCTGCAGAAACTCATCCAAAAAAGCGGCGTGTTCGAGTGGTTCTGCGACGGGGTCTCCCAGCACCATGCAACGCCCCCACTTTTGCATATAGGCCTGATATCCAATCCCCGGCACGTCAAAGTACTGCATGCCGGATTGCAAGGCGGTGAAATGCTGAGAATGAGTACCGAATTGCTTCAGGAATTCTATTCTCTGTTCCCACGAAAACAGATTGTCACTGCTATGCAGCTTCAGAAAACCTGAACGCTGTTTTGCGGGCTTCGCTAAGATCGGCTGCATGTTATCTGCTAGCGGCATTCCGGCTTCCGTGCGCAATAGAATGAAGTTGAGGTGGTCCTGCAAATACGACGCCTACTTGGTAGTCATCGTTTGCAAATTCGGGCAATGAGTCGAACAGGCGGCCCGCCTGATGTGTCAGCAAACTCACACATCCGCTCGGTGCTTCGTTGATCGACACCGCTGCCCCCGAATTACTTAATTCCCCGTAGCGCCACGCTCCAGCCGAGCAACCAGTGCAGTCGGCCATAACCACTAACAGAAACAACCCCCGCAGCTTCACACAATTCTGTTCGATGGCCCCGCAACGCTCGCAAATTAACCGATGGCAAACTTTGACGGCTGGCAAGCGACTAACGCCTGAAGCAGATATATCAGGTTTCCGTCACGGGCAGTTTGGAAGCACTGGTTAAATTCACCAACAATCAATGCAAATCATGAAATCGTCGCCGACGTGTCATAGTAGACCGCGCATTCACCGTCGTCTGTCAGTTCCGCTTCAATCAGTGAATTGGCACTTCGCCCGGAAAGGTGCCAGCCACCTTTTTCCATCAGCAGTACATCTGGCCGTTGGTTCGAATTAAAACTTAGACGCACCTGCATGCTGGCTTTCCCTGTTGTAATCGTCGCAATGTCGCCATCGTTATGATTGGGTGCGGCAGAAGGATGCACAACCGCGTCCGTGGGGCCTTCCTGAGTACCATCGGGCCATTGAGAAGCCTGCGATTTCCCTGTGGAGACGGCTGTCACTTTTAGCTCAGACTTTTGCGGAACTTGCATTAACTGCACGTCAAGTTGGTGAATCAAGTTTACTTTGCCGGACGGCGTGTTGAACTTGCGATTGGCAAACAGCACGTCAGCTGCAAACGGGCTTTTGACGTACCCCTTGGCAAAATCGGCCTGGTTTACTCCAGCCGCCTTCAGCTTGTTAAGCAATCGTCCCTTCCATTCAGCGGCATCAACATCAAACCCTTCGGCAATTCCAAGACGACGTGATAGTTCTCTAAAGATCTCATGGTCGCTCAAAACGCCTTCCGGAGGTGCAACAACCGGTTTCAGTTCTGCCAGGTAGTGGTGCCCATAGGAACCAATAAAATCGTCTTCTTCAAGAAAGGTGGTCGTCGGCAGAACCAGGTCCGCACATCTGGCTGAGTCCGTCAGAAATGGATCAACAACCACGGTGAATTCTCGCGACCGAAGCGATTGTGCTACGGTTTCAGAATCCGGCAGCATGGCAACCGGATTGGCCCCCCAGATATAGACCATTCGAATAGCGGGATCCTTCGCCGCCAAAATTCCGGCCCCCAACTGAGGCTCCGGAATACTGCGCGGCTTCAGCGATGCATCACTAAAACTAAAATCGAACGCTCCTCGACGAACAAAGTAAAACGACGCGCCACCGCCCGCGATTCCGAGGTTGCCAGACACAGCTGCCAGCGCATCAATCGTTCGGATAGTGGCCGCACCGTGGCGACGTCGCTGCAACCCCCAGCCAATCATGCTGCACGTTGGGCCGTCCGCATAAGCAGTTGCCAGTTGAACAAGAGTTTCCGGCGAAATGTCTGCAATCGCCGCCCATTCAGCCAGCGATTTCGAAAACGCCAGCTCACGAAACTGTTCCAGATGATCGCAATATTCAGACGCTGCGGTATCTTCACGATTGTTAGCAAACAGCCAGTGGGCGATCCCCATGGCGATGGCCGAATCAGAACCCGGCCTCGGCTGCACGTAGATGTCGGCGATGGAAACGGTCTGATGATGCACCGGATCGATCAGGACAATTTTGGCTCCGTTCGCTCGAGCCTTCTTCAGTTCCGGGATCAGATGCACGCTGCTGACAAAGACATTTTTGCCCCACAGAAAGATCGTTTTTGAATGATGAAAGTCGAAGTAATCGCTGCTATCAAATTCGCCGAAGTCAGCAATCTGAGCGGCCTCGCCGGCGCCTGAACAAACGTCACCACTTTTTACTGTGACCGGACCGAATTTTTCGAAAAAGTAATCGCCAACATGCTTCATGATTCCCAGCGATCCGCCGCACCGATAATGCACGATTGATTCGGCTCCGGATTCTTCACGAAACTGCAGCATCTTTTGTGCGACAAGATCCAAAGCTTCCGTCCATGTGATCTCTTCGAATTCGCCACCTTTGTGTCGCCGCAGCAGTGGCCTGTTTAAGCGACTGGGCGAATTCTGCCGATCGGGGAATCGGCTTGTTCGCTGACAGATAAACCCCTGAGTAATCGGGTGATCGGGATCTCCCTGCAAACGCACAACCTGCCCATTTTCGATGGTTACAATTAAGCCACATGCGTCCGGACAATCGCGAGGACAGGCCGTTTTCTTTTTGATGGTGTTTTGCATTTCAGCAGATTACAGGCGAAAACTCAGGGGTGGAAGAGAAGCTTAACGCTCGCAAAAAAATACGCAAAATACTGGCACGGTGAATACCACACCCCAACGTCAACAGTTGCTGCGTCACTTGCCACAGCGACAAATATCAACGTAAACTGCTGACGGGCCGTTTGAGATTCTGATTGACTTATGTCACGATTTTCCAGCCCGTAATAATTGAGCCCCCGCATGAAGCTGATTGCCACAGCAATTTTCATTCTTCAGTTGCTATCCGCTACAACCGTGCACGCTCAGGACGCTGACGCCGCGAAAGTGCAACTGGGTTCGCGCACCGCCAAAAATGGATTTCAAAACGAAGACGACATTCAAGACAAGTTCAAGAACTGGAAGACCGACGAAGACGCTCGCCAGTGGCTGACATCAATGAACCACGATCTTGCGGAAATCAAAAGCGTCAGTGCTGCGAAACCGCACGGCGCAAAAGCAGACGTGGAAGTTACGGTTGAATCTGCATCCGGAAAATCAATCGAACGCATTTCCATCAAACTGGTCAGCAGTGCAAACGGATTCAACCAAATTGATAAACGGTGGCTGGCTGCGTACGCGGAGATGTGGAACATGCCTGCCGACGTCATGAAAGCACTGAAACTTTATGTCGGAGAAACACCACCCCACAAACTCAGCCGCAATGACGAACGAATGTATCTGGACGAACTGGATCAGAAAACGCAGAAATCCGTGCTGAAGTTCTTCGCCAGCAGGAAAGATGAAATCGTATCAGACCTGCTGGCCGGCGATGGAGAACATTCAGCCACGTGGTTTATGGTGACTTACAAAGGGCGAGACAAACCGGAATGGTTGCTTCGAAGTACGAACGATGCCATTAAATTTTTCAGCGAAGGCGACGTTGTTATGACGCGAGCTGGCAATCTGAAGATCGGTCGTATTTCGATGCAGCGAAAAGGTGGCGACAACGGTCGAGAAACCGCAAAGATGCTGCAGTTCAAACTGAATCCGGTGCAACTGTTCGAAATGCCGGTGCCTGACAAAAAGCAATAACTTTTGCCGCTACTTGATCGCACCGAAGGCCGCAAAGCAGGAATTTTTGTGCAACAATTCGACGTGCCTGAACCCGACGGTTTTCAGCAAATCCAACTGATAGGTGACGGGGCGGGGTGAGTCCTCTTTGTCGATATAGTCAAATACTTTCTGCCGATATTCTGCGCCACCCAACTCGGTCAGGTAGTCTCCATAGCGGTCCCACATCATGGCGTGCACGCTGGCTGTTTCATGAGACACCAGATCAGTAATCCACACGCTCCCACCGGGAGCCAGAATGTCGTAAATCTTCTGAAACGTCGTCAGCCAATCCGTATCGTCACGCAAATGGTGCAACACGGCCGCCGCCAGAATGACATCAAAAGATTCCGGTTCGAATTCAGCCGTACGAAAGTCCGCATGAATCGTGGTAACCTTTCCGCCGTTGACGTCCGTCACGCGTTCGGCAGCTTTCGCTAACATCGGTGCGCTTAGATCCAGCAAATCTGCATCAAAATCGTGTCCGGCAATTTGACGAAGTTTGATGGTGTTGTTGCCGGCACCACAGCCAATATCCAGAACTCGACGAATTGGCTGCGTTGAGGCGACTGCCGCATTGGTGATCAATTGCATGGCCAAAGGCGCGTCAATTGTTGCAGTTTGCCCGGTTTCCAGCTGAGAAAAGCGTTCAACGTCACCATCAAAGCGTTGACGGATTTCTTCCGTGGTGGATTTTTGCGCCAGCGGTGTCACCATGATTTTTGCGGCCTGTTGAGTTAAATGAGTTCTGTGTTACTGACACTAAACGTTTTAAGCATGTTCGCGGAACACGTTTTGCTTAAAAAAAAGGGGCGGTCCCAACGTCCAGAGCACTTAGGCGCTTCAGAAACTGCCTGTCGGTAGTTGGACCGCCTACAGAATCGGACTCACAGCATACACCGGTGCGTGCCGATGAGAAGCATAGCAGACAGTATCAGATTGACCTGCCCGCACTTTTGTGCGCACTTGCTGCAGCACGTAGGTTGGTACCGGCAAGGTTCGCCGAGAGACTTCACGAATGACAAAAGAAAAACAGCAACGCCGCCCTGTCGCACGATCGCAAGGCGGACTTACCATGTGGAACGGAATGAATATTTCCGGATTATGGCGTCTGATGCGTTCACGCCCATCCATCCACTGGTCGCGCCTTCACAAGTTCCTGCCGCTGCCGATGACAGCGACGTTTAATTCCGGCATGGGAGCGTTGGAATCACTAGTATATGGTAAAGCGATTGCTCGCACAGAATTGACGGATCCTCCGCTGATTGTACTTGGCTTCTGGCGGAGCGGAACAACTTTACTGCAGAACCTGCTTAGCCACGATCCGCAGTTCGGCCACCTGGGACTGTACCAGGCACTATTCCCATGGCATTTTCTGTTAACCGAAACAGTCGCCAAGAAGCTGACGGCCCCATTTGTGCCTAAGGCGAGGCCTATGGACAACATGAAGGTTTCCTGGGACGCTCCTCAGGAAGATGACATCGCCACGGCCATCATGAGCCAGGTGTCACCCTACATGTTTTTGTCTCGCCCACACGATCTGCAACGATTCTGGAAGGACCTTGACTTTGACAGTATTCCGACCTCCGACCTGGAACGTTACAAGACGTGCCTGGTACATCTGCTGAAGAAGATGACATATAAATCGCAGAAGCGAATCATGTTGAAGTCTCCGTTTCACACCTTCCACGTTAAAACGCTGCTGGAACTGTTTCCGGATGCGAAGTTTATCTACATCCACCGCAATCCCTACCACGTCATTCGTTCAGGCTGCCACCTGCGTCGTCGCATGATTGAAGAAAACACGTTGGGAAAACCGGTCTTCAAAAATGTGGAAGATGAAATTATCGGAACTTATCAGTTTGCGTTCGAACGCTACGAACAGGATCGCGACCTGATCCCCAACGGAAATCTTCACGAACTGTGCTACGAAAACCTGGAAGCGAATCCAATAAAAGAACTGGGGCTTGCTTACGAAACCCTGGAACTTGAAGGGTCCACCCACCTAAAACAGGCTTTACTTCCCGAACTTGCTTCGTTGCGACGGTACAAGAAAAACGAGTTTCAGGATGACCCTGCATTGGTCAGCCGAACTTACGAAGAACTGAAGTCAGCATTCGATCGATTTGGATACCCGGAACCAGGCACTTTGAGTGCGACAGTTGACACAACAAAAGTCGCCGCCTGACATTAGCGTCTGACAATTCGACTCATGGTTAACGACTGGGTCTTGCGGCGAACGTATTCGACCAAACCCAACTCTTCCCCAAAAGCAAAGATCATTCGACCGTGAGCAGACACTACCGTTGGCGGACCTTCCTGTCAGGAACGTTCTTAAATCGACGGCGCAACTGAAGCATGGCTGACTCACGATCGGCCGCAGCGAGTCTGATTGCCCCAGCGAAGCAGAACTCCTAAGCGAAACCAGCCAAGCGTTTCGAAGCACGAAAACCGTGAAGTCCTGAGCGCCCTGGATTCTAACCTGCAGAGAATCTGTTTCGCGTGGCGTCTTCTCTCGACACCAATGCTGTTTCACCTTCGCCAATCAGATGCAAACCGCTGGCGTAAATCCGAACCAACAGAAGTATCCGCGTTCCGCTGAAAAGCTGGACCTGCTTAAACGCCGGGTCGCCTAAAGAACGGGCGACCGAATTTCGTCTCCGGTTGTACCAACGACCAGAGCAACCCATTGGTGGGCCAAAGCCAGAAGATACGCAGTCAAAACGTTGACCAAGTTGCAATTCTGGGATCGAATCCGCCCAAGTGGTTTGATTGGCATAGCGTATGCGTTATACCAGATTCCGGAGCTTTACGAGGGCTTCTGATGAAAACATGCCAAAGGGATTAGCATGGTTGCTCATTTTGCAGGCAGGTGGTGAATTTCTATCCACCCAATGGAAATCTGCAGTTGGTTTTTGAGGTTTTTATTAGTTTTGACGTCAGCGTGTGACGTCGCTTCAAGCACCCACAAAACAGGAGAATGCGGGTTTCGCATCCCGCAGAGCACACAGTGAATTTCACGGAAAATGCGGCAGAGACAGCAGTTGTAACTGGAGGAGTTTAAAAGCATGGCGAAAGCAAAATTGGAATACCTTTGGTTGGACGGATATAAGCCAACACAGAGCCTTCGAAGCAAGACCAAGGTCGTTGATGACTTCAGCGGAAACGTCGAAGATTGCCCGATGTGGTCGTTCGACGGAAGCTCAACTCAACAGGCCGAAGGGGGCTCATCAGATTGCCTGCTGAAGCCAGTTGCCTGCTATCCGGATCCAGGACGCAGCGGCAATTCGTGGCTTGTCATGACGGAAGTCCTGAACGCAGACGGTTCTGCCCATGAATCAAACGGCCGTGCCACAATCGATGACGACGACGATGATTTCTGGTTCGGTTTTGAACAGGAATACTTCCTGTGGGATCCAGAACACAACCTGCCGCTGGGCTTCCCACAAGGCGGCTACCCAGCTCCTCAGGGGCCTTACTACTGCTCCGTCGGTTCCAAGAATGCTTTCGGTCGTGAAGTCATCGAAGAACACCTGGAAATGTGTCTTGATGCCGGACTGAACATTGAAGGTATCAACGCTGAAGTTGCTGCCGGTCAATGGGAATTCCAGGGCTTCGCAAAAGGCGCTGCCAAAGCGGGCGACGAACTTTGGATCGCTCGATATCTACTGGAACGAACCGGCGAAAAGTACGGTCTGGCTATCAACTGGCACCCAAAACCACTGGGACCGACAGACTGGAACGGTTCCGGAATGCACGCGAACTTTTCAAATACAGTTCTGCGAACTGCTGGCGACAAAGCTGTCTATGACAAGATCTGCGAAGCCTTCGGTCCTCGCATCAAAGAACACATCAGCGTGTACGGTGCAGACAACGACAAACGTCTGACCGGCCTTCACGAAACTCAGTCCATCGACAAATTCAGCTACGGTGTTTCTGACCGAGGTGCGTCGATTCGAATTCCACTGGCAACAGTGACTTCTGGTTGGAAGGGCTGGTTGGAAGACCGACGTCCAGCTTCAAACGCAGACCCTTACCGCGTTGCAGCTGAAATCGTTAAGACAGTGAAGGGCGCTGTTTAGTGCTGTTTGCACTGGCAGTCCAAATCATCTGATTTTTGGTGTGCGTGCCCTTAGGTCAACAAGGCTTAAGGGCATGCTTCATTTCAGGTTGCCGTGCAACAATGCTGTCGCTATTCAGCTAAAGCAAATTGCCTGTAGCTGTTGGTTCTGGCCATTCAGAACGAGCCGACTAGAACAACGCTATTCTTTGAAGCAAAACTTTTGTGTTGGTTGATTGCGTCGGGAGTCACTGCTGGTAGTTGAGGCAACTCAGCTGCCAACATTCCCAGGTCGCCTGTCCTCCCGACAGGCGGCCTTTTTCATGCGCGAGTGAGTGGTACAAGCCGGCCCAACTTGTATCCAAGACTCTACTGAGGTTGTGCATCCGGCGATTCGAACTGTCGCTCAGAAACGTCGACCCAATCTGCACAAGTTTGACTCCGTAAGAAGCCTAACGAACTGGGCATGAATCGATTCCTCATTTATGGAGAGCTGCCCAGCGGCTTCAGCTGGGTCAGATCCCACAACCTGATGGGTTCGCCCTTCGCCACAGATCCCCATGCCAGCGATTTTCCATCGGGACTAAAGAATGCCTGGTTTGAAAGGATTCCGACTTCCTGCCGACCGATCTCTTGCCAGGATTCGGTGTCATAAAGTGTGATGACTTTCGGGCCACGCATAGCGATCAATGACCCATCCGGGCTATACGTCGCCCAGCTGGAAAATGAATCCTCGAACCGCTTCTGTTCCACTTGTGTTTCGACATCCCACAGGATGATTTGCCCCGGATTTGCGACAGCGAGTGTCGTGCCGTCAGGGCTGAAGCAAACGGTCCTGATATCCCAGCGATGCTCCAGGGTTCCGATTTCTTCGCCCGATTCCACATCCCAGAGTTTGACTTCGGCATTTTGTGTTTCGCGGTTGTAATGAGACACTCCGGCAGCGAGCAATTTTCCGTCTGGACTGAATTCCACACAGTGAACCGGATTGTTATGAGGTTCCAGAGTTCGCATTGGTGTCCATGTCTCAACATCCCATAATGTGATCGAATTCCGAGGACCAGCGGACGCCAGGGTCTTGCCGTCCGGGCTGAAACAGACAAACGAGAAGTACACGTCCTGCGATTCCAGGGTTCGACTGACACTCTTCGTCCTGACGTCCCAGACGAGTATCTCACCCTTTTTTGTGTGGTAGTCGTCACAGACGGAAGCCAGGAAGTTTCCGTCCGGAGTGAAAGCTAATGAGACGGCAGGATAGCGATGCCCGGTGAGCCTGGCGGATTCCTGTCGAGTCTGCACGTCCCACAATGAGACGACCTTGCTTGCCGAAGCCAGTGTTTTTCCGTCAGGGCTGAACCTGATGCAGTATGTCGCATCGCTGCTGTTGAAAGTGAACGGTCGAGTTCTTTCAGCGGGTGCAGCTCTGGACGCCGGTGTCGACGTGTTTTCCGGCGGATCACATCCGACACAAAGCAAAGCCATGATCCAAATCCCGCAATTCGATATTTGTTTTGTCATCGGTTTCTTTTCAGGAGTTCGGTTCAGGCTGAATGTGATTCGATCACCTTTTTAACTTCCCGCCACTGTATCAGGGCTCGGGCTCATCAGGGTAGGCTCGTACGTCCGCAAGACGACGCTTACAAAAACCAACCAGAGCCCAATCAGTGTCAACACGACTTTTCCTTCATGCTCTGCAAGTCCGGCGATTTTCGGTAACTCGTGCGGAATCTCACTGATCAGCAGCATGACGACTGCGACGAGGATCACCGCGTTGCAGGCGACGACACCTTGCCTGATCCGGGGATTCGTCGAACACACGGCCTGAGCAAGAGCAAGGAAGGCAATCCCAGGACTGGCCACCACACCGAACTCACCAAATTCAGTCAGCACCGAAAGCAGCACGGCGAACATGGCGACAATCATCCATGTGATCCGAATGACGGGGCGTGGCAGAGGTCGCTTAACGACACCGGTCAGCCGGTGCCTCGAAAAACTGATCGAGAGTACAGACAGCAACGCGATCACCGGCCCCGCGATGACCATCCAGTCACTCGGTCCCAGCGAACTGGCAGTGGCCACTTCGAACAGAAAGACCAGTACCATCGGCCCCCACAGAAAGAAGTGAACTGTTCGTGGCCAAGGCCGTCTGGTGGCGTTCAGCAGCCTCTGATTTGAAAAGCTAATCAGGATAAATGCAATACTGGTCGTCAATAGCAGACATTTGAAGATCAACAGTTCATTTGAATATTGGCGAAACATGTCTCGAACATGGGGGGCGTCGTGCCCAATAGCAAACAGCACCATCCACAGAAACAGCCAGGCGATCAAACCGTACGAGTGTGAAATCCAGGTAATCATCCAAGGCTGTTGCAGCGACTGCAAGGTGGACTTGAGTTGTCGGCGGACATTCCAGCCAGACGCAACCTGCAGCACTCCGCCCAGCAACAGCAGAATCCATCCGCTGGTATGGAAGTCTGTCTGATAAGTCCCAAACCAGCCTTTGACTGCTGGCTGTCGAACTTCGTGAAACCACAGTGACACGAAGTCAGCAGAAACGATAAGCAATGTCAGGACGCCGGACGCCAGCTGTCGCAGCGGCTTTCGAATATTGATCGCCCATGCCGATGCAGCACCACTGGCAAGGACGATCGCTGCGACCATATTGCCAACCGTCACGAAACTCTGGGGTGCTCCGCGGAAATCCAGTACCGGCGAAAATGCGCCGACGACAGCGAGAACAATTCCGGCGATCCCGATCAATTGCCGCGCACTCAATAATGGTCCATCGGTAGGATTGAGTTCTGAATCAGTCTCTGTCATGACGGCAACTTCAACAAAGTAAACGAAATCACGGCAGAATCATCATCGATGTTGTCGCAATATTAACCAGCAGAAGCAAAAACAGCGTACGGCAGAATGCAGTTCAGTGGATTATGGCCCAATCAGTTCTTTCAGGAACTCACCAGGACGACCATCATGCAGCCGGACGCAGCACGCTGCAGCGATAGCCAACGTGAATGAGTCCTCGAAAACGGCAATGGTACTGCTTGCCACTATTGCGTACAGCACTGGGGAAGATTGACCTACTGCATGATGTTACCTTTCCTATGAAATTCAAAAGCCGTTAGCAGCGGCTGCTGGGGCGATGAAGAACTTCAGTTGGTCCACAAAAGAATCCAGAAGACAACACCCAGAGAAACTTCCCCGGCCAGGGCAATTGCGGCCACTCGATTGCTGAGCCAAGGCCATCGTTGAGTGTGCGAGTGGGCCAGTAGCGTTACACCTCAGGAAACCGCAAACTCCAAAAGGCGATTTTGAACCAGTAACACGCAGTTAAAATTTGCAGCCCCCGTCCAATCGTCGAGAAGAGACATTGCAGACTTAGTGCCGCGCATGTCGTCGCCAGGGCAAGAAAGAAGACCGGTTAACCGCGAACTTCCGGTGCAGCCGATTACTGGTTTGCTGTGGGATTCTGAGCTTGTTTCTCTGGCCGCATTACACGTTTCGTCACGATCGCATAGACCAGAATACACACCGCGACAGCATGCAGGCTGTACGGAGGCAAATGTGTCCAAGGCTGAATCAGACGTATAAGAAACGCGATCGCAATCAGCCATAGCGACAGTCGTAGTGAGTGATGTCGGAAATACGCGAACACTGCTCCGCCTCCCCAGATAACAGCATACCAAACCAGATACATAAGCGTCACGCGGCCAATTGTATGCTCGTCGATGGGATAGCGAGTGAATCGCAGTAACCAGTGCAACGCCAGGCCTGCGGCATATGCCGCAAGGTAAGTACCAGATGCCCATGCCGCGATCGTCCACCCGGACGATGGCTGTGTCGATAATAATTTCTTAACGGCTGGATGGCGTCCTCCAAAAACTTCATTCAGCCAGTAGCCGAACCAAAGTCCAATACCGGAAATTGCCAGCGGAAGAATGCCAAACGAAAAAAATAGAAGACGAGCAACTGCTTAGCCGCCATTGCTCCACCGTTCAGTCCGGACGCCGGCGCCGGGCCGTGCACCATGGGAGTTGCGCCGTAAATAAAACCATGTGCAAAGGCCAATGCCATAGCAACTGGATGAGCCAGCATGGCACCGACGCAGCCAGCGACGTTGGCGGCGTGTTGGGCATTTTTCTGTTCCGGATCGGAAGTTTCGGTCACTATGCATTCTTTCGTTTTCAACTCGCGCGGCACCGTGCGGATGCCTGCTCCTGTTATCTTTCGCAACAATTTCCGGAGATACAGATGGCAATATGGAGTCGAATTTTTCTCTCGTCAGTGATATGGAATAGATCACCGCCAAGTCGATCAAAAAGAACCTCTTGGTGTAGGAATTTGACCTCGTTATCGCTTCATCATTCCAACAAGTCCACCCATTATCGTTCCACAAATTGTCAAGCATGGCAGAACGATGAAGTAATACGTTTGCGACATTTCTTTTAGTTTTCGACGTAATTTATCCGTGCAATGTGCTGCCTGGCCAAATACCGGACACTCTCCAACTCCGCTTGCTGTTTGCCCGCGATACTCAGACCTGACTCCGGATCTATGTGCATGGCCGCAGACATGACCGCCTGCTTCGCCCAGTCCGACGTGACTCTGCCCCACGCGGCTTCCAGTTTTGGAATCGCTTTGCCCGATTCAGCCTTCATTTTTCCCAGACAGGATGCGGCACGCGTGACAGAAATTTCCTGATCCGAATCCAACGCCTGATTCAAAGCCGGCACTGCCGCAGGATTCATGCTGGGCAATATCTGAACAGCGTAATTCCCCAATGCATCGGCGAGTCCGGCAATCAGTTCGGGGATGAATCGTTCTGCCCTCGGGCCAAGTTGGTTTAGCACCGCGTATGCCTGATAACGTCTTTGCCCCAATCGCCCCGGCGACTCATCGGCTGAATTCAACGCGGATTTGATGACCTCAACCCCCAGTTCCACATCCGCTTCTGTCGCTGCAATTCTGACCAATCCCGCCGCGCAGGCCATTTGAAACGCATCGTCAGTCATATCGGTCACAACTGTTTGCAGACCATCCCGAAACGCGGGAGCAGCCTCGATCGCGTCCGGGCCGATGCGTGACAGTATCTCCGCCGCAACGGTTCGAGTGTACTTACCTTTCAGCTGACTGATGAACCGGCACCGCCGCTTCTGCATCTGGTCCTCTGACACCACTCAAATATGTTATTGCCTGATAGCGGCCCGGCCCGTTGGAGACAGCGTCGATCAGTACCGGCACACCGGGCGAACCCAAACGGGCGAGCACGCTGCATGCGGGACGAGAACCGCTCCGATTGTTTTTCAGCTCTGCCTTGAGAAATTCAATCGTTGGTTCGCCAATCCGGACCAATGCGTCTTCTGCCATACTTCCGTCGGTTCCGGATTCGTGGGACTGCCGGATCAGGATGAGGGCTGCATCCACAGCTTTCGGTCCCCTGATGTGTGCCAAGGCCATCGCGGCTCCAACGCGAATGTCGGAATTGTCATCCTTCAGCAGTGGCTGCAATTGCACGGCGGCCACATCATCGACGTCCGCGCCGATCATTTGCAACGCTCGCAACGCCCCCACTCTTCCTGAGAAGTCCGGATCTGTTGCGGCAGCCACCAACGGCGCGGTGGCAGAAGCTCCCATTTTCGCCAGCGTTTCAATGACCGCATCACTGCGATTTGAGACGTTCATAAGCTTTGCCTGATCCAGTAATGGCAATAGCTGTTGAATGACGGCTGAAGTTGTTTTGCCCATGGTTCCCATGGCGCGCAGAGCGAGTTGAGATGCATCCGATGGGGTGTCAGCCAGGCGCGAGGCGAGACTGACGAGAGCTTTTTCAGTGACTTGATTCGCGGCACCGCACTGTCCAACGGCATGCAGCGCAGACAACTGACCACAACATCGGGGTCCTGCAGCAACTTAAGCAGCAGCACGACAGCTTTGGCGTTCGGTGCCTGCTTGTATACCTTCAGCAAACTCAACACCGCTTCCAGTCGAACGCTTTGATCTTTGTCGTCTGTGGCTGCGGAAAACGTCGCCAGCGATTCGTTCGCGTTGTCGAGACTTCCGAGAATCTGCAGACAGACGCGTCGTACCTGCGGAAGCTCGCTGCTGTAAATTCGCCTGACCTCAGTTCGCATCAAGCTGTGCTCTGTTTGCGTATGTAACAGGAAACTGGAAATGGTGGATGCGCCGTGACCATTCTGAAATTCCATCGCCGCACATGACTTATGCAGAAGCTCTGGATCAATAGCCAAAAGGCGAGGCGCCGCATCCAGAATCCTGCAGATCATCAGAAATGCATTGCCGTCAACTGTTCGCAGCCGGTTCAGCAGCGCGTCACTGCCCGGCTGTGCAACATACCTCATCCCCGTGTAATGCAAATCAGCTAGCGGATCTTCAGGAGATGGAAGAGTGTCAAGCAGTTTCCGCCAGGCAGCCTCAGATTGCCGCTCCAGGATGGCCAGCGCCTCTACTGCCTGCACGTGCTCCACGGGGGAACCATTTTCCAACAGCTTGATCCACTCCGCAACAGACTTCCCGTCATGCTGCGGTTCAGCATTGGTCTTTGGATCATCTGTTACCGTGGCTGTCGCTTCGGCATTGACTGTGGCTGTTTCGGAATTGCAACCAGTCAGCAGCACAAATCCGATAGTCACCTTCGCGAGGGTAGACATCAGCAGCCGACTTGAACTGTAACTCGGCAGGGCTGCTGACAGACTTACGGACATAATTTCACTCCAAACTTGCCTCGATTTCCGACCACATAATGAATTCAGCGGGATCACAACCGCTGAATTACGTTTTTTTCTTCTGCCTTGCGAATCACTTACACATCTCACGCAAACATCTCACGCAAACATCCGGCATCCAAAGTTCCGATCGTTAAAAATGCTGACGTGCGAACTCGTCTTCACAGCGGTCGCTCCAGACCGATTTGATAAAGAAAGCGACTTAACACGGCTGCGTTCATGCCGGATAGAACCAATCCTGTGATGGCGATGCGTCGGGGGTGCGACGTCAGCCCTTTTGCACCGCACGCGGTGGACGCAGCGATTGTGAAAAACAAAACCACGCACAAACCTGCGGGGCTGTCACGAGATCCCAGGCTCGACAGTCCCCCAAAAGCGACGGGCCAGAATGCCACGGCCAGCAGAAGACTGAAGCGGCCCCAAAGTTGACTTGCGGAAAAAACAAGTGCCACACAACGTTGTCGCAATATGCCGATTTCCTGAAACAGCTGCCGAAGACTCACGGGCCCCAGAAACGCGACTCGAACACCCAGCCACAATCCGACTGCTGCAAAAGGCGCTGTGACGATACAGCAGTAAAACATCATGACATAACCACGCGCCCAACGATCGATTGGGTCACCGCCTCGTGGTCGTACCGGGGTCGGAGTTTGCCAGGTAAAAAGCATTTCCCATACCGCTTGCAGCACCAGAAATGCCCCGAATCCAACAAGGACGCCGCTAACGGTTCCAACAACGATAAACAAGAGTGCTCGAAGAAATCGGCGCAGCTGGATGCTCAACAAATCGATGAAGCTGTTCCCAACTCCTGCCGGCGAATGTATGACGGCATTCGGCCGTTCAGCCGAGTCGTCTTGCTCATTGGAGGAATGCAGATCGTCATTCATAGCAGTCCGGTAATCCCTCACTGTATGACTAGTCCGAGTACGGCCAACGCTGCCCAACAAGGGCTTCGCCCTTGCCCCTGTGGCGTGGATAGCGGCAAGACGTGGATAGTTCTGATCGCCAAGCCGCTCCGTTGTCGCTACGAGAACCATGCGCGCACAGTGCTCGCTTCATTTTGAGTAAGGTTCCGAAGCTTGCTGTAATTCTGTTGTTCAGGTTTCTGTACTTGTCATCGTGAATCGAGTCTATGTTCGAGTCAAATCTGACTCACATCCCAGGTTTGCATGTTCCGCCAATCGGGCCGCCGATTTTCGGAACGCCACTAGGCCCAGAAGGACAGCAGGAACCGTTGTGATGATTCCAAAGAACCCGCATGACATGGCATAACTGATGACTCGGGCGATGTCGGCAGGTTTTGGTGGATCCGCTGACGTTGCCATGGTCGTGAATTCACCGGCGGCTGAGTAAATTGCGATTGCGGCAAAGATCGCAGGCGTCAGCGATAGGATCGACTGAGCGAAGATCAGTCCCGGGCTACGTTCACGTACTACGTTGATGAATCCCCAGATTAAAAACACCACACCAAACCCCAGTATCCAGGCCATCAGTGGCATCCCTGCTCCGCGAAGAAGGAAGACGAATACGGAAACTTGTTGAACCTGTTCTTCGGGAGGCATCGTTCACCTGTCTTCAAGAGTTGGAGCTGGAGGGGCCACAGCGTGACCTGATAAAAAACATTGTCGCGTTTTGTTTCGCGTCAGAACAAACAGCGGAACAACAGCGATCATCTCAATGATCACCACCAAAATGGTCAGCATGACGGCAAAGGCTTTTGAGGAAATCAGCTCCATATGCCCGGTTGGTTTGCCAAAATCCTGAATGAGAAAAAACATGGCAACGGCATAAGCCACCAGAACACCAATCACAATCAGCCCGTGAAAAATCATCCCGGCCCACCAGCCCCATGGTTTAACGTTGAATATTCCGAACACAACCGGCCCCGTAAGTACCAGCACGGCGAGACTTACGAAAGGGCGGTCGATCGCCGAGATCGCAATGATGACCGCAACGAGGAAGTCAACAATCGCCAGCATTCGTACGGATAATGGCGCACGCGTTTCGACAACGCACTCATGTGATTCAATATTTACACTGCTCAAGTGACGACGTTCGAAGATCCGCCGCACGACGAAGTTGATCGGAAAGAACGTACAGCCGATCAGGCAGGTATCGATGATCAGCCCTGTCAGAAATCCCTGATAGTAAAAGGCCAGAACAGGCAGAAACATCACGGCGTTCAGCTCCGAACTTCCGCCATCGAAGATCTTCAGGAACATTGCATTCGAAAGCGGTAGTAACAGAATCGTCGTCAGAACGGACCAGAGCAAAACTCGCCGTTGCTGTGACCGTCGTTCGTCTGAGCCGGATGGCATGTGTGGCATCACCTTATTCCGTCCCTTGAACCTGAATGATCACCAAAGTCTCGGTTGCCATTTAATACGGTCAACGACAACGTGGGTGGGGCATCCGGGACACCCTTCTATTTATTCAGAGCTACTCTACGACTCAGTTGGTGCAAAGTGTAGCGACACCTGAATATCGACAATGTTGCGAGCGTCTGCGGCACGTTCAATCTGAGCGGATTTGATTGCTGACAAGCTGGGATGAAATTGGGGGACTGTTCCACAAGCATGCCCATTTGCATGCCGAGATACCATCCAGTGATGGGGCTTTTCGACTGACATTGTCTATGACCGGCGTGTCGGTCCTTGAAATCCTCAAAGCGGGCGGCGGAAGACGAGAAAATTCTGCCCCGTTGGCTTTAAGAATACGACTGCTGCCTTCTGCAAAAGTGACAGCCAGAGCGTGGTGAAGTATGCCTTCGCTTGACGTGCGCGAGCGACATGCCAAACGCACAAAAAAAACAGGCCGCTCGTTATCGAGCGGCCTGCTTGGTTCTTCTGCTGAAATCAGAAACGCCTTAGACTTCTTATCGAACCAAACATGTTCACATTGAATCAAGTTTCCAGAGCGACAAAGTAGCAGCTCGGCGGTTCGAACGTTCCACGCGTTTCCGCATTCTACGCCACCAGGTCAAGGGCAAAACCCTTGTTAGGCGACACCAACCTGCCAACGGATGTAGCCAGCAGCTTCCAGTCCGGCTTCTGACAGAGCCTTGGCGACAGTCTTCTTGTCATCCTTGGCGAACGCCTGGTGAACCAGTACGCCCTTTTCCATGTAGTAGCGAGTCATCTGACCATCAACGATTTTTTCGATGATGTTTTCCGGCTTGCCACTGGCCTTGGCTTCTTCAGTCAGTCGAGTTCGTTCTGCGGCAACGTCGGCAGCGTCAATTTCCGACTCAAAGCAGAAAGTTGGATTCAACGCAGCAATATGCATTGCTGTGTCTCGCAAAATTTCTGTGTTGGCGGCTGTACCAGTCGCTTGAAACAAAACGCCCGTCTTATAGTCGTGGTGAATGTAACCACCAACAGGTCCGTTGATTCGTACAACACGGTTAACGACGATCTTTTCACGAATCTTGTTCACGAACGATTCGTACATAGACTGCAGAGTTTCTGAACCACCTTCTGGTGTCTGGCTCATCAACGCTTCCGGAGAATCAGCGCCAGCGCCATTCAGCAGAGTGTCCACCATAGCTGTACCAAGTGCCTGCAATGCTTCGCCGGTTGCCACAGGAGCAGACTCGCACTGAACTTCAACCAAAGCCGCTTCAGAACCATCAGGCTTAACGGCCAGAAAGATGCGACCTTCTTCAGTAGCATTCTCAGCGCGTTTGTCCTGAATTTTCTTGAACTGCTGCTTAAGAATCTCAACAGCCTTTTCCGCATCGCCTTCAGCTTCAACAAGTGCCTTCTTGCACTCCATCATGGGAAGGTCGGTTCGTTCACGCAACGCCTTAACAGCAGCAGCCGTAATTTCTGCCATCTCTCATCTCTCCTGTAGTTTGGCGATCAGCCTACGCCGATCGTCGAGTTGAACCTCACCCACAGTGGGTTCAATGAAATCTAAAAATGATGTTTATTGTGGCGAACCAAGACAGTTCGTTTTGAAGTCGAATCCGTTCAATTGCCAGTTTCACACTGTTGGTTGAACAGTTCGCAGTCAACGATGTCCGCCGGAACACTTCAGGACACAAAACCGCACGGTTCGGTTCCCGGTTTCTTCCAGCCGATCAACTGACGGAAGTTTCCTGCTGAAACTCCTGGAAACCCACACGTTTTGTTAATTGGGTCAAGCAGATTGAAACAACAACAGGATCGGCAAATTACGTCAGAAACCCGGCCGCAGAGACTGAGACCGGGTATCTGGATTTCCGTTACTTAGCGAATCGTTGGGATTGGCTTTGGCTCATCCGCCGGATCTGACTTCTTAGGCTCGTTTGGTCGCATTGACTTGCCCTGCTTGATGGCGTCAGTCAGGTGCTCTGTAATCAAACGAATAGAACGCAGACTGTCATCGTTGCCTGGAATTGGCAGGTCAACAACATCCGGGTCAGCGTCTGTATCGATCAGGGCAACAACCTTGATACCCAACAGGTGAGCTTCGTGGACGGCATTCTTTTCTTTGCCTGGGTCGATCACAACAAGACACTCAGGCAGGCGATTCATGTTTCGCATGCCGTTCAGGTTGCGATAGATCTTTCGATACTCTCGCATCAGAGTGGACTGCATCTTCTTGCTGTAAGTTTCGATTTCGCCGGTTTCTCGCAACTCTTCCAGCTCTTCCAATCGCTTCAGGCGACTGCGAACAGTTCGGAAGTTTGTCAGCGTTCCACCCAGCCATCGTTCTGTGCAGAATGGCATGCCGCATTCGGTTGCCAGTTCTTCCAAAGAAGCAGCCGCCTGTCGCTTTGTACCGACAAACAGAATCAGGCTTCCCTGAGCTGCAACCTTCAGCAAGTACTTCTTCGCACGGATCAAGCCGCGGACAGTTTCCTTGATGTCGATGATATGAATCTGATTTCTGCGACCGTAAATGTACGGACGCATTTTTGGGTTCCAGCGGCTGGAACGGTGTCCGTAATGTACACCGGCTTCCAGAATCTCTTTCACGACAATCTCAGCCATGCTGATCTCCTGTAATTGCTGGCAGCTGTTTCAAGCCGCCGCCTCAAACGCCCTTGTCACATAGCGTTTGAACAGAACAATTGTGTGAATGTTGAAGTTCGAGCTTTCGTTCTCCAACAAACAGCACTCTACACTTTGGACGGGAGGCAGATTTAATCCCGGCAACTTCGCACGAAGTTGGCTTTCGAAGCGGCGGAGCATATCCAGAGGTCAGCCGGGCGTCAAATGCCGTTTGCCGTTATACCGCAAGGATTTACGTCTTTCGCAGTCTTAACATTGCAGATTCTTCGTCACCGTTTGACAAGCCAATGCAATGGTCTGTCCGACATCGGCAGATTCAGGCCCTGCTGCCTTCGTAAAACTGGCGAAAACTCAACGTTTTCTCACGGAATCTTCCGCCTCGGGCGGCGTTTGTTGCTTTTTTGCGGGCGATATCAGCCAAACAGCGATTTGCAGTTTGCCTATGCCATTTCCGTGCTTCCTGAAACGTCGGAACCGAAACAGGGCTATTCGCTGCCGCCGCTCGCTGAACTCCCGTCGGAATCTACCTGATCGTTGCCGCCAACTTCAGGGACCTGACCATCTTTCGACGGACTTCTTCCAGCTTCCTTCAACGCCTTCCTTAACAGAAAATCCAATTGAGCGTTCGCGCTGCGGAATTCGTCATCCGCCCAGCGACGCAAAGCCGCCAGAACCTTCGGGTCCGTTCTTAACAGGAATGATTCTCTGGCCATCTCGCTCGCCAATCCATGCTGAAAAGTTTCGTCGTCACTAAACTAATGCAACGACGAAACTTTATTTGCCCATGCGCCGCAAATCGCGATGCGACTTGCAGACGAAAGTTTGTCCACTCTGCACCATTCCCCGGAAGTCCTCACTCAACGTGTATCATGGTCCCTGCCATAAGTCGTCGAAAAAAGTGGCACGTCCACCGCGCATTATCGCTCTTTTCTCGTAGCGACAACGGAGCGACTCAGCGATTAAAACGTCCCACGTTCTGCCGCTTTCCACGCCACCGGGTCTAGGGCGAAGCCCTTGTTAGTTGTACAGAGACCCTGCGTTGACCACCGGTTGAGTTCCCCCATTGCTGCACAACACGACCAGCAAATTTGAAACCATGGCGGCCTTCCGTTCTTCATCCAGATCAACAATGCCATCGCGTTTCAACTGATTCAACGCCATTTCAACCATGCCTACGGCACCTTCCACAATTTTGGTTCGAGCAGACACAACTGCCTGAGCCTGCTGACGCTGCAACATGACCGCTGCAATTTCCTGAGCATACGCAAGGTGGCTGATTCTGGCTTCAATAACCTGCACACCGGCTTTGTCCAGACGTTCCTGAATATCCGATCGCAGTTGATCACAGACCTCCACTGGATTACCACGCAGCGATACCGTTTCGTCGTCGCTGTCATAGGGATGACGACTTGCCAGCACTCGCAAAGCTGCTTCGCTTTGAACTTCAACGAAGTGTTCGTAATCATCCACTTCGAACATTGCTTCAGCTGTATCAGTGACTTTCCACACAACAACGGCGGAAATATCAACCGGGTTGCCTTCGCTATCGTTGACTTTGGATGGCTTGCTGGCGCTGCGAGAACTCGCTTCCATGACCTGCCCCGCCTGATTCTTTTTCTCCGGGATCGATGTCGATCCGGTCTCAAAGTTTCGAACTCGCAACGACAGGTGCTTCTTGGAAAAAAACGGGTTCACCCAATAGAAACCGGACGTTTTAACGGTGCCTTTGTATTCGCCAAAAAGCAACAGAACGCGGGAATCGTTGGGAGCTATCGCCATAAATCCAAACATGATGATGAACGCCGGAACTGCAGCCAAAAGCCCGGGAACAATCAGCACAGGGTCCTCTTTCGCAACCCCCAGAATGAACAAACCGCCCCCCACACCAATCAGCACAAACAGCAGCAGTAAGCCGACCCAGCCTGACATGGGAGCATAGGATTTTTCGTGAGTCATCGTGTTTTTCCTGTGTAAAAAGAGTGATTCCATGATGATACCGATATGATATCACACTGATAGTCCGACTGAACGGCAAAATATTTGGCTTGGATCAAATTTTTGCAGCAAAATATAAAACGTCTGCAAATTCAGGGCAGTCTGAACAAAGGCCCCAGAATCGACGCTGCAGAAATCGCTAAGTCGCCGCCCCTAATCCCCTCCCCAGGATCGTGCCCGCCAACATTTCAATCATGTTGCGCTTTGCCGCAGATCGTAAAACAATATGATCCAGCCACCCGCAACCGTCCGGCTCCGCCCAACAAACGCACAGTCAGGTTGCAGGAAACCACACAACAGGGTGCCGGTTCTGAAACAACTGTTGTTCGGTCGTAAAGTACGGCCGCGTACGGTTCGCAGAAATCGCGTCTCTCAAACAAACAGATTACTCACAACGAAACACATTTCATGGACCTGCTTGCCAAACTTACTCAAACGCCTTCCGTCCCAGGTCGAGAAGATCGAATTCGAGAAACGATCCAACGACATATTCAGGACCTGAATTTATTCGATGAGATCCACGTCGATCCCATGGGATCATTGATTGCACTTCGAAAAGCCAGGCCAGCCAACGGTGCCCGATCCGAAAAGCCTCTGAAGGTAATGCTGGCAGCTCACATGGACCAGATCGGCTTTCTGGTTCGCCACATCGACGACAATGGATTTGTACGCATCAATCCTGTCGGCGGGTTCGACACTCGCAACCTGTTTGCTCGGACGGTTCGAGTCTGCACGTCAACCGGCGACTTGCGAGGCGTAATGAATCCGGGCGGACGACCAATCCACATCGCCACAGACGACGAAAAGAAAAAGGTCCCACTGATTGGCGATTTCTTTATCGACCTCGGCATGGATGCAGAAGCCGTACGCAGCCAGGTGAAGGTTGGCGACATGGTTGTATTGGATGGCCCGTTTTCAGAAGTCGGTGATTTTGTGGTTTCGCAGTGTCTGGATAACCGCGTCGGTTGCTGGGCTCAGATTGTGGCGATTGAAAACCTGAAACATCACAACTGCGATATCTATGCTGCATGGACCGTTCAGGAAGAAGTCGGACTGCGTGGAGCAATGCCGGCAGCATTTGGAATCGACCCGGACATTGGTGTAGCCTGCGACACAACGCTGTGCTGCAAGACTCCTGGAGTGCCGGATGAAGACAGAGTCTCCGTTTCCGGCGATGGAGTGGCACTGCATGTGATGGACTCATCGATGATCAGCGACATCGGACTGATCGAAGACATGGAAGCCATCGCCGCAGAACACTCAATCCGCTGCCAGCGAGCCATCCTTCCTCGCGGCGGACAGGACGGCGCGGTCATTCAGCGCAGTCGATCCGGCGTGCGAACCGTGTCACTGGCATGCCCCGTAAAATACATTCACACCGTCACTGAGATGTCGCACAAAGCCGACCTGGAATCGTATCCCGCATTGCTGACAGCCTGGCTTGAAAGCCTGTAGTCTGTTGTCCGCCGCCTACACAACGTGGCAACGTGACTTCAGTAAATCCTGCGGAATTGAATGGACAGCCATCCGTCCACAAATTGTCCGCCTTTGCACGATCTGCTGAATACAGTTTAACGGAACAAAACCATGAATTCGGCATCCACGCGGCAACAGTACAGGCTTCTGTTGCCGCTGATGCTGTTTGAAATCCTTCTGATTGCTGCCACGTTGCCATTGTGGAGTGGTTCCAGCAGCTTTCCCGCTATCCCGTTGCTGAAACTGTTTGTTGCCATTCCATCTGGTGCAGATGCGATTTTAACTTTCCTGTTGGTACTTAACTGCACAGCTACCTTTTTTCTGGTGCTGCTAAGTAACGGCCATTCACCCCAAACGTCCACCAGCAAAATAATCGCAGCTCTGACATTTGCCTTGCTGACGGGCGGCACTTTGGTGTTACTTAATCAGCATCGCCTGCAGCCATGGCACTGGCTGTTTTTGGTCTTAAGCCTGCAATGCCTGATCTTGCGACCTGAACGACAGGAATTCAGCCAACGGCTTACAATTGCATCCATTTATATCTTTGCCGGATTATCGAGACTTGGGCCGGAGATTGATTCCGGCATGAGTCGCGAAGTGCTGACAAACTTATTAAGCCAGTCAGGGCTAACGACTGCCATACGCAATCAGCAATTGATGACATTCGGATGCATCGGCATGACGCTGACGGAAATTCTGGCTGGCGTACTTCTGCTTGCCCCGAAATGGCGACGGGCTGGAGTTATTCTGGCGATGACTGCTCATGTAATTTTGCTGATAGCATTGGGACCGTGGGGACTAAACCATAACAACGCCGTCCTGATATGGAACATCTTCTTTATCGTTGCCGTGCCGCTTTTATTCTGGAAAAAGCCAACACCTGCCACTCTGGCCAGCGAAGCACCTATTGCGTCGCCATCCGAAAGCTGGATGGCCCTTACGATGAATTGCTGCATTGTTGCATTTCCATTGCTTGGGCTGATTGGAATTTCCGACAACTGGCCGTCATGGCAACTCTATTCGCCTCGCCCGGAAGTTGTGCGACTGTTTGTGTCACAAAACGCAGTGCCACTGTTACCTGAACAGATAAGCGAATACATCGATGATCCGCCACCATTGCAGCCGTGGTGCCCCATACGCATGGACCGCTGGTCTTTGGAAGCAACACGTTCGCCGATTTATCCGGAAGATCGTTTCCAGCTGGGGGTTGTTGCCGCCATTCTGCCAGACACCATTGCTGACGGTGACTTCAGAATCATGATCGAATCCGCAGCGGAACCAGCCTGGTGGCGCAGAACCACGCGAGAGATCAGTTCGGTCAAAGAACTCGACGAACTTCGTGCGACAATGTTTTTCAGCTCCGCCGTTCGGTTGCCGAATTGACGTTTTTCCGGCGTTCCAGCAATCGTCAGAAAGTGTCGAATCCAATCTACTGTTTGCGATGAACCAGATTGGTCGCCACTCTTCGCTACGCCGTGACTAATGGCGTAGCGAAGAGTCCACGCAGTTTTCTTTGAAGGCGTCCTACGTCAACTCACCGTCATCAGTCTCAAATCGCCGCCAATCGCTGGTGAGAGAGTTGCGAACAGCCGTCCATCCTGGCGGAAGATTAGCGACTTCTGCAAGATCTGGCGCAAGTTGTAAGAGTTCACGAAGACTGACAACTCGAGCATCCAGCGCATCGACATCTACGTCACACAGAAAGTGCCAACAATCGTCCTCATCGTCGTGCTTCACAACGACAACAGGCTTCTGGCGAATCAGCACGCTGCGAGTTGTAAAACACGCGGTGTCCGGCGAATCTTCAAACGGCCATGAGGTCAGCATAAACAGGCACAAACCCAAAATAAAAAGCCCGGCGGTCTGACACGCCGGGCTTTGAGCTAAACATATTTCAAGACGCGAACACTGTGCTATTCGACTTCCGCCGAAAACACACGAATCTCAACTCGGCGATTCTTATTGTTATTGCCGGGGTCAGTTTTGTCAGCGGGGCGATCCCAGCCCATGCCGACAGAGTTGAACTGATTGGGATCCAGCTGGTACTTGCGAATAAGAGCTTCCTTAACCGCATTGGCTCGATTGCCAGACAGTTCCTTCACAAGCACATCGTCTGGCAGAAGAGCTTTCATTGAAGCATCTGTGTGACCTTCTATGAGAACCCGCGACGCGCCAAACTGCGACACAAGCTTGGAAATTTCTTCCAACACAAAGTCCACGTTGGGATCGTACAGCTCCTCAACCTGAGTGCCATCCGCCTGCGTCCTCAGCACCTTGTAATCCAGATCGTGCCGGTTGGGAGCAAAGTGAATGATGACGGTATTCGTCAACACTTCGTCAGATTCCGCAATAATTTCGCCCGTACTTTTGGGAGCAAACTGAACTCGGTATTCATTCTTCTGAGAAGCGTATTTTTCTTCTTTGGCAAGCTTCTGCAGGATGCTGAAGTCTACCACCTTGTCGAACGAAACCGGCTGATGGGTGACGGAGCGAATTCGACGATAGATGTAATAAGCCTGATTCCAGACAGATTCAAATCGAGACGGGTTGTTTTGATTCAACAGGAAGTCCGCATTCTCTGCAAAGTTGGTCCAGTGAGCATCACCCAGCATGCCCATGCATTCGTCTTTGGGAATCGCGTAGCCCTGAGACATCCATTCAGATACTTTTTGTTTTTCATCCTGGTTACGCAGGCTTTCGATCGAATCGAAAATGCCACGAACAATGCCTTCAATCAGGTCTGGATTTTCCTGTGCAAAATCGGCTCGAGCATACCACACGTCGGCAATCAGCTTGTTGGCGGTCAACGTGTTGACCAGCATGCGATTACCGTCCTGTTCTGACAGCGTATAGATATCTGGAGCCCAGGACACGCAGGCTGAAATTTCTTTGTTTGCGTTAAACGCAGCCGCAGCCTCGAAGGCGTCGGTTGTGTAACGAAACTTTACATCGCCAGGCTGCAGTCCACCGGCGACCAGCATGCTTAACGCGAAGTATTGAGATGGGGAATTCTGAGCAAGAACGATTTCTTTGCCTTTAAGATCGGCAACTGTTTTGATGTTGTTTCTGACAACAATTCCGTCCCCACCGTTCGACCAGTCAACCTGCTGGTAAATTCGAGGCATAACTCGACTATCACGCGGCACGCCGGCCTTATCCACAAATCCTTCCATGAACAATGGAAGCATGTCAACGGTCGCCCAGCCAATGTGATATTCGCCAGCTGCATAGGCGTCTCGCATGTCGACGGGGTTGTCGGCCAAAATCAGGTGAACCTTGAATTCTTTACCGTCCGCAGTCTTCCAGATCTTTTTAGGCTGGAAGCCTTCATTAGCATGAATGATCGGCGCCCAACCAGCCCACACATTCAAAGCAAATCGAACGGTGTTGTCTTCCAAAGGTTTGTACGCTGCAGTGCCTTTTACAGCAGGCAGTCGTTCGGCAGGTACGAAGTTGTAATTCTTAACCGTTGTGACAAGGTCTTCGTCAGAACTGGCTTCGGCAGCGGTTTCACCGCCACCGACGTTTATCTTACTGGGATCAAGCGTTGGCTCGACCTCTTTTGCTTCGTCAATTTCCGGACCAGCCGGCTTCCCAAGAAAGCCCCCCTGCATTGCCGCAAAGTAGACGAGCCCGCCGACCACGGCCAAAACTGCGACATAAAACGCCGCTGTAGGACGACCACCTGACATATCCATCTCTCCGTTCTTAAATCAATCGTTACCGACGAACTGCCTTATTCATAAGTAAATAACCTCGTCGCATACGCAACAGTATGGTCAAACGCAGTGAAACCGCAATCGGATCACGCAAATTGCAATACCTTAACGCAGTAGAACATTATCACTGGAAGTGAAATGTCCTCGCGTTCCTGAAAGACATTGGGGTTTGCAATTTGCTGCAACATCCACAAGCAGGACACACCCAGGACCACAGAAACCAAGCCACTAGTCGACATGTTGATTTTTGCGGCGGCATGTCGAACGCAAAGGCATTTACTAAAGAAAGCCACGGTGGGGAAATGCATCAAATCTCTCGATAGTTGCCGTACACCAAACCATGGCGCATGAAAAAACCGCAAGCTTCCAAAGGAAGATTGCGGTTTGACCGACCCGAAAATTCGAAAAACTATGGCTTTAATGAATAGCGATCAGTGAAGCGGTTGTTTCTGGATCCTCATTGACCGATCCGCAAGCAACAGTAGGCCCGAATGCTGATTTGTTCATCGCATGGTATTAACATTAGCGCAAAAAAACCTGCCTCAATCGAGACAGGCAGAATTAATCAATTCTTCCTTGCATCTGCTGGATTTGCCAGATTTCTGCACTTACGAAAAATGGCAAGTACACAGAAGCTAAGGACTTACGCTAAGCGTGTCAGTACCGCCACCACCTGCTTCGTCAGCGGTCGTCATGCTTCCTGGTGGTGGTGGTGGAGTTGGGTTTTCTGGAATTTCAACTTCACCTTGTCCACCGCATCCGGCTAGAACTAAAGCGGCGAAAAGTGACAAAATAAACTTCACGTTCGTGACCCTTATTAAGGTTTAGCTTGGTTGATCAAATAGAAAGAGCAGGAAATCAGTCTGCTAAAAATAAGATGGCACCCAGCCGCAAATCGCAGCTGAGTGCTCAGGACTTTCGTTCAGGCTCTGGAGCGAACTTCTGATTAGAATTCACCGATAACGTTGCCGTCACCCATACCTGCCAGGTATCTGTAAGTGTTTGAATCAATGTTCGTTGAGACTCCGCGTACAGATCCATCAGCCATTGTGAATTGAACAATACCAGTATGGTAACTGCTGAATCGATAAGGATTTGTCCCCTTGCCCAGTCCCCAGGCAGTCACCATGGCCGGAGTGTTGACCCAGTGCAGGTTCAAATCGCTTGAGCCGGCGGCGGCAGTGCCGATTGGTGCAGTTACGTCACCTGTCAGCTCGCCAAACAGCAATGTGTTACTTGTGCCATCGGTGACGTCACGAAAACGAGTCTTCGTTCGCTGCCCGAATATGCCCTTCAGAGCGGCCCAGCTGGCATGCCGAGTGATTGGACCGAAATGACCGGCGACACCAGTATAGTTGGTTGATCCCAAACCATAGTCTGTAGCCCAGTAAGAGTATGTGATTGAGCCTCCCGTGGGAGTCTGCCAATAATGCATCGTAGCCAGAGTTCGGGCTACTGATTTCTGAGGGTCTGAAGGACACAGGAACGCGGGAATCTTGGCTTGAGCTGCTGCCCATGTTGGGCCGTCACTAAAAAACGCACCTTCAACGATGTAATCGTCTGCCGTCGTTGTGTTGTCGTCTCGATGATCAACACCCTTCCAGATTTCCAGATTGTTGTACAGGTTGGCCTGTTCAATCTGCGGAAGCAGTTGTGGCAAAGTACCGTACAACTGGTGATCGTAAAATGTCAGATTCTTCGGACCGGATCCGCCGAATGTTACGTCGATTGGTGCGGCGAAGTTACCTGCAGGAAACCTGTTGTAGACGTCATGGAAGTTATGAGCTGCCAGGCCCAACTGCTTCAAGTTGTTCTTGCACTGAGTTCTTCGTGCTGCTTCACGTGCCTGCTGCACCGCTGGCAACAGCAAAGCAATCAGAATTGCGATAATGGCGATCACCACCAGAAGTTCAATCAGCGTAAACCCACGCCTTGAACGGGTCACACTCTGTGACGCTATCGACGGACTCTTCGTAATTTTCATTTGTACGGAGCTTTCAATAAACGAGAAAAAAGAGGAACTCAACAATTGACTAGGATCATGATTTGTTAATCTTGCGCAAAAAAACAATCGCCGCCACCATTTTATTCGTTTTTTTTCTAACAAGTTCTTTACAGGCCTGACTTGGGGCGCTGAATTTTCTGACTTGTTCAATGATTGAACATAAAAACAATACCAGTAGGGGTCATTTATTTTGCCTAATGCGTGTGCATGAAAATAGAATCAACACCTTACGGGCAACCAGACGTTTTCAATGCTCTCACGGTTCGCTTTGCTGTTCTCCCAACCAAACAGAACATCGACACAGCTTTCATTTTTCATCGCGCATCAAGCTGAAAATGCGCCCCATAACCTGATCCTGAAGTGGGCTTTACCTGCGCAACATGGCTTACACCAACAACCTCAGATGCACTTACTCCATCCCCAGGAACATAACCCGCCACGATCAACTTATCGCAGGCCAGAGAAACCAGATGTATCCGGCTTCGTAATCCGTGCGTGAAGCTCCATGGCGGTCTTACGAACACTCGCCCAATGTCGAAGTTGCCGCTACTGTCACTAGCACAAAGTGACTAAAACGTTTCTTCTGGTGCAGCGTTCGAACTCAGGGCTCCGCCGCATCTGCGTGATGTGGTAAATGCCCTGCCGCAAACAGCCCGCTGGCTAAAGTGAGGCTGTTTTGAATGTCGAATAATAGAATATGTGGCACTGGTTCGCAGAACCTGGCAGGGAATGTCAGTTCAGCAGCCCGTTGACTCTGGTTAACCAAACATGCATCGCATTGATTCACAACATTTCACTCCGCCTGCACCGCACGTTCTGAGTGCGCTGGAGGTAGACATTCTGCGAATGCTTTGTCGGCAGGTTGACAATGATGAAATTGGATGTCGCGAAGCCGGTGAAAAGTTGCGAAAATTCCGTTTCATTACCGACCGAATTATCGAAGAGGTACACAACCGGACACCTCGACGTGACCTGAGGATTGACGACCCTTCTCACGCCGCAGCGATGCTGGGAGCACATCGATTGATTGCGTTGGTCAACGAGTTCGTGCCAGAACTTCCGGTGGCGGAACCATCCTGACCTGCCCCACACAGAACAGTGCCTTTAGTGAGGCGATCGACATTGCGTTGCGTTCTGTTGCCACGACTCTAATTCATCTTCAGCTTCTGCATCACCACTGACACAGAGGGGCGTTTCTCCGTGGACGAAATCCATGCCTGCCCAACTGCTTCAATTGGAGTTGAAACTCCTGCTTCCTTCAACAGCACGTTCACTTCGCCGCGCAAGGCTGTGGCAATTGTGACGGCTTTCAGCCACGCCGTTTTGCTGGGCATAGAAGCCCAAACGGTCAATCGCATTGAATAGCCTGGGCGTCGCAGCGTTGGAGCAGCGTTGAGGATAATCTGCCGCAACCCTTCCGTCATGTAGGGGGCTTCGGATGGCAAACGGTTAAGTACATCAAAGGCAACTTCGCCGGAAACGTCGGCGATCGGTTTAACGCTGTGCAGCCTTTTGGCTTCCTGAAGAAACCTCTGAAAATCGTCCTCCTGCCGGTCAATGATGCGTTGGCGGTCATCGACATCGTCCGGACCGGTCGATTTCTGACTGAGATCCTGTTTTTCGTCAGGTCCGTTAACAATGTATTTGGGAGTGGACTCTTCCAGGTCAATTGCGTTGCTGGCCGTTTTGTTTCCAGCGTTGCCAATGCCTCCGCTGGAACTGAAAGCTCGCACAAATGATCCAGTTCCGGAATGCAGATTCGCTCCCGTTTGTTCTGATGCCAACGAATTCAATACGATAAAAAATGCCAGCAGTGCCGTCATCGTGTCTCCGAAAGAGATCAGATACGCCTTGCTGGGCGGCTTCGGTGGCGTCTTTTTTCGGGCCATGATTTTTCGCTTTCAAAGCTTTGGCACTGATGCCCGTGTGAAGTTGGTGCCCGTGTGAAACAGAAGCAAAACCGGCTAAGCAAAAGTTCCGAATCGCTAGTAGCTCGATTCCGGAGATTTTCGTTCTCGTTCAATTCCAATCATGATCATGCCTGGAGTTGCGGCAACCTGAGCGGTCACCTGAACAGACAGACGTCCCGGCGCGACTTCAAATGCTTCGTAAATCATCGATGCCATTTGAACACAGATATCTGCATCGTCGATGTTGCCAGCGATAAAGCTCACTTCAATTGGCAGGCCAATAAGCTGATGCCCCAGCATGCGAGCTGTACGTTTTGCGTATGATGTTGGCTTGTGACTGCCATCCTGCAAAATCCCAACAGGCACCTGCATTCGGATGCGTTGCATTTGAGCCAGCTTGTCGGGATTCTCAATGGCGTCCAGGCCTTTCGACAGAGATTCCGATCCTGGGTCAGTCATCTGAGGCGGAATTTCGCTGCCGTTTTTTGCGAAACGACTGGCGCGAGGACGAATGCGAACCACATAGCTGTCCATTTCTGTCGGAATTTCAGTTACTCGAGCAACTCCCGTAGAACTGCCGCCGCCAAACTGAATCACCTGCGACTTGCCAAATTCTTCGGGTTCCGTTGTTGAAAACGTCATCAGCAAAATGAAGAACGTCATCAACAGCGTAATGACGTCGCTGTACGTCATAAACCACGCGGGAATATCTTCGCCGCCAGCATCGACTTTTTCTTTTCTTGCCATCGCCCCAACTCCGCATCACAACAACGTCGCAAGTGACTGCAACTCAACACTCCAGCGACGTTACGCGGCCTGTTGAGCCGTACTGCTGCTGCGACTTCCAGGTAGAAACGCCAACAAACGTTCTTCCGTTGCTCGTGGAGCGTGCCCTTCAACAAGTGACTGCAGCCCGGTAATCATCAGTTCTCTAATCAGCGTTTCTTCGTTGGCCTTTGTTTCCAGCTTGCCGGCCAATGGAATGCAGAACAGGTTGGCCACAACGGCTCCGTACAACGTTGTCAACAACGCCACCGCCATACCGGCTCCAATGTTACTGGGGTCGTCCAGACTACGAAGCATCTGCACCAGGCCGATCAACGTTCCAATCATTCCAAACGCAGGAGCTGCCGCTCCGATGGAATCCACAATCTTCTTGCCTGTTCCGTGACGTTGCTCAATGTATGCCAGCTCTGTTTCCATCGAATTGGTTATTTCTTCTTTGGTGCCGCCGCCAACCACAAGTTCCAGACCGCGTTTCAAAAACGGATCGTCAATGGATTCCATCCTGGCTTCCAAAGCCAGCAGCCCATCTCGCCTGGCGATTGCGGATAGCTCAGAAAACGTAGCAATTGCTTCCTTGGGCGTGGGCAGCTTCACAAAGAAGCAGTTCTTAACCACAGAAAAAACGCTCAGCACTTTTTCCAGAGGAAAGTTAATCAAAGTGGCGGCGATCGACCCACCGAATACGATCATGATCGACGGCACATCGACAAACGGCATCAACCCGCCGCCGCCAATTGCAATCGATATCAAGATCAAGCCGACGCCAAGGATAATGCCAATAGGCGTTGCTTTGTCCATTTGAATTGCCTTCCCTGTTCTACGTTTGCCAGCAGTCCGTTGCTGACGTTTTAATTTTCACCGCTGGTGTTTAAAAACAATTGATACTTTGAATATGTGCTGACCGAACACAAAATCGCGGCCTCTGATTTTTTGCTAAGCCGACCTTTTCATGCGATAAATCTGCGCCAGAATTTCTGCAACCGCTCTGAAAAATTCCGGCGGAATATCCTGTCCCACTTTGATATTTTTGTAGATCGCTCTGGCCAGCGGCTTGCGTTGGATCACCTGAATTTTGTTCTCTTTCGCGATTCGAACAATATTCTTCGCGTAAATGCCGGCTCCCTTTGCAACGACTCGGGGAGCCGACATTTTGCCAATTTCATACTGAATGGCGACGGCAAGGTGAGTAGGGTTGGTTAACACAACCGTCGCTTTGTGCACGTCAGCAACAGAACGTTGCTTCATCGCTTCTCGCAATCGTCTGCGAGCAGCCATCTTGATCAGTGGGTCGCCGTTTTCTTCTTTCTGTTCTCGCTTAATTTCATCGCGAGACATCTTCAGTTTCTTTTCGTGACGAAACCTGCGAACCAGATAGTCCAGTGTCGCCATAAACAGCAACAGACCTGACAACCAGATCCAGATTCTTAAACCGACCGTCCAGGTATTCGACGTTACCTGTAACACGGACGAAGTCGCCGCTATTCGATATTCATCACTGCGGATGTAGAAAAAGATCAGCGTAAACGCGACGATCAGGCTTACCTTAAAAAAAGACAACAGACCGCGAACACCGTTATCAATTGACACAAGTTTCTGCCAATTGCGTGATGGAGATAGTTTTTCAAAGTCAATCGCCAGCGGCTTAAAGGTTGGCACAAATCCGACCTGCGAAAACGCTGTCATCAACGCGATGGCTGCCAGAATCCCCAAAGGCACACCACACATCATGACAAGTTCCGTTGACATCCAGCGTGCGGTCAAGTGCGTGTGCATCGGATCCCAAACGCCGTCAAACGATTTCGCCAGCCATATTTGAATGCCTCGACGAAACCCCGCAGAAACCCAGGGACCGCACCACAACAGCAACAAAGCACCAGCCAGCATCGACGAAGCGGCAGCAAAGTCAGGACTCTGTACAACCTGACCCTCCTCCCGCGCCTGTTTGCGGCGGCGTTCTGTGGGCTCTTCTGTGCCGTTTTGTTCCTGTTCTTCAGCCACCTAAAAGACTCCGTAATTTGCAATCTGCCGCATGAAGACTCCCATGGCAGCACACATTTCAGGAAAGAAAGCCACCAGCCCCAGTGTTCCGGCGGCGACTCTCATGGGCATCCCAAACGACATAAAGTTGAACTGAGGAGCAAACCGCATCGTCGCTAACAGAGTCACCACAACAATGAACAACAGGATGGCAATGGGTGCAACCATCAACAGTCCCTGCTGCTGTGTCTTCGAAACAACAGACAACACCCTGATCCATAAGACACCCATATCGAAACCAGCAATCGGTTGACGAGCAAACGACAGCCCCAGTGAAGAGATCGCGATATGATGCAGGTTCAGGCAAAAGAACAACGTGACTGCCAACCCTTCCAGCGCAGACGAAATCACGTTCGATGGCTGCTGATCAGTTGGCGAAGTCAATCCACCAAGAGTCAGCCCCATTTCCTGAGCCACATACGCGCCAGCAATACGAACGGGCACCATGCATAGCCCAAACATCCACGCCATTGCAGCGCCGTAAACAAATTCTCGTAACGCCAGAATGCTTAGTTTTAGCCAGCCCTGGTGAGCTCCGGACTTCACAAGCTCAGGAACAATGTCAGCCGCATACTGCGGAGCGATGCAAAGTGTGATGGCTACAGACAGCCCAATCTTTACCAGATTTGGCATGTTCTTTCCGCTGATCGGCGGCAGAAACGCAACAAACGCAGAAATGCGAATCAGGCACAGTACCGTTGCCAGAATGAAGGCGGTAATCATTGCGTCACCTGCAACATGCGACTCATCATTCGTATTGTGAATGATGAAGACATCTGCACCATCCACGGCAGAGCAATCAACATGATCAGACCAACAGACACAATTCGTGGCGCAAACGAAAGCGTCTGATCCTGCACGCTGGTGATCGTTTGCAAAACACTTACGGTGACACCAACCAGAATACTGCACAGCACAGCGGGACCCACCAGCCACAAAGTTGTGATCAGCAGGTCGCGACCGATTGAAACAATTTCAGTTGATTCCATGATTCGACTCTTTATCTAAATGACCGGCAGACACGGGCCCGTCGGCTTGATTCCTATGTAATCGCCAGGTGTTCTAACGACGCTTCGCTGCTGGTTCCGGACGCTTCACCAACAGAAACTTTTCGACGATCTCGCTCACAAGTTTTTCGTCGTCCATGGCTTCCAGAATTCCAGCAGCATTTCGATCTTCCAGCTTCGAAAGAATCTCCACAGCCGTGTCGATCTTGCCGTTGTTGGCAAACTCCTTCAACACACCAGCCGCTTTCTCTGGAGACAGTCCCTGCACAACTTCAGAAAGGTCTTTAATGTTGGCTTCTCTGTCTTTGGTGCTGCTGGCCGAGACGCTTCCCGGCTGATTTTCAATGGTGTCGATTTCCTGTTTTTTCTTTTCGACTTCAATTTGAGCCTGCCGAACGTCTTTCAGCAGTTCTCCCGTAGCTGCTCGTTGATCGCGTGCCTGAGCCAGCAGGCCTTCCAGTTCTTTCTGTTCTGCTTCAATATCAGCCAGCACCAGTTGCTGTTGAGTTTCCACTCGCTGAAGTGATCGTTCACGTTCCTTCAGCGCCAGTTCGCGAGACTTCAGCGATAGCCCGACGCGAACGATTTCTTCGACGTTCATCTTCTGAGGTCGCACGGCAACCGGTGTTTCTTCGTCCGTTGTGGCTTCTGATGGCGTGCGAGGATTGATAATGCTGGGATTCGGCTTAGCGTCCTTTTCAGCAGCATTCGTTTCCTCAGCAACGTCCGCTTCTTCCTGCGTTTTTGACGAATGCACAAACCATGCAGACGCTGCAGAAGCGGCGAATACCACCAGACCGTAAAGTCCCAGTGTGATGAGTTTCTTCATTGATTCGCTCCTGTTTCAGCGGCAACAACATTTGTGGCGGCAGAACTTCGAGGTGCAACGCCGGATTGCCGCAACGCAGCCGATTGCTGTTGCTTTGTGGTATGAGACTGTTGCTGAAACCGTTCCATAATCTGATTGCTCTGCAGCAATTGCTGGGTTTTTCGATGCTGCTGAAAATCGCGACTCAAAGCTTCAGAGACGATCTGCAACTGCTGATAGGCGGCAACGCGTTGTTCCGCCGCCAGACGTTGTCGTTCGTCAGCAGCCGCTTGCTCAGTGCGTTTGTCTAATAGCTTCGAAATATCAACAGCAGATTGATTTCGAGCAACGTGCAGCAACAAGGCAGACACTGGCTTGCTCATCGCAGATTGCGCATCCGCAAATGTCTGACGCAGTTGCTCTTCCGCATTCAGCACTGCTTGTCGAGCCGATTCTGCTTTGGCAATTGCATTCGCTGCCATCGCTGCTGCGGCGGCATCTTCCTGCTTTCTAAGTCGTTGCACGGCGGCAAAACGTGATTGAAATTTCTTCATCAGTTTGCTCCCTGCGTGAATGTTGCCGGACTATTTGCGGCTGCACTGGTCGCCGCGGCAGGTCGCTTTAGATCGCCATGCCATGCTGAACGCAGCAGCTCAAGATCACGCAATGTGCTACCGTAGTCTGATGCTTCGTTGACAGCCTGACCAAGATATTGTTTTACCGCTGGCATCAGCTGAATAGCTCGGTCAACCTCGGGAAGAGTTCCAGACTGGTACGCTCCGATTTGAATCAGGTCCTTCATTTCCGCATAAGTCGCCATCAACTGACGAACGGCCGAAGATGCCTTCTGGTGATCTCGCGAAGTGATTTCGTTGAACACGCGACTGATACTGTCCAGCACGCTGATCGCCGGATACTGGCCTGCTGCGGCAAGTTCACGCTTTAGAACAATGTGACCATCCAGAATTGATCGAGCCGTATCAGCGACGGGTTCATCCATGTCGTCGCCTTCCACCAGAACCGTGATCAATCCAGTGATGCTGCCACTATCGCTGCGTCCCAGTCGTTCCAGCGAACTGGCCATCAGCGCCTGCACCGACGGCGGATATCCACGGTTACCTGGTGGCTCGCCGATCAGCAGCCCCAGTTCTCGCTGAGCCATCGCTAAACGCGTGATACTGTCCATAAACAACAGCACATTGGCACCTTCGTCACGAAAACCTTCTGCGATTGTAATGGCAGACAGCACAGCGTTGATTCGCATTAATGGTGTTTCGTCGGCGGTGGCGACGACCACAACCGAACGTCGCAAACCTTCGGCCTGAAGGCAGTCTTCGACAAAAGGTCGCACTTCACGACCGCGTTCGCCCACCAGTGCAACCACGTTGATATCAGCGTTTGACGATTTGGCAATTTCCCCCATCAACGTACTTTTGCCAACGCCGCTGCCGGCGAATAAACCGACTCGTTGCCCCATGCCGATCGTCAACAGGCTGTCGATGGCTCGCTGGCCGGTTACCAAAGCCGTGTCAATTCGCTTCCGTGTCATCGACGAGGGGGGGCCAGCCACCGTTGACCGAAAGCGAGTTGTGGCAGGAACTGGCAAAGAATCCAGCGGGCGACCAATCCCATCAATTACTCGACCCAGTAATTCGCGACCGACGGCAACTTTTCGAGCTCGCCCGGTGCAGACAACTTCCAGCCCCGGTTGCAGACCAGCGTGCGAGTCGTAGCACATCAGCAGCGATTCGTACTTATCAAACCCCACAACTTCCGCGGTAAGAAACTCTCCATTCGGCATACGGATGTGACAACACTCGTTAATCGCTGCGCGCACGGAGGCGTGTAGAAGTCCGTGAGCACTGGTCACGACTCCGGCTTTCTGGAATTTCGAAGCAGCTTTAGCTGACTGCGTCAGCGCTGCGATGTCCAGCCCGAGCGACATTAAGAGACTCCATCCATTGGTCACGAATTGCATTCAGTCGTGATTGAAGATCGGTTTTAAGAGTTGAAGCAGCATTGGTAACGCGACATGTTCCAGCAGGCACGTCTGCTGCCGCGATCACTTTTACGTTGGCAAGTGTTTTGGAGACATCCGGGCGAGTTGTCGCCATTTGCAGTGCGACGGCGTCAACAGGATTCAGGTAAACGGCAACCGGGCTTTCCGAACCCAGCTCACCAACCAACTGACTAACGATGCCTTCCAAAGAAACGCGACGTTCCCCGATTGATGCGTTTAGAACAGCTTCCGTTGCTGCGATTGCCAGTTCAATAGCCGTTGATTGCAACTGTTCCAGCTGGTCTTTTTGTTGTCCGTGCAGTTGCTCCATCCCTAAACTGATTTGCTCACACACCGCCAACAACTGCTGCCCAATCGATGCGTTTTGATCAGGCATTGAAGCAGGCTTATCGACGACAGGCTGCTTCTGTTCTTCGGCAGCTGACCCAGCCTTACCTGCGCGCGGCATTTTCCCGGTCAATGCAGCAAGCCGCACGGCGACAGGAGATTGTTTTAGTTTTACATGCAGGTTAGTTGTCATGAGTTTCGGACATGGGCGTTGTACCAGCTGCGATTCAGCGGCAACGATTTAATCCCCTCCTTCGCAAACAACACCAAGTACTCGGACAATCATTTCCCGAGCGTCCGTCACACGTTGTTCTGGCACGTGAGTCTGGAACTGCATTTCTTCCTGCAACGCCATTTTTGCCCGACTGGATACAGCTCCAAACACAGCGTCGAGTAAAGATTGATCTGCCTGAAACAAAGCTGTCACAAGCGTTGTTGTGTCAACCTGAGCCATAACTTTCTGCACCATGTGCTGTTCAAGTGTCGCCAGGTCAGTGAAGACATACAGCTTGGCCAGCAGGCGATCTTTTAATTCCGGGTCTTCATCTGCAATTGCCTTAATCATTTTAGAACGAGTCGCCTTCGGAACTTCACGCAGCATTTCTGCCAATCGTTCAATCTGATCGCGATCGTCGGGCGGTTCGCTGGGCATGTTGCGTCCGCGATTCAACGTAGCTCGCACGATTCGTTCCACAAGAATTGGCGGAGCGTGTTGTTCAGTCGACAGCTCCTTAATGACCAGACTTTGCTGTTCGTCCGGCAGCAACGCCAGAACGTCCGCAGCCAAGGTGGACGACATTTGATTTAACAAAATCGCAGCGGTTCGAGCCTGCTCAGGCTTTAGTGCGTTTGCGATTTGATACCGACTTAAAGATTCAAGGTCTTTAATCGGATCGCCGGTTGTCACCGTAAGCTTCGGCTTCTTCGGTTCCGAAATTGGTTCTACAACAGCATCCAAAGCTGGCTTGTTTGAAATTTCCGCCTGCCCCAGCAGGTTAAACAACGTATCAAACTGCTCCATTACCCTTTTTTGCTGTCCGGCCTTGATTTTAGTTCGCCCTGAACCAGTCAGCTTCGTTCGCAACATTTCCGCCGTCTCCGGGCGCATGCGCGAAAGCACTTCTTCAGCGGCATCTGCGCTAAGAAGTCGAAGGAAAGCCAAACTCTGTTCGTGACCGTTCATCGAATCTTGTTCGTGTCTTCGTAACTGCTGTCTATCAAGGGCAGGGCCCCTGACTAAAAACTCTGGCTCTGACAAAGCACTATGCTGCTCGTCGTTTCGAAGCGGGCTCCTCTGCTGGCTGCTGTTGTTGTTCTTCCATCCAAACCGACAAAATCTGCGCCGCAACGTCCGGCGATTGTTTTACTTTTTCTGACAGCTGCATTACCTGACTAAGTTGCTCTGGTGTAAGCCCTCCAGGTTCTTCTGAAGTCATCACAACTGGTGTCATGCGTTTCAAAGCCAAAAATCCCAGTACCGCCGCCAACAAAACTCCCACTCCCCAGATAGCAGAATCAATCATTGGTTCGTACTGCTTCCAGGTGGATACAATCCCGGAAACTTCCGGGTCCAGCGCCAGTGGTTCCAACGCGGCAAACATCACCTGAACTTCATCGTTACGCAGAGCATCAAAACCAACCGCCTGCTTGATGATTGCTTCAACGTCTTCTTTGGAAATCGCGGCCACAGGTGCTGCGGCAGCGGCTGCGTTTTCGTCAGTTGTGTCGGCTGCCGCTGCGTCGCCGCCAGATGTGTTTCTTGAAAGGTCGACAATTGCCGCCACTGTGATGCGAGTGATTTTTCCGGGATTGTCGCGAACAGTTTCGTTGATTGTTGCATTTTCAAAATCAACGGAGTTCACTTCCTTTTTATACGTTCCACCGTTAGCTGAAGATGCACTGAGGTCCGGAATCAAATTGGAGCTCACACCAACAGCACCTCCCACGCCCGTCAATCCTCCGGTTTGTGAAACGGTTTCGATGGTTTCGTTTTTCTTAACCTTTGAATCCGGATCAAAGGTCGTTTCTGACCGCGTCGTTTCGCGAAAATCAATGTCAGCGCTAACTCGCACAACAGCTTTGCCTGCTCCCAGCAATTCGGCCAGCATCGATTCTGCCTTCGCGGCCAGACTGTGTTCCACAAGCTGGCGATGTTCGAAGTGCGAACTGATTGTGCCATTCATCCCGTTCGCGGCCTGAAACTGGCGTCCAGCGGTATCCATCAGCGAAATATTTTCAGGAGTCAATCCTTCCACTGCTCGGGCAACAAGCGTCAAAATACTTTGAGCCGCGTGGCCAGACATGGGGACAGTGTTATTCAGTTCCAGAATGACACTCGCCGTTGTTGGCGTCTGGTCCATCACAAATGGTGAAGACGTCGACTGGCTGACATGCACGATTGCCGAACGGATGCCTTTGATTCGTTCAATCGATGTGGCAATCCGTTTTTCCAGCTTTCGAGTACGATGATCTTCCTCTTCCTGCGGCGACCCCGGAAACCCACCGAACGAGTTGCCGGACTCTTCAACTTTGGGATCCCACACATCCTTCATTGCCAGGCGAGCTTTGCTCATGTCGCTGCGTGCAACAGATACCGCGGAACCGGAAAAATTCAGTTCGTATTCAATTTTCTGAGTCTCCAACAGGCCTACAATTTCCGCTGCTTCCTGAGGAGACAGACCGTTCGCCATCACAACGAAGTCTGGCAAAGTTGCCCAGTAAACGGTTGCCGCAACAACAACCAAACACAGCGCAGCAGCAGACGACAGCAGAACGCGTTGCTGTACGCTCCATTGTTTCCAAAGATTTGTGAGTTGTTCCTGCAAGGCTGACAACATGTGCCGTCCGTCCAATTCGTGTTCTGCGTTTCAGTGCGAGTTTGTTTATTGAGCCGAAAAGTTGACTCTGATCTAAGCGTCGATGTCGTACAGGCCGCCTTTGCTGCCAAAGGTTGTTTAAATGAGAAGCTGTCAGAAAAGCTTCCGAACAGGTTCTAAACCTGCATGCGAATGATTTCCTGATAAGAACTGATCAACCGATTGCGAATTTCCATCATCAGCCGAAACGACAGTTCCGCCTGCGACGCCGTCATCACAACTTCATGGATACCGTCAGACTTTCCGGAGACAAGGTCTTCCACACTTTGCTGTACATCAGCGTGATCCTTGTTCGTGCCTTCCACAAGATTCTGAATCAAGTCGGCAAACGAAGAATCCCCGGTCGGCGATTGACTGCCAGCCGCAGGCGCAAAGCGCCCCTGCTGAAGTCCGCCCGCGCCGGAAATTCCCGAAACGTCCATTAGCTAATGCCTCGCAAAAGAGACAGTGTTTGTTCTGCCAGTTGTTTGTACGTTTGCAAAGACTTCAGATTGGCCTCATAAGCGCGACTGGCTGTGACAAGGTCAACCATTTCAATTGGAATTTGAACGTTCGGAAGTTCCACCATTCCGTTTTCATCCGCCGCCGCGTTGCCGGGATCGTAGATCGTTTCCAGAGGCGTGGGGTCTTCGGAGACCCCCAGAATCTTCACGCCTTTCATACCGGTCGCCCCGGCATCCATGAACTGATCCATTTCTGAAGCAAAGTTCACTCGCTGCCGCCGATAGGCCATACCAGGTTTATCACCTGTCGAATGAGCGTTGGCGATATTGTTCGCGACAACTTCCATCCGCATGCGTTCTGCGCTTAAGCCGGAAGCGCTGACTTGCATACCCGAAAAGATGTTTGATAGCGACATAGAAATCCCCCCACACAAATGCGTAACAAATGAACGCCACAAGCCGCCAGGAACTTCGCTGTTGCAATCATGCAGCAGACCCGTTTGACGCACCCTGTTGAAGCACTGCCTGATTGCGATGCTCAACGTTCTCCCCATGCAGACTAGCCGCCATCGATTGCCTGCCGCATCATTTTCATTTCCGCTCCCATCAACTGCAGATAGGTCTGCATCAACAGAGCGTTCTTGTTCATTTGACCGATCTCGCGATCCAAATCCACGTTGTTGCCATCGTTTCGCATGGTCAGATTTTGTACCGCCGCAATTTCCGGACTTGCCGGCGACCGCACGGAACCGTTCTTCTTTGAAAGCTGTTCTACAAGTGCATCTTCAAACTTCACTTCCTGACTTTTGTAGCCCGGAGTATTGATGTTTGCGATATTCTGGCTCACCACTTTTTGACGCATGTCTGCGGCAGTGGTCAGCTGTTTCAGAAGATCCAGTTGTTTGCCCATGATTTCCATATCGGTGGAATCGGACACACCGGACTGACAGGTACAGTCGATTTAATCGTTACCGTTTAACACGATGAGTGCGACTCAGAAGTTCGACGGCAAACCACTTAGCCGCGAGTGGAAACACTCAAAATGAAATCCGCACGACGTTCACTGGCCGTTTAAGTGACTGATCAAGAACGTCGGACTTCGAAGTTTTCAGTAAAAATCCCCCAAACCTCTACGCCAACGCCTCTTGCCAGTATCGCGGTTGAATCGCAATCAGACCCTAATCTTCATAAACTGCCGATTGACGTAGCCGATTCCGGCGACAGAACACAGAACAATTTGTCTGGCCAATGTCAGAACATAAGAGGCAACCATGCGAAGCGTATTTTCACTGACGGCGTTAATGATTTTTGTAATGACCGGATGCAGCAATGACACCGCCGATTCAACCGCACAGGTAGAATCGGATGCGTCACACGACATGCACTCATCAGCAGACGGACACGGGCAGGAAGCCGCACACAGCGATGCAACTGCACACGACCACGCCCATGAAAGCTTCAAGCTGACAGGCGAAAACACTCAAGTGCTGTTCACGGGCACAAAGAAATCCGGCGACAATCATTCGGGCGGCTTCAAAGCAATTTCCGGTGAAATCACTCTGGCAGAAAACGCTGCAGAAGCCATTAAGGTTGTCATCCAGACAGACTCATTGTTTTCCGATGCTGATCGCCTGACCGGTCACCTGAAGAACGAAGACTTCTTTAGCGTACAGGAATTTCCTGAAATGAAGTTTGAGTCAACAAAAATCGAAGATTCCACTGTCACCGGAATGCTGACCATGCACGGCCAGTCTGCCGAAATCTCGTTCCCCGCAACGATTGCAGTGTTTGATGGCAAGGTTTCGCTGACGAGCGAATTCAAAGTCGATCGCACAAAGTTCGGCATGAACTACACAGGCCAACCCAACGATCCCATCAACGCTGAAGTTGATATCAAAATCATTGTGGGAGCCAGCCCAGTTTCGCCGGTCACTGATCCATCCGCTCCAACACCAGTCAACTAA
>CALFSX010000090.1 GCA_937916515.1 uncultured Planctomycetaceae bacterium | reverse complement strand
ATTTCAGACGCCATTGGCAACAACAAAGAATGGCTTCCCGGACACGCTGCTAGCTACAGCCAACCTCGGACTAAAGTCCGAGGCTATCATATGCCGTCGCTCCGGCACTAAGTCAACATACCGCCTCCATAGCCTTGGGGTCTTACGGGGTGGTTGAATTCTGCGTTGAACGTTGCGTCTTGTGTGGTTTCTGTGAGAATACGGATCGACTCTGCTGATTGCGGAGTGCTTCTGATGTCTTCTCCCATTTGATCCACAAAGGCCGTATTGATGCGACCATGCCGAATCTCTTTGTTCTTTCTGGCGATCACATTTGCCGCTGGTGTATGTCAGGCCGCCGATTCCCGGCCCAATATCGTTTACATGATGTCGGATGAGCTGGCTTATTATGAGCTGTCTCATATGGGCCATCCGCTGATTCGCACGCCTCGAGTTGACGCAATGGCAACTGAAGGGATTCGGTTTACTCAGGCATTGGCCGGAGCTCCCGTTTGCGCTCCTTTGAGATGCAATTTGATGACAGGCAAGCACGCAGGGCATGCTTCCGTTCGAGCAAACGATGGGGGCAGTCCTTTGCGAGCTAATGAGCCGACGATTGCATCGATGCTGAAGCAACGTGGCTATGCCACTGGAGGCTTCGGCAAGTGGGGATGCGGTGGACGCGATTCGACAGGCGTTCCGGAAAAGCACGGGTTTGACGTGTTTTATGGCTATTACGATCAGGTTCACGCTCATTCGTTTTACCCACCTTATCTGATTCGCAACAGTGAAGAAGTGCCGTTGGAAGGTAACGATGGCGGGCGAGAAGGTCAGACGTACTCGCACTACACAATCATGGACGAAGCTGAAGCGTTCATCCGACAAAACAAAGATCAGCCGTTCTTCTGTTATCTGCCAATCACGCCACCTCACGGAATGTACGACATTCCGGCGGACGATCCGGCATGGGATCAGTACAAGAATGACGCGTGGATGAAGGATGCCAGTGTTGATCCGGAAGCCAAAAAGTATGCGGCGATGGTCACCATGGTGGATAACAATCTTGGCCGAGTTCTGGACCTGCTGAAGGAACTGAATCTGGATGACAACACGATCGTGTTCTTTACAGGAGATAACGGCGGTCAGGATCGCTTCAAGAGTCCTAAACACGTGCGAGGCTTTCATAAGCCCAACGTCAATCCTGTTAACGGCGTTGAATTTCGAGGCGGCAAGGGCAACCTGTATGAAGGCGGTTTGCGGATTCCGTTTGTGGTGCGATGGCCAGGAAAGATTGAAGCTGGGCGAGTCAGTGATTTTCTGTTTTACCAGCCCGACATGATGGCCACGATTGCGGAACTGACAAAAGCGAACGCTCCCGAAAACGATGGTCTGTCGATTGTTCCGGAACTTCTGGGTTCGGCAGCAGCGGGGCGTGATCAACAGTCTCACGAGTTTCTGTATTGGGAATTCGGTCAACAGACAGCGGTTCGGATTGATCACTGGAAAGGCCTGCAACCGAAACCCAATACTGAATGGGAACTGTACGACTTGACCACCGACGTCAGCGAAACTTCCAACGTGGCGGCTCAGCATGCAGACGTTGTGGCTCGCATGAAAACGTTTGCAGAACAATCTCACGAACCAGTGCGGGCCGGTGAATATCTTGACAAAGCTCGCACCCGTCATGAGCGTGATCGTCAGGCGAAATTCGGCTTCAAAAATCCGAGCAATGCTCCAAAACCCAAACGTGCTCGAAAAAACGTGAGCCTGATTGAAGATCCCAATCTGATTCCGTTTGAACAAATCAAGTTGCACAGTTTCAGCAGCGAAAATCAGGGCAACGACAAGTTCGCTCAGTACGCCATCGACGGCGATCCAGACACGATTTGGCACAGCCAGTTCACTCCGACACCAACCTCGCATCCGCATCAGTTGGTCATCGATCTTGGAAGTGTTCGCGAAGTCACTGGTATTCGATATCTGGCTCGCCAGGACAAAGGTTGGAACGGAGCGTTCGGCAAGACAGAAGTTCGCGTTGCACCAATTGCCGAAGCACTTGACGACGCGGCGGTCGCGGCTTCTGTTGAATTCACCAAAACCAAAAACGTCCAGCCGGTCGACTTTGATGTGCCGCAATCCGGTCGCTACGTGCAGCTGCGGATTCTGTCCGAAGTTAACAAAGGACGTTGGGCCTCAGCAGCAGATATTGGCGTTGTCGGAAAGTAAGCGAAGGCCAATCGCGAAGCCTGGTTCGGCAGTATCTGCGTCTTCGGCAAAGTGGTGTTTCTTCGATTCGCGGGATGAATTATTCTCGCCTTTTCGATCTTCCACTTCGTCTGACAGGTGCCACTTTATGAAGGGCCGGGTTCTCGCTTTGACCGCGACCATAATGCTGTTGCTGACTGTCAGCGGCTGCGCTTCGGCTCGTTACGTGATGAAAGATGCAAGCACCGGAGTCGTGGCGATTCCTGCGAACAGCGAACGCCATCGCGAGAAGGCTGTCGAATTGATGCAACAGCATTTTCCAGCTGGCTACGCCATCGAACGCGAAGAAGAAACCGTAGTCGGCCAAACGACTCACCACCATGTGGACCACGGGTCAACCATCGAGCAAAACGGAAAACGCTCCGTCGAAACCGGGCAGGTAAACGGCACGGAAACGACAGTGGAAAATACCGAATACCGGATCTTCTATCGTCGAACTTAACCAAGGTTTCGCCCTTTACCCGTTCGCATGGCGTGCAAGAGCCGGTGGGATGTTTTAATCGCCGGGCCGCTCCGCTGCCGCTGCGCAATGGTCATTGCAGCGTGTGGCCATGTTTCTGCATGCTGCTGGGCCGTCGTGTCTATATGCTGGCTTCAGCGATTCGTGGACTTTTTTTGCAATGGTTGTTTTTTGTTGTCAGAGTCTTAATGAAAACGATGCGAGCATGTTGTCCGTAGCGACAACGGAGCGGCTCGGCGATTCAAGCGTTCCACGTCGTCCGGCACGCCACGCCACCGGGTCAAGGGCGGAGCCCTTGTTAGGTATTTTGTGACTTGATCGTGCGTTAAAAGATTATGGTGTGAAATCGATATCGCGTTCGGCTATGCTTTCTCGCCCGCGATTCACTTTTCCTACCAAATCGAGCTTCTTCCGCCATGCGTCGTGTTTCCTTTCTGCTGGTTCTGTTGTCGTCTACTGTCGCTTTTTTTCAGGCTGGTGAATCAGCTGTCGCGCAGTTGAGCGAAAAAGCCTCGTCTGACCGCCCCATTCATGCGTTGTTGGTGACTGGTGGTTGCTGCCACGACTATGATCGCCAGAAGCTGATTCTGACTCGCGGCATTTCCGCTCGAGCCAACGTGCGCTGGACGGTCGTGCATCAGGGCGGAACAACCACCAACACGCCTTTGCCGTTGTACAAAGATCCCAACTGGGCAGACGGTTTTGATATCGTTGTTCACAACGAATGCTTTAGTGATGTGAAGGATCTGGACTTTGTTGATGGCATTTTGCGGCCTCACAAAGAAGGGCTGCCGGCGATTCTGATCCACTGTGCGATGCATTGTTATCGCACGGGCGATGATCGCTGGTTTGAATTCGTGGGCATGCAGTCGCCGGGGCACGGGCCGCACTATTCTTATTCGGCGGATAACGTGAAGGCCGATCATCCGATCATGAAGGACTTCGGTCCGACGTTTGTGGCTCCGAAGGGCGAGCTGTATCACAGCATGAAGGTATTCGATACGGCGACACCGCTGGCTCAGGCGAATCGTCAGTCCGATGGCATGCCACAGGTTTGCGTCTGGACCAACGAATACAAGGGCCGGGCCCTTGACGCCGATACGAGCTCCCGCTCGGAATCAGAAAAACGGCTTTCCTTGGGGACTGCTGATCACAGCACGGACGGTTCGAAGGGTAACGTTCGTGGCGACCGCAGGGAAGGCACGAAGGTCTTCGGCTGCACGATGGGTCACTACAACGAAACTATGGCCGAACCCAAGTATCTCGACATGATGGCTCGAGCAATCCTGTGGGCAACCGACCGAGACATCGAAGCAAACTTCACACCTTCCACTGAGAAGATCGACGAAGAGATCAAAGCATTAATCGCTGTCCCTATTGAAAAACAGGATGCCGCAGCGCTGCTGCAAACATGTTGTGGCGACGGCAATCTTGCTCTGGGCAAGTCGGTTAGCGCCAAGAGCACTCAAAGCGGCAACGAAAACAAGAACCTCACCGACGGTCGCTTGGATACTCGCTGGTGCCCCGATGGAGGGCAGACCAACGAATGGGTGACGGTCGATCTGGGCGAAGCCATTCATGTGAAGAATCTGCGTCTGCACTGGGAACGCCGCAAAGGATCGACGTATTGGTACACCATCGAAGCGTCTGCCGATGGCGAACAGTGGAAGACCATTGTCGATGAATCGAAGAGCGACAGCAAAGATGGCATTAGAACTCACGCGGTGGATTCACCGGACACTCGTTATCTGAAAACTACGTTTCTGGGCTGCAGCACCAACGGTTGGGGTTCCATCTGGGAATTCGAAGCGTATCCCGGAGACATGCCCGAACTTCCGAAGTCAGCGAAAAGCGACGGCCCGAAACCGTCAGCATCCATCAGCGACGTGAAGGCTCCGGATGGTTTCGATGTTCGCATGTTTGCGTCTCCACCAGAAGTGAACTACCCCGTTTGTCTGACCGCCGCCGCCACGGGCGAAGTGTTTGTGGGCGTTGACGAACAGGGCTCGTTGGGTAAGGAACCGGGGCGAGGCAAAGTACTGCGATGCATCGATACCGATGGCGACGGTCAGGCCGATCAGATCAACGAATTCGCAAAGATGGATCATCCTCGAGGGCTCTTCTACGACAACGGTTCGCTGTGGGTGCTGCATCCGCCTTTCCTGTCTGTTTATCGCGACACCGACGGCGATGGTACGTCAGATGAAAGCGAAGTTCTGATCGAAGGCATCAGTACCGAAGAAGTCAATAAACGTGGTGCCGATCACACAACCAACGGCATTCGCATGGGCATCGACGGCTGGATCTACATCGCCGTCGGTGACTTCGGGTTCAACAAGGCTGTCGCAAAGGATGGCACAACGTTAAGCAAACGCGGTGGTGGAGTCGTCCGTATTCGCCCGGACGGCAGTGACATGGAAATCTATAGCTGGGGCCAACGCAACATTGTTGACATTGCTATTGATCCGCTGATGAATGTTTACACGCGAGACAACACCAACGACGGCGGTGGCTGGGATATCCGGTTGTCTCACGTGATGCAGACGGCCAACTATGGTTATCCGTCTTTGTATAAGAACTTCACCGAAGAAATCATGCCGCCTTTGGCAGACTACGGCGGTGGTTCTGGTTGCGGAGCGATGTACTTTCAGGACGACCGCTGGCCAGCACCTTACAACGACATACTGCTGACTTGTGACTGGGGTCGCAGCGAAGTGTTCAGCCATAAACTGCCCGCCAACGGTGCCACATTTGATGCTCAGCAGGACACGTTTTTGCAATTGCCTCGCCCAACAGATATCGACGCCGATGCCAGTGGCCGCATGTATGTGAGCAGCTGGAAGAATGGCCAGTTCGCTTATGATGGACCCAACATCGGCTTCGTCGCCATGATAACACCGATCGATTTCGTGCCGCATCCGGTGCCTGAAGTTGCTTTGCAGGAAAACGCCTCTTTGGTGGAGTTGCTGAACCATCCGTCCGATGCAATGCGATTGCATGTGCAGCGTGAGATTCTGCGGCGGACAGATGGGGCCGTGGCGGATCTGAAATCTGAGATCTCAAATTCGCTGATCACACTGGCTAAAAACACGGACGCTTCGCTGCATTCGCGAGTCGCGGCTGTGTGGACACTAAAGCAGGCTGAAGGCGTTAAAGCCACCACGGAACTGATTCAGCTTGCAAATGACGCGACGATTCGAGAAGCCTGCGTGAAAGCGTTGACCGATCGCACGTCTGAACTTGAAGCGACTCGCCCGGACGTTTTGGTCGGATTTCTTTCTGACGCAGACGATCGAGTCAAAGTGGCCGCCATTGTTGGGCTGGGTCGAGTGCTTCATTATGGAATGGAACACAATTGGGTGATTTCCGATAACGATGGTACACGTCCTCTTGCGGAATCAGTCACATCGTACGCAGAAGCGCTGCTGCCGCTGACAATTCAGGCCAACGCGACGCAGAATTCTGATGCTGACGCCGATGACTGGCGGTTGCCGCATTCCGAACGAGTGATCCCACATCTGGCCGTGAAGGCTCTGGTTGAAATACACGCCGTCGATGCCTGCATTAGCGCGCTCGGCGGTCCTGATCGTGCCGGTGCGCTGTGGGCTTTGAAATCCATGCATAGCAAAGCCGCCATCGACGGGCTGTTCAAAGTGCTCAGCACATCGCGAGACGAATCCCTTCGCAGCGAAATCTGGACAACGCTGATTCGCCTTTATCACCAAGAAGGTGAATTCACTGTCGACAGTCCCAAGTGGTGGGGAACTCGACCAGACACAACCGGCCCGTACTACGACCGACAGAAGTGGAGCGAATCGGATCGCATCGGCGACGCTGTCAAGGTGGCTTTGGCCGAGCCGAACAAATCTCTGGCCACTCACATTACCGAACAACTGAAGAGGCACGTGGTGAATCTGGACGGAATCAGCGCTGCCGACATTGCCGCCATGCAGGAACCTCAGAAGGCCATCGAGCTGCTCAAAGCTGACCCCTCGAATCCAAACCAGATCGCCAACATGCAAATTGCTGACGTGATGAACAAAGTGATGCCGTTGGAAGGCAACGCCAACGCAGGGAAAGACTTATTCAAAGCTCAAAGCTGCGTGAACTGCCACACGTTCGCCAACGGCCAGCAGCCTAAGGGACCTCACCTTGTCGATATTGGCAAGCGATACAAGAAGGAAGAGTTGCTGGAATCAATTCTTGATCCCAGCAAAAAGATTGCTCAAGGCTTCGACACGTGGACGTTCGCCATGACCGACGGAAAAGTTCACACCGGATTTGTGGTATTGGAAAGTGCAGAAACCGTTTCTGTGAGAGGCACTGATGGCCTGTCAAAGGAACTACTGCAGCAGGACATTGACGATCGAGTCAAACAGGAGATCAGCATGATGCCCAAGGGTGTTGTGGGAAATCTGACAACGCAGCAGTTGGCCGATCTGATTGCGTATCTGCAGTCGCTGAATTAGTGATTCGGCGACCATTCCGATTTCTGGCGGCAATTGTAAATCGAATGTCAGCCACCCGTTCAGGTACGACATCGATCCTGCTAACTCGTTTGTGTCGTCGTGGCGCCCAGTGATTCACTTCTGGTGAGTTTCGGCATCAAGTGATTGCGTGTTGTTGTCTGGTGCAGCCAGGCATCGTTTGATGTGCGCGAGTCGGTTGCGGCTGTTTTGGGCGGCTGATGTTGCCAGCGCATTGTTGAACGCTTCAGCTGGTTAAATTTGCAGCACTCGCCTGGTAAGCCGGTTTTTGTCGAGTGAATATCGCTTGCACGCAGTTTCGAAACCACAACGTTTGCCACGTTTGTGCTGTGATTGTTGCGTGGTTGCTTCAATTGTCATCAAGTGATGCGATTGATGACATCCGCTACGACACATCGTGGGAGCATTGCGTTTTCTGTCAATGTGCAGTCTTTTTGGAAATAACGCTCAGTCGTGATCTAGTTTTCCTCTGAACTGCGAAGTCTTTGCGGCTTTGCATCGCTTTCGATGAATCTACGAGAACCACATGGCCATTCAGAAGATTTCGACACGTTCCAGCCTGATCGCTTCTCTTGAACAATTGCTGCTCATGTCAGCGTCGTCGATTGAAGGCACCGATGCCGGCGAATGGCTTTCAGGTGATGAGTGTCACCACGATTTTCATGCCGGTGGTGGAGACGATGCTATCTACGCTCCGTTTGGATTCAACACCATCGACGGAGGAAGCGGCGAAGATACTCTGGTGATCTACGAAGGTAATCGAGCTGACTATACCGTAGAACGATCAGAAAGCGGAGTCGTCTCTGTTGAAGGCCCTGGTCTGAATTCTCTGCGGTTCCACAGCGTGCTGCGAAACGTCGAACGCATTGTGTTTAACGATGGAATCCTATGGATTGACGGAAGCAACGGATTCCAGTCGATCAATGGCGACGCGGCCGATAACTTTATTGCAGGGACGGAAAAGAACGACATCATCAATGCGGGCGGCGGAGATGACGAGATCTACGATCCTCACGGAAACAACGTCATTGATGGTGGCGATGGGGTTGATACGTTAGTGGTCTACGAAGGCAATCGAGCCGACTATGACGTGTCAGTACAGGATGACGGATCAGTAAAGATTACTGGCCCCGGTATGGATGGCACCACGGTTGAAAACGTACTGCGAAACGTCGAGCGCATCAGCTTTAATGATCAGGTTCTGGAACTGACAGTGGCTGTTGACACCAGTAGTCCAGCTCAACCGGTCGAAACCGTCAGTGATGGCGAATTGAATGCAGGGGGGCCGAGTGAACCGGAAGTCGCCAGCGCTGAGCCTCCCGTGGCTGAACAATCTGACACAGCTGGTGACGATGTGTCGGCAGAACAACCGGCTGAGTTGTCAGATGCTTCATCTGACGCGTTCAATGAGCCGGTGGCTGAAGTTACACTGGAGTCGCCTGTTGCTGAAGAGTTGGCTGCTGAAGAGTCAGCCGTTGAAGAGCCGCCGGTTTTTGAGGACGTTGTTTCGGAAGATCCCGCTGACGTCTCGCCGGAAGACAGTGTCGCCGCATCGCCGGAAATCACGCCCGAACCGGTTCCTGAACCGCCCGTTGCGAATGTTGAACCGCCTGACAGCGAAGAACCGCCTGCCGTAGCTCAGGAGGTCGTGCCAGAGCCCGTTGCTGAAGTGCCACAATTGACGCCTCAGCAGGCACAGGCCAATGAATACATCGCCAAAGTTGTTGAACTGACAAACGTCATTCGCCAGGAATTTGGCCTGGAAGTGTTTACTGAAAATTCGCAGTTGCAGCAGGCCGCTCAAACGCAGTCAGAAAACCTTGCGTTCCTGGACTTTTTCAATCATACCGGCCTGGATGGCAAGCATCCGTGGGATCGTGTGGCAGACACTGGCTATAACTATTGGACGGTTGGTGAAAACATAGCCGCTGGTCAGCTGACACCTGAAGAAGTTGTTCAAGCATGGATGGATAGTCCGCCTCATCGAGCTGCGATATTGAATCCTGACTTCAAAGAGATTGGCGTGGGTTTCCAGTACCTCGCTGACGACACCGGAGATATCAACTACAACTTCTATTGGACTCAGGTATTCGGAACGCAGATGTAGGGCAACGTCTGGGAGTCAGATTCCCACCTGTTAGCGAGGGGCGATGTTTTAGCGTGAAAACGAAACGATCAGTTCCTGCACCTTGGTTTTCGTCAGTGATGTGCGAGCTTCGTTGCGGATACTGTTCAGATACTTGACGGCGGCCTTCGGATTTTCGACAGCGATCATTTTCGCCTTTCGAAATCGGACCTTCCAGATTTCGGCTTCCATCATTTTTTCTGCATGAATATTTCGTTGATCCGTGGCTGCTACATCGAGCTGTTTGGTGAGTGAATTCAGTAGTTGAGCTTTTTCGCCATCGCTTAGCGAAGAGGTTTGAATTTCGGCCACAACCTTTTCGTATTGATCAATGACTTTGCCAATGTGGTCGAACGCAATTTCGCAGCTTTTCATGACTCCCGTTTGCAGAGCCGTTCGAAATTCTTTGGCGGCTCTGGCGTTTGTGGCGGGACTGGATTCTTTTTCGAACAGATAAGCTGCCTGCAATTGTGCGGTTAGTCGAGCTCTGTCTTCGTTAAGTCTGTGTTTTTCTATGAGTGCGTTGTTGGCCGCTGTGCTGGCCTTTTCAAGTTGTCTGCGTTCGGATCGGCCATGAAACGTTTTCGACCAGAACAACGTTAGTCCTTTGACAACCAGCGATGTCACCAGCACCAGTACGCAGATTCCCAGTGTGATTGCCAGAAAGCCGATCAGTCCGTTGCGAAGGTATCGCCACTGAAATCCTTCCAACGCTTCGCCAAGAGAATAGATGACGGCCAGCAAAAGCAGAGACACAAGCAATACGAACAGGCCGACTCCGAAGCGATAAAGATTCTTTGCAGAGTCTTCAGGCAATCTTGAAAAATCAGGTAGGTCATCACGCATCGCCGGGCCTGTTGTTTTGCGACGTCTGTGGTATCACCTGACGATTCAAGTGATGAGAAAGCGAAGTCGATTCTGACGTGGATCAATCAAGTTCGTATTTGGAAACGATGGTGTCTTCCTGAATTCTTGACAGCGTTTTTTCGAAGTTGCCAAGAATATCCTGAATCAGTCGGTCTTTCATAATTTCCGGCAGGCTGGATGACTTGGCTTTGTCCAGAGCCGTCGCTGCGGATTCGTAGGCGCGTTGCAGGTCTGCGTTACGCGAATCCAGCCGATCAATTTCCAACGCGCGGATTGTGGATTGCACGTAGGTCTTGATTGATTCTGCGACTTCAACAGACTTCGCGTCCCAGAACGCTTTGCTTTCGCGAATGGCAGCTTCCGCTTTGTGCTGGATCAGGCTAATTTCGGTTTCGTAGGTAACTCGAGCCTTTTGAAGTTCATGAGCTGATTCTGCATTGCGACGTTTTAGTCGGCTGATCATCCCCATCTTTTCTTCGGAAACTTCCGGTGGTTCTGAGGCATCGGCTTCAGCGATCACCTCTGTGGCTGCTCTGACAACCGGCAGTGTTTCCGTGGCTTCCTCACGTTTTCGAAACGCGCGTTTCAGGTGATCGTTCAGATCTTCGTTTTGACCTGACATAAGTTGCTCCAAAGACGGGAGATGTAAGAAGGGGCAAATTCCGGTAAACGAACGACTTACAGGCATCTGGTTTCGCATTTGCGGCACAACCAGAGTGCGACGGCTGCCAGAAAATGTATGCCCCAATTCTACAGGTACTGTTTCCAAATTCGTAGTCTTAAGTGTCGATCTGTGTTTGAGGGCAGCAAACAAGCGTTTTCCAAAGACAAGCGGCCGCATTCCGATTTGCAGGCTGTGGAAGATTGGAATAACGGATTCGTTTGAGTTATGTTGCGGTCTGGTCGATCAAGGCTTGAGAAAGGGCCGTTTGGTCGATTTTATGAAGCGTTTTCTGTTTTCTGAATCATTAGCTCTCTGGTAAGCCATGCGATCCATCAAAAAGCTGCTCGTCGCCAACCGGTCCGAAATCGCAATTCGAGTATTTCGTAGTGCTACGGAATTGGGAATTCGAACAGTCGCGATTTACTCGCACGAAGATCGTTACGCGCTGCATCGATTCAAAGCGGACGAAGCCTACAAAATCGGTAAACAGGGCGAACCGATTCGAGCGTACCTGGATATTCCATCAATCGTACAGCTGGCTAAAGATGTTGGCGCCGACGCGATTCATCCGGGTTACGGGTTTTTGTCTGAACGAGCCGAGTTTGCTCGCGCATGTAGCGAGGCGGGTGTTAAGTTTGTTGGGCCATCCGTTGATGCGTTGCAGAATCTGGGCGACAAGACATCAGCCAGAGCAATCGCGATTAAAGCCAACGTGCCGATTCTGGGTGGAACTCAGGGAGCGGTCGATGACTTGAAGGAAGCTCAGGCGGCTGCGGAGACCGTTGGTTTTCCCGTGATGATCAAGGCATCGCACGGCGGCGGCGGTCGCGGGATGCGAGTCGTACGAACGGCGGACGAATTCGCTCAGGCTTTTGAAAGTGCTCGTAACGAAGCGCTGACGGCATTCGGCAACGCGGAAGTCTTCATAGAAAAATTTATTGGCCGAGCCAAGCATATCGAAGTTCAGTTGCTGGGCGACGAACACGGCAACCTTGTGCACCTGTTCGAACGCGACTGTTCTGTGCAGCGGCGTCATCAAAAAGTGATTGAGCTGGCACCCGCACCAGACCTCAGCGAAGAACTGCGACAGGGAATGTTGGACGCGGCATTGAAGATCGGTCGCGAAGCCAACTATAGCTGCGCGGGCACGGTGGAATTTCTGGTCGATGCCGACGAGCAGAAATTCTACTTCATCGAAGTGAACCCTCGTATTCAAGTCGAACACACGGTAACGGAAGAAGTCACCGGTATCGACATCGTGAAGTCGCAGATCATGGTGGCCCAAGGCCACAAGCTCAGCGATCCCTGCATCGACATTCCGACTCAGGAATCTGTCAAGGTCAATGGCTTCGCGTTGCAGTGTCGCGTGACGACGGAGGATCCGGAAAACAACTTCATGCCGGACTACGGTCGAGTCGCTCACTACCGTTCGGCCAGCGGAATGGGCGTGCGACTGGATGCCGGCAGCGCGTTTTCCGGAGCCGTCGTGAATCCGTTTTACGATTCTTTGCTGACCAAGGTTACCGCGCGAGGTCGCAACTTTGCCGGTTCCATCAGCATCATGAAGCGGGCTCTGCGAGAATTCCGAATTCGTGGCGTGAAGACTAACATTCCTTTCCTGCTGAAAACGCTGTCTCACCCAACGTTTACCAGCGGCAATTGCACCACTCGCTTCATCGACGAAACACCCGACCTGTTCAAGTTTGATGCTCGCCAGAACCGAGCCACCAAGGTGCTGACATACCTTGCAGAAACCATGGTGAATGGTTGCGAACTCGTGAAAGGCCGCCCGGTTTCTTTGCGACGCGAAGCGGCTCCGCTGCCGCACGTTGATCACGACAAGCCAATTCCCAAAGGTTCGCGAGACAAATTTAAAGAACTCGGTGCAGAAGGTTTTTCGAAGTGGATCCGCAACGAAAAACGTCTACTGATCACCGACACGACTTTCCGAGACGCTCATCAGTCGTTGCTGGCGACTCGAATGAGAACCTATGACCTGCTGCAGATCAGTGATGCTTACGCTCGTAACTGTAGTGATTTGTTCAGCCTGGAAATGTGGGGCGGAGCGACCTTTGATACGTCGATGCGGTTTCTGAAAGAATGCCCGTGGCAGCGACTGGCCGATATGCGAGCCAAAATTCCCAACATTCTGACACAGATGCTGCTGCGAGCGTCCAGTGCTTTGGGCTACACCAACTATCCGGACAACGTTGTTGCTGCGTGCGTGAAAGAAGCGGCCGACTGTGGCATGGATCTGTTTCGAGTATTCGATGCTCTGAACTACGTGCCCAACATGAAGGTAGCGATGGATGCCGTGATCAACAGCGGAATGCTGTGCGAAGCCAGTATCTGCTATAGCGGAGATCTGACCAACCCACACCGTAACAAATACGACATGAAGTACTATGTTGGCCTTGCCAAAGAGTTCGAAAAGATGGGAGCCCACATTCTGGCAATCAAAGACATGGCTGGATTGTGTAAGCCGGCGGCGACATCTGCGCTGGTGAAGACGCTGCGAGAAGAAATCGGGATTCCCGTTCACTTCCACACTCACGACACCGCCGGAATTCAGGCGGCCTCAATTCTGGAAGGCAGCAAAGTTGGGCTGGATATCGCCGATTGCGCGATGGCTCCGTTGTCTGGCGGAACGTCTCAGCCAAACCTTAACACTGTTGCCGAAATGCTGCGATACGGTGATCGCGACACAGGCCTGAACACTCATTCGATCGACGCTGTCGCTGACTACTGGCGAGCCACTCGTGAATTCTATACGCCGTTCGAAAGCCAGGTTCTTCCTGCCACAGCCGACCTGTACGAACACGAAATGCCGGGCGGCCAGTACACAAACCTGTTCCAACAGGCTCGCGCTTTAGGTCTTGCCGATCGCTGGGCAGAAGTCTGCAAAGTGTATGCGGGAGTCAACCAGTTGTTTGGCGACATTCCCAAGGTGACACCCAGCAGCAAGGCCGTCGGGGACATGGCTCTGTTTATGGTCGCCAATGAGCTGACCAACGCAGACGTTTTGAACACGGACCGCGACATCGCATTTCCGGCCAGTGTGATCGACCTGATTGGCGGAGGCATGGGCCAGCCACCAGGCGGATTTCCTCAGGCGGTCAAAGATCGAGTGCTGTTGGGCAAGGACGAGTTCACCGGTCGCCCCGGCGAATCGCTTCCGCCTGCCGATTTCGATGCGGCTCGGGCGAAGGTGAAGACGCTCGTCAAACGCGATCCACTGGAACGTGAAGTCGTGCAGTGGTTGTTGTACGAACGAGTCTTTGAAGACTTCGCAGCTCACCAGTTGAAGTACGGCGACGTCAGCATTTTGCCAACTCCCAACTTTTTCTACGGTTTGGAACCGGGGGAAGAGATCGCGATTGATATTGAAGAAGGCAAAACGCTGATCATCAAGTTTCTGACAGTCGGCAATCCTCATGCGGACGGCACAAGAACCGTCTTCTTCGAACTCAACGGCCAGCCTCGAGAAGTCACGATCACGGACAACAGCCTGGAAACAGACGTCGTGAAAGCCGTGAAGGCAGATCCATCCAACAAAGGCCACATCGGCAGCACCATGCCCGGCATGGTGGTGGCGGTCGCCGTGAAGCCCGGCGATGGAGTCAAAAAAGGCCAGAAGCTGTTGACTCTGGAAGCCATGAAAATGGAAACCATGATCAATGCCGAATTTGATGGCAAGGTTGCGGAAGTGCTGGTAAAGAGCGGCAGCCAGGTTGAGACCGGGGATTTGCTGGTGGTGATTGAGTAGGCGTGTCTGTGTGGTGTGTTGCGTAACTCGGACTGAAGTCCGAGGCTATCGCATGCCGTTGCTCCGCAACTATTGAAATCGTGGTTGCGTCAGAATAGGCGTTACTCCTGCTTTGTCATTCGTTGAGTGCCACTCGCGTTGCGTTCGCAAATGTTTCTTGTCCTCAGTCGCGGAGCGACGGCATGCGATAGCCTCGGGTTTTAACCCGAGGTAGCAGTTAACAATGACCGGAAAGCCGCGGAGTGGCGACATGTAGAATCGTCTGCCAATTTGGGCACATGTCGTCGCTCCGCGACTTCGTGGCGTGGGGGCTTGTCAACCTCGGGTTAAAACCCGAGGCTACCGCATGCTGTTGCTCCGCAACTCTTAATCTGTTGGGTTGCGGACCTCAGGTGAAGTCTCAGGCTGTCAGATGTCGTTGCTTCGCAACTGAAACATGAATCAGAATTGAGTGCTCAGTCGATGTTATTTGACCGCGTGATATACTTGGTTGCTGAGGCACGGTCCGTCACTGGGCCGCGATGTTCATGATTTCGGGAATGTGTCTTTTTGGCGAGAGATTCACACCAGGAGTTTCATGACTTACGCGAAGCACTCAGGGCTCCGAACTTATCCTGCGTTTTCTGTTTCTGACTGGACTGCCATGCGTCATCTTGCTTTTGTGTCACTCATTCTGGTTGCCTGTCCGTTTGTGTGTGCTCAGGAAGCTGAACAGATTCAGCCGAGTGCAGATCCAGCAGCTGTGCCATCTGCGGTGGAAGTGGATTCAGGCGACGTGACGCCAGCTGACAGTGGGCAATCGAGTAACGAATCGACTCTGAAGGATGTTAGTGAGCAGGCGAAAGAACTGGCCTCGCAGACCAAAGACAAGGTTGGCGAGATTGCCGAGACGCTCGACAAGACCGAGGCGGCGCAAAACGTTTCTGCCGGACTGTTGAAACCGATTTACACGTTGGCCGAATCGCTGTCGTTTCCGGCCTTCTATTGGACGGCATTTGCTTTGATGGTTGCCGGAGTTGTCAGCTATGCGTTTCAACTGGTGCTTGGCAAGGTGGTCGTGCTTACGAAAGGCAGCATGAACATTCGTGAGATCATGTCGGATTCTGTGGGATTGGCGATTTGTGTCATTGGTCTGGTTCTGACGACTCAGGCCGCCACCGAAAATTCAACATTCGCTCAAACACCTTCGGCTGTAATATCGGCAACCGTTGCCGGTGCGATTCTGGGACTCTGTCTTTACCGATGGGGCCAGGCGGAAGAAATCGATGCGGCGATGGGGCGGAAGAAAAGTAAATCTAGGTCGAAGTAGGCACGACAAGACTGAGCATCAGGCCATGCTTGTAACTGCTTCGTTGCTTGCTGTGAAGGTTTGCTCAATGTGAACAAGTTTGAAGGCATATTGAAGCCTGTGTTGCCATTGCCTGTCGGTTTTCCACGTGGTGGCTTCTGAGGGTTTCTGCGATCTCTATAACCATCATTGGTTGAGTGATTATGTGTGAGTTGCTCGTTGCTTAAATCTTCGGCGAGTTGCTTATCGATTGGTCGAACGGAACGTTGCGTTGAACGTTTTTATGGTGTGAATCAGCGTTCATTGTTCGAATTTGCGGCTGTTTTTCCATATCTATGAATTCCCGGCGAATTGGCCCACGATCTGCTTAAGAAGAAATCAACAAGCGGCAATCAGTTTGATTTCCCTTGATTTTGGCTCTAAAAAGTGGATTTCGCAATGCGTCAGGCAAACGTTTCAATTCGTTACATTCCAACACCGGAACGTGGTGAACAACAATTCGATCGTCCTGCAGTTCAACGGGTTCAGGCACTCCAGGAAATTCCGGTTTCTCAGGAGGCTCGCCGTCCGGGACTTCGCATCGACGACATGCCATGGTTTGGCAATCGTGTTCCCAATGGTTATTGGGACATCCGCGAAAATCGCGTTCGCTATCTGGATTGGCTGGGCGAACAATGTGGGTTTGTAACACCGGAAGACTGGTACAACGTTCGCAAGCACCACTTCCAGAGTCATAGCGGCGGCGGCCTGCTTCGCAATGAGTATGGTTCGTCAGTTCTGGCTGCGATGTGCGATTACAAGCCCGAATATGATTGGAAGCCATGGCTGTTTGGGGGTGCACCGAACGGATTCTGGAATGTTCGAGAGAACCGCAATCGATACATGGCTTGGTTAGGACAGCAGCTTGGCATTGAAACAGTTGAGGGTTGGTACGGCGTTACGGGAGCTGATTTCTTCAACCATCACGGTGGTGGTCTTCTGAACAATCAGTTTAAGGGTTCGGTTCAGGCACTGCTTCGAGATTACAAGCCGGAATTTGAATGGAAGGCATGGAGGTTCACCAGTGTTCCTCAGAGCTTCTGGCAGTCGCCCGCTAACCGGCGCAACTATATGTTGTGGCTTGGCGAGCAACTTGGCTTTCGAACCTCTCGCGACTGGCGAAAACTGAACCGCGAACACTTCTACAAGTTTGAAGGTTCAGGTCTGTTTGTGACTCACTACCACGGCTCGACTCAGCAGGCCATTGCCGAGCTGTTTCCAGAAGGCCTTGCTCAGGCATCGTAAATAAAGTGAGCTAAACAAGAAACATAACGCGGAAGCCCGGCCTTGAAAAAGGTCGGGTTTTTTCTTTGATGTGTAGCGTAAAGTCATCGGAAAGAAATGCTGCTTCGTGTATCTGACTGAATTTCTGATTCTGTAAACCACGCGGGCTTAAGCTTACTATCCGCGTACAGTTTGGCCTGGTCGAAGTAGTGAGGCGACTTCCGTCGACCGCTGGTACCAAACGGCACGATGCTGTGTGCCTGAATCGGGTTTTTGAAGTCTACAACTGCCATATAGGAAGCTCCGACGACGGCAAACCGCTGAGTTCGAAGCAACGGAATTTCCGGCGATGAGTAGACCGTGCAAATGATGCCCAGTGGACCGGGTGCGCCAGTGCAGGGCAGGCTGTCGAACAATGGATTCAGGCCGACTCCCGCATGCTGCACGTCTGGCTGGTCGGCGACTCGCTGCAGCCGATGAGCGTCTCCCCACGGATGCTTCCATGTGCCGTAAAGACTGTTGATCTTGTTGGCTGCTTTCCTGAGTGCCTGAAACCAGGTGGCACGATCTGTTGTGTAGTCCTGCCGCAATGTTTCGGCCGGATAACCGAAGCCGTAAAGCTCTTCATACCATGCGACGATCAGTGTTGTCTGTGTTGATTCGTGACTGGCACAGCAGTCCCAGTTTTGCAGATGTTGCCAGTACTCGGCCACTTCTTCGGCAAGTGCAGCATCTTCCGTTTTAAGGCGTTCGTAAACTTCGCTAAGTTTTGGAATCTCTGTCATCGGCCAATACATGCGAGTGTCATAAGCCATCGACTGCCACTGCGGATAAGTAACGTTGTCTGCGTTCTTGAGCATCAGCCGCGACATCTTGGATCGTCTCATGTCCACGGCCGCATCTTCGATCATGTACTTGGGGAATTCTTCGGCTTTAGGATTGTCGGCATCGACGTCTGTGGTGGTGAACGGAGACGAGTTGCAGCTTTGAACGTATCCGCAACCTGGGTTCAACACCTGAGGAAGTTCGTCAAACGTGTGATTCCCCATCCATTCTGTTTCAGGAATACTGCCATCGACCGGGCGTTGCCAATTGTAGGTGGGGTTGCGTTTAGGAATCGTTCCGTTGTAGGCATAGAAGATGTTGTTCTGGTCGTCAGCATAGACCACATTAAACATCGGGATCGCACACAGACCAATCGCCGCCTTCCATTGCTGGAAGTCTTTCGCCAGAACCATGTTCCATGCCTGATTGACGCGGTCGTTGTTGAACAATCCAGCCACCTGAACGGCCAGATAGGCGTCGCCATCTTTGCGAACAATCGGCCCGTGATGTGTCTTTCGAAACGTAACCTGTTGTTCAACCAGTTTGTTGCCCTGCTTGATCTGCAGAGTTTCAGTCCACTGAGTTGCCTGTCGGTATCCTCCGTCGTAGCGGTAATTGAGCGGATTAGCGGGGTCGTCAAATGTGATTCGCCATGCATCAGCGATATCCGGTTCGTTGACCGTATATGTCCAGCCAAGAAATTCGTTGTGCCCGATCGTGGGGAACGGGTTGCCAAAGAAGCACGCTCCTGTGAAGTTCAGGCCTTCGTCGCTGCGAATATGAGCTTCATAGAACTGACCCATGCCGTACCAGGGTTGATGAGGATTGATAAACAGCATCGCCGAACCAGAAGCTGTTTTGCTTCCTGAAATCGCCCATGCATTTGATCCGATGGCTTCTCGAATGCCCACGTCAAAGCCGGTTTCGACGGGATCGGGAAGCTCCCAGGAATTCCACTGAAGCCTTTCAGCCGGCGGTCGTTCCGCGATTTCATTTTCACCACGTGGTTGCGGCTTCCCGACGTGAGCCTGTCGATAGATGAAGTCCAGTATCATGTGTCGATCCATGGCGACGATGAACCATGGTTCAAAGTGATCAATCAGACGAGGCTTTTCTTCCGGGTGAGTCTTCAAGTAGTGATTGATGCCTTCAGTGAAGGCTGTTGCCATGCCTTTTTGTTCGGCTGTCAGCAGGTCAAAGTCGTCCCGCGAACGCTTTGCGGTTTCGAAGCTGCGGTTCAGGATGTCAGAGCGTACTCCATCTTCGCCAGCAACCTCTGAATAACGACCAACGGCGCGAATGCATGTGTCTTCAAGCTGCCAGAAATAGTCTTCTGCCTGAGCATAGCCCATCCCGAAAAAGGCATCCGCGTGAGTGCGTCCGTGGATATGAGCGACGCCCCATGTGTCTCGTCGAATCGTTGTGGCGGGCGTGACTTCGTCGGCCAACGTCAAACCTGTTGTCGCCGAAATTAAACACGCGGACATCAGCGTGGAACGAGCGAGAATCGTAATTGCGCAGCGGGATGTTTGGCGGGTTGCTTGCACGTGCTATATTCGCTTTTCAGGCTTTGCAGATAGAAAACGCCCGCCTCAGGCAATAGTCGATTGCACAAGGCGGGCGAGGTGATTCACATTGTGTCAATCAAGGACAGAGTCAGCTACTTCTCGTAGGCTCGACTGCTGGACTTATCTGCAGTTGGGAAATCGGCAGGGATGTCCTGAGTCACTTTTCCGGTTGCCGCCCATTCGGCGCCACGCTGCAGGGTCGCGATGAATCCAACGCATTCAACTGAGTACTCAGCATGTCCCATCGGTGTGTGGAAGATTCGGCCTTTGCCGTACTTCACCGTAAAGATCATAGGCTCGTGTCGGTTGGTAACCTGTGATTCAGCGGTTGCCAGAATCTCCATGTTTTTTGCGGGGCCACGCAGTTGGTCGTAGAGTTCGTCTTTGGCATGCAGCCATTCTACGGGCATTCCATTTGTGATTGGGTGGTCCTTGTCTCGGATAACAACGGGGAATTCCCATTGAGCTCCATGGTTACCACCTTTGCCGGGTGATGTGTCGCGAATGATGTCGCCTTTGTCGTTTGTGTAGACGTAGGGGCCACTTTTTTCGCTACGCCCACCCCAACCGCCGAGGCCGATCATTTCGTTGTAGGCTGGCCATTCAGGAAACGAGTTGTCGGCTGCATGAACGACAACCATGGCTCCACCTTCGCTGATGTACTTTTCAAACGCTTCCTGAGTTGCCGTTGGCCAGGGCGCTGCACCGTGGCCGAAGTTGTTGATGACGACGGCGTAGTCGCTGAAGTTGGGCTTAAAGTTCGGATCTGTTCCTTTTGGCGCCGCGGTGGCAACATCGACGGTGAATAGCTTGGTTTCTTCCAGGTAGCTTTTCATCCTTTTCGTTGTTTCTGGCCAGGCCTTGTGGTTGTTTTGACCATCAACAATCAAAGCCTTCATCGGCTCAGCCGCAGGCAAAACGGCGGTCATCAGCAATGCCGCGGTTAGTGCGACGAATGTACGAACAATTCGAATCACGGTGGATTGTCTCCAATTAGATGCAGATACAGTTGAAAATCAGAATGCGAATCAAGGCGATGTCGAAAATCGATCAGGCGAACGAAGTCTTCGGGATAGCAATTTTCACGATGATTTATTGATGAATTCCTGTTTTCACAAGATTCACAGAGCTTCAACGTAACCGAAGTTCCCGGCAATGGCAAAGGTGTTGCCAGAGTTTCGAGCTCCAAACAAAGACGCTTGATGTAGGGGCTGGCTGTGATTTTTTGCGAGGAATGTCGGACTGTTTTAGTCGCTTCGGTGCTGCACATTTGTTTTCCTGAAGGAGTGGTCCGGCAATTTGTCTGCATTTGGCTTGAGTTTGCAACACTTAAGAATGCGTTTCTTTGCGGCAACGTGCCGTTATGTTTGGTGCAGAAAGTCACCCCAGGCACTACTTGCAACTCGGCGTGTGAATGTTTGAGGGTTGATTTCGAGTGTTCCGTGCATTCCCATACGTCGCACATGGCGGTACGTGGGGCCAGTTTGCATGTATGTGCAGACCCAGTTAAAACCGCCAACTTTGCAACCAGAACAGCGTTATAGATCGCGCGAATGAATGATGACGACCCGGTGTCTGTTTGGATCGAGCAGCTTCGAACGGCAGACGAATCTGCTGCTCGCGGTGTTTGGGAGCACTTTGCTGCGCGACTCTGCGCGATGGCCCGAGCGAAACTGCATTCCGCACCCGCAAGGTATACGACGAAGAAGATGCGGCCCTCAGCATGTTTCGCAGCGTTTGCGAAGGCATGGCGACTGGCAGGTTTCCGGAACTCCACGACCGCAATAGTCTGTGGGGGCTAATGCTGGTCATGACGACTCAGAAGATTTCCAACCGTCATCGATTCGACCGTCAGCAACGTCGGGATATTAGACGTACAGTGACGGATTCTGTGTTTGACTATCTTGATCGTTCAGTGATCGACATTGGCGGGACAAGTATGGCCTCGCGCGAACCAACTCCCGAATTTGCGGCAGAGTTTGCTGAGACGTGCCAAACTCTGTTCGACGCGTTGCGTGATCCTTTGCTGGAGCAGGTTGTGTTGCTGAAGATGGAGGGCATGACCGATGCGGAGATCGCTGCAAAGACAGACTGCTCGCGACGAACGGTTCAGAGAAGACTTGAGATTATTCGACGGCAGTTGATCGGAATGGAGTTGTTGAATGAATGATCCGAACCCGTTCGACGATCTTGATGACGAACAGTTACGCAATCTGCATTTGGCCTCGGAAGCGTTCGAGGCAGCATTGCGTACTGACGAATCCGCAAGCATCGAGCAATTTCTGGAAGAGGCTTCGGCTGAAATCAGGACGCCGCTTTTTTGTGAGTTGTTTGCGATTGAATTGGAATGGCGCCGGCAACAATCTTCGATACCTGAAGCCATCGACTATCTGGCTCGGTTTCCCGAGTTTCATGAACAGATCCACCGATTGCTGAAAGCAGAGCGCGCCCATCCGTCCATGGCCGGTTCTTATGGTGACAACGCGAAGAAAAGCGGGTCGGGAGGGCAAAGCTGGAACTTGCCTCTCCCTGAAGGGACTGTCATTGATGATCGCTATACGATTTTGGAGCTGGTTGGCGAAGGTGGAATGGGGTCGGTTTATCTGGCCGATCAGCATGAACCTGTCACTCGGCAGGTGGCGATTAAGTTCATCAAAGGTGGGATGGATTCGACAGCCGTGCAGGCTCGATTTGATATCGAGCGACAGTCGCTGGCGATGATGGACCATCCTGGCATCGCTCGTGTCTATGATGGCGGGCAAACGGAAACCGGGCTTCCGTACTTTGTGATGGAACTGGTTCGCGGTGTTCCGATTACTCGTTACTGTGACGAGCAGTCTTTGGACGTGCGATCTCGATTGCAGTTGTTTGTTTCAGTCTGTCGCGCGGTGCAGCACGCTCATTCCAAGGGAATTATTCATCGTGATCTAAAGCCTGGAAATATTCTGGTGACGGTAGCGGACGGTCTGCCACGCCCCAAGGTGATTGACTTTGGCGTTGCGAAGGCGATCGATCAAAGGTTATCTGAACACAGTCTGGCGGCAACAGCCATGATTGTAGGAACGCCTGCCTATATGTCTCCAGAACAGGCCGACCCTGGTTCGATGGACATCGATACTCGCACCGACGTTTACGCATTGGGCATCGTGTTATACGAGCTGCTGGTGGGCTCGCCTCCTCATGATGCGGACAGCGTGCCACGTGGTGCGATTCTGGAGTTGCTGCGGCTGATTCGTGAAGTCGATTCGCCTCGCCCCAGCACCAAAGCGATTTCTTCAGTCTCGCTGGCGAAGATTGCGGCCAATCGTAACATTGATCCGCAAAAACTTGCTCCGATGCTGCGTGGAGAGCTCGACTGGATTGCCTTGAAGGCGATCGACAAGGACCGTGCTCGTCGTTACGAAACTGTGAGCGGTTTGGGGCTGGACGTCGAGCGGTATCTTGCCGGCGAGGTGGTCGAAGCCCGTCCGCCGAGCAGAACTTATCGGCTGCAAAAATTTGTCAAACGACACAAAGTACAGGTTGTCGCTGCGGGGTTGCTGCTGGTAACAATGACTGCAGGTATTGTTGGAACGACATGGGGACTGCTTGAAGCAAAGAAGCAGGAAAAGGCTGCTCAGGAAGAACTGCTTGCCAAGGAAGAAGCCCGGAAGAATGAAGCTGCTGAACGTAAACACGCCGAAGCAATTGCGGATTTTGTGATCAAAGACTTTCTGGCACTCACCAGTCTGGAGGGGCGACTGGATTTTGACGACGGTGGAAAGTCCGGACTTAACAAAGACAGCACTCTTCGCGACCTGCTTGATCGCGCGGCCGAGAAACTGAAAACTCGAATGGACCTGGAGCCGCAGACGAAAGCAAGATTGCTGAATATCGTCGGTCAGAGTTACATCAACCTGGGTGCGTTTCCAGAAGCGATCGAATCGTTCCAGCAAAGCACTGCGTTATTCGCTGATGTCTTCGGGAAAGATCACGTCGATACGCTTGCCGAACAGTATTTGCTGGTTCTTGCTTTGTATGAAAATGGACAGTACGACCTGGCGCTACCGTTGGCGGAAGAGGTTCTTGAAAAGAAGATTGCACTGCTTGGGCAGGATCACTCCCATGTTCTGCGCAGCAAGCGCAGGCTGGCTAAGATTCTGCAAAAAACGGGCGATTCTGCGAAAGCTGTTGAACTGCTTCAGGAAACTCTTGCCGGACTGACTTCATTGCATGGCCCCAGCGGGCAAATCGTTCTGTCGAATAAGTATGACCTTGCATTGGCAATGAACGCCCTGAATCAGCCGGAAAAAGCAGTGCCGCTTTTGGAAGAAACGCTTGCGCTGCAGGCAGAACATTTGGGTGAGAATCATCCGGATGTTCATAACACACGCGAAAAGCTGGCTGAGCTATACACCGCATCAGGCCAATACGAAAAGGCTCAACCATTGATTGAGAAGGGGGTCGCATGGGCGACAGAAAACTACGGCACCGAACATCCCAGTACGATCTATGCCATGTCTCGCCTGGCGGGGCTTTATCGCAGCCAGCGCCAGCTGGATAAGTTGATTCCGCTGTCCGAACAGCTATTGGGGTTAACACGAAAGGCATTCGGCGATGAGCATCCCAATGTTGCTCATGCGGCCAGTGACTTGGCGATGACCTATCGCGTCGCTGGAGACCACGACAAAGCGTTGCCGTTGTTTCAGGAAGCTCTGGCACTGCGGACGACCATATTTGGGACAAGCCATCCCGTGATTTTGTCGAGCAAGGCGAACGTAGCGGCTGGCCTGAGTGCGCTGGGTAAGACGGAAGAATCTCAGCTGATGAACGAAGAGTGTCTGAAGCTGGCGTTGGAGATTCTGGGGGAAGATCACTCAACAACGATCACTATCAAGCAGAATCTTGCCGTTGGGTATTGGAAAGCAAAACAACTGGATCGATCGGTGCCTTTATTCGAAGACGTGGTTGACTATTGGGTTGCGAAATCCGGTCGGGGTCATCCAACAACACTCTCGAATATCGCAAATCTGGGAGTCAACTATCGTGATGCCGGGCGGCTGGAAGAGGCACTTCCTTTGCTGGAAGAAGTCTATCGTGCGGTACCGGATGTGCCTTCGGTCAAGTTTGTTGGCATTGAACTGTTGGATTGCCGTCTGCAAGCTGGAAAGACCGAAGATGCTTTGGAATTACTTCCGCTACTTGTTGAAGACGCTCGCAAATCGCACCCCGCCGACAGCACGAAACTGGCGAAACCGCTGGCGACAATCGGAGTGATTTTACTACGGTCGAATCGAATGATCGAAGCAGAACCGCTGCTGCGCGAAAGCGTGAACATTCGGCAGAAGCTTGCTCCTGAAGATTGGGGCACCTTCGAGATCACCGGAATGCTTGGTGAATCGCTGCTTAAGCAGGAACAGTACGATGCTGCAGAACCGTTCCTGGTTGCGGCGATCGAGGGCATACAGTTGCATCTGGCAGATGGCCCCAGGGACGCCGCTGGCCGCTGCGACACATTGATCGACCAATTGGTCGAATCACTGAAGTCGCAAAACCGTCCCGAAGACGCCGCAAAATGGCTGGCTAAGCGAAACCGAGCCATTGACGAATCGAGCAAGTAGTGCCCAATTCTGGTGTTTCGCAGTAAAGTTGGATGTTGCTTGGTAGCGGCAGGTCACGTGTTGTTGCGATACGAAAACTCCAACAAAACCCAGCATTTACTGCAATAAAAAAATTTTTGGCACAATTGCGGCGCAAACGGTGGTTACCCGAATAGGGACCATTTCACTTCGACAGGAGAAGCGTTCAGATTGTAATTCTGACGCTGTCGCACGGAGAGCTTTATTGAAGTGGTCATAGGCGAAATCACTTCATTAGGGCCCGACCATGCTGATCAATTCCTGGCTGACACTCGTTAAAAAATCACTGCAGACTTCAAATATTCACCGAGCGGGCAAGTCCATCCGCAAACGCACGCGAAACGCGATTAGTACTCAGCCAGCAACGGAATCATTGGAAGCTCGAGCATTGTTGTCGGCAGGAAGCCTGGATGCGAGCTTTGGGAACGGCGGCATCGTCACGACTAACTTCATTGAAGTAACCAACACACCCGGTTGGAGCGATTCGGCCAGCAGTGTTGCGTTGCAGGATGACGGCAAGCTGGTCGTCGCCGGGACAATTCAGCCGAACGGTGGGCCTCTGGGAGCCATCTCACGCTACAACACCGACGGCAGTCTGGATACCACATTCGCAGCCGGCGGCAAGGTTTCCGACGCTCGATTTAACACCCTTCAGGATGTCGCGGTTCAGTTAGATGGGAAGGTTGTTGTTGTTGGCAGAGCGTATCCGATGAACGGTGCTGCTGGTAACTTTGCAATTGGTCGCTTCAATGCTGATGGCAGTCCGGATGCGACCTTTGGAACGAACGGTATTGTCGTTACAAATCCCGGCGTGTACGACACGGCTTACGCGGTATCGTTGTTGGGAAATGGCAAGATTCTGGTAGCTGGCCAGTCGGGGTACCCAGGCGCCGAGCAACCGAATGGCATTACACTTCAGCAGTTCAATTCAGACGGAACGATCGACACATCGTTCGGCAATAATGGCTTGGTTCGCACCTTTTACACGACCGCCGAAGTGCCCAGCAACTACGGTGGTGTCGGCAATGTGGCCGCACGCGACGTCGTTGTGCAGTCGGATGGAAAAATTCTGGTTGCCGGGCAGACTCTGGAACTCAACAATAAGTTTGCAGTGGTTAGATACCATTCCGACGGCAGTCTGGATACGTCATTCGACATTGACGGCCGCGTTTCGACGTCGCTTGGAAATGGGAGGAGCTACGCAACGAGCATGGCTTTGCAGGGCGATGGAAAGCTCATCGTCGGCGGGTATTTTCTGGCAAACACCGGCGGCGGTCATGACTTCGCCCTGGCAAGGTACAACACGGACGGCAGCCTGGACACGTCATTCAACGGCGATGGCAAGGTTGTTCTCGATTTCGGCGGTTCAAACGATTTCGTCTACGATGTGAAGGTCCAAAGCGACGGCGCGATTGTCGTTACTGGTTCAGTTGGCAACGCTCTGGCAGTAGCTCGGTTCAATCCTGATGGCACGGCGGACGCCTCGTTTGGTACCGCGGGCCTTGTGACAACAACCGTTCAGGCCACATCATCCGGCAGCGAAGTCGTTATTCAGCCGAACGGCGGTATCGTTGTTGCGGGAACGGTTAACAACGGGAACGGAAATCAATTCCTGAATCGTGACTTTGTCGTGGCGCGTTATGACGGACTTAGTCCTGTAGCGGTCAGTATTGCTGCGGCAAACGACGCCAGTGAAACCGGTGCCGTGGATGGAAAATTCACTGTCACACTGGACGCGGCTACCACCGTCGATACGGTTGTGACTTACTCTGTGTTGACGTCAAGTACGGCGACGGTTGGTGATGATTACGCGACATTGAGCGGAACTGTCACGATTCCCGCTGGCAGCACATCCGCCGATATCATTGTGGGCGGAATCGCGAATGACTCGATCGTTGAATCAAGTGAAACCATCAGCATCCAGTTGACGGGGTCTACGTCCGGAACCAGCCTGATCAACACGGCCAGCGATACCGCGACGATCTCCATTTTGGATAACGACAGCGCGACGGTTTCGATCGGAAATGCCAGTGTCACGGAAGGCAACAGCGGAACAACGGTGCTCAGCTTCCCGCTGACTCTCAGCAATCCAGTAGATGTTGCAGTCTCCGTTGACTACACAACTCAGGACGGCACGGCGACCGCAGGTAGCGACTATGTGGCGCAAAGCGGCACGTTGACGATTCCCGCTGGCAGCACCACGGGAACGATCGACATCACGGTGAATGGTGACTCGGCGATTGAACTGGATGAGACACTGAGGGTTATTGTCAGCAATGTTCAGGCTTCCGGGCGAGATGTGACGCTTGCCGGGGCCGCAGGGCCTGCCGGCATTGTTCAACTTGATGCCAGCTCGTTGGGATTGGCAAATGGAACCGTTGTTTCAAGCTGGGGTGGTCAGACAGCGGCGGGAACTCCGACTTTGCTATCAGGGCAAACGCCGAACGGCGGAGCGGCTGTTCAATTCAACGCTGGCGGAGACCGACTTGGCGACAACGTGTTTGTGCCAGCCTCGGCAGCCGGTGACTTCATCTACGTGGCAGTCGTAAAAGCCAGTAGCATCGGTGGCTACCACAATCTGGTGGACGATGACTCATCAGTGCGACCGATGCTGTGGATTGATCCTTCGTTCAACTACGAAATGAATTACAGCGGCGGCGGTGGAGCAAAGACCGTCGGCACAGGCCCTGGCGGTTGGGATATCGTGATGATGGACTCACGATTGAATCGGCTCTACGTGAACAGTGCGACGCCGAATGCATCGGGTGGCGGAGCGATTGCTTACACATCTGGCCGAAACTTCGACTTCTTCCAGCGCGACGGCGGTCAGACGTTTCAGGGCTTGGTCGCAGAAGCTCGAATCTACAACGACCGAGCAGCCTTCGGCGGTGACTTCGCGGCTCTGTACAACGAACTGCAAACGAAATGGTTCGGCAGCGGACTGGGTTCATCGGTTGGCGTTGGTACGATCGTCAACGATGACTTCAACACGCCGCCGACGGCGAATGGCGACGATCTTTCCACGGACGAGGACAACACAGTCTCGTTCAGTGTGCTTGGCAACGACATGGACGCAGAAAACAACATCGTCGCAAGCCTGACTGCGGCAATCAGTAGCCCGGCTGCCGGTGTGCTGACGGACAACGGCAATGGATCCTTTACGTTCAATCCGAACGGTGCGTTTGAATCGCTGGCCGCTGGCGAATCAACGCAAGTCAGCTTCGATTACCAAATTGAAGATGCCTACGGTGAAACGTCGACAGCGACAGTTACAATCACGATCGACGGTGTAAACGATGTCCCTGTGATTAACGGCGGCAGACTGGCAGGAACAATCACTGAGTCTGCAGATTCTGCTCCAGGAGTCGACGCTGCTCCAGTTCCGGCGACCGGCAATGTGACATTCCACGATCCGGATTTGTTGGACAACCCGAGCGTCTCAATCGTCAATTCAACTGTGACAAGCTCGACGCTCACGCTGACCGCAACTCAGCAGTCAGCTCTGCTCGACAACCTTACCCTGGGCTCTGTGAACTTCAGCGGCGGGGAAGGTTCCGTGGACTGGACCTACGCTGCGACGAACTCAGAGATCGATTTCCTGAGCGCGAATGACAGTGTCGAATTGACGTATAGTGTCGAAGTCAATGACCAGAGTGGCGGAGCTATTTCGTTTCAGGGGCATACCTACGCCTTTATTCCACATTATAACTTGCAGAGCTTCGCAGCAGTAAATGCTGCCGCGGCGAGCCTTACGTTGAATGGGATGCAGGGATATCTGGCGACGATTACATCTGCAGCGGAGAACGCTTTCCTCTACAGCACTTTCCGGTCGCAGATACTGGCCGAGGCGGCTGTACACAATGATAATTATCCACAGGCATGGGTCGGTGGATATTCACCGACAGCGAGTACAAACCCAAACAGCGGTTGGCAATGGAGCAACGGGGAAGCCTGGGGATACACCAATTGGCGAGCCGGTGAGCCTAATGGATGGAACGGCAGCAACGCATCGGCCATGCAAATGGACTTTGCGTCCTCTTCCAATGGTGGCGTGGACGGATGGAACGATACGCCCACGACGTGGCACGGTATCGAGGGGTATATCGTCGAGTGGAGCACGGACGCCAGTGGTGCGACCGACGCAGTTGATATTGTGATCACGATCAACGGCACGAACGATGCCGCCACAATCAGTGGCGACAGCACTGGAGACATGACCGAAGATGGATCTGGCGACAGCGGAATCCTGACGGTGACCGATGTTGACAACGCCGAGAATGTCTTCCGGCCAGTGACCAACGCTGCAGGCACCTACGGAACGTTCAGCGTCAACGCGGCTGGCAACTGGAGCTATACGCGAACCTCGAATCTGGATGCGATGAACGCCGGAGATGTACTGACCGACAGCTTTACCGTGGTCTCTGCTGATGGCACAGCCAGTGACACTGTTACTGTCACGATTAACGGTGTGAACGACGCGGCTTCGATTAGCGGCGACAACACTGGAAGTCTGACCGAAGACGAAGCTGGCGACAGCGGAGTAATGGCCGTCAGCGATCTCGATGATGGCGAAGACGTCTTCGTCGTCCAGACCGGCACGGTCGGCACCTATGGCAGCTTCGACATCGACGCGGACGGCAACTGGTCGTACACGCGGACGGCGGACCTGCAGTTTCTGGCTGTGGGTGAGTCGGTGACGGACAGCTTCACCGTGGTGTCGCTCGACGGCACCGCAACCGCAACCGCAACCGTTATCATCACGATCACCGGCGAAAACGATGCTCCAACAATTACCGTGTCGTCAGTTTACGACGATGTCTGCGACGCTTCGGCAGATGGAGTGGTTTCGATCAGCGGTGTGCTCACCGACGTGGATGCTTCGGACGAACACACCGCTACGGTCAACTGGGGTGACGACACCACGGAGGAATCGCTGTCCGTGGACGAGCTCGCCGACACTCTGGCGGGCACACGCACCCACACATACGCTGCAGGTGGCATTTACACGATCACCGTGACGGTAAATGACGACCAAGGTGGCACCGCTGTCGCCACAACCACCGCGGTTGTTCAGGGCGTCGGAGTTGTGGATGGCACGCTGTACATCATCGGTACGGATGGTCGTGACAAGGTTGATCTGAAGTTTAACGAAAAGAAGGATGAACTGAAGGTTAACGTGCAGTTGGATCAGGGCGGTCGACGTGGCGGTTCTGACGGCGGCAGCGATGGTGGCAAGGACAAACGAAAAGGCGGCAGCGATGGCGGTTCCGATGGAGGTCGGGATGCCATTAAAGCAACGTTTGATATCTCGGCCATTGACCGCATCGTGGCTTACCTGTGCGAAGGTGATGACCAGTATAACGGTGGTTCCGACGGCGGTAGCGACGGTGGTTCTGACGGCGGCCGAGACAGCGGTCGTGGCAATGGGCGACCTTCAGCAGCCGCGATTTCTCAGTTTGTCTTTGGTGGCGGTGGCGATGACAATATTCAGGGTGGCCGTGGCAACGACGTCCTGAGTGGCGGCTCCGGCAAAGACAACATTAAGGGCGGCAGTGGTGCGGATATCATCATCGGCGGCACTGGCAAAGATAATCTGCAGGGCGGACGAGGCAACGATCTAATCATCGGTGGGTCGACTGAAAATGAAGATGATCTGTTCGCTCTCGATCAGGCTCTGGCTGCATGGAGCACCGATGACCTGAACACCGCACTCAGCTACGTCGGCAACGTCATTGACGACAACGACAAGGACGATCTGTTTGGCGAACAGGGTGACGACTACCTGTACTACGGACGAGGTGATCGACGCAGAAGCTAAGAATCGTTCTGCATTGTTGGAATAAAAACTGTTTTACGCTGAATGGTCGTTGTCGAAAATTGTCGGCAACGACCATTTTTGCGTTTGGTTCGATGAGTTTGACTTCAGACTTCCAACGACTCGGAAGCGGATAGTGTCGTTATGGATAGCGATGATTTTCGCGTGGCGGGAGTAACTTGAAGTCCTGCGGGTGGGAGCACGGAACTGCCAATCAGCTGCGATCCCTTTGATGCAGATTACGAAGAGATGCAACGAAGCTCGTGAACGGGGTGTTGACTAATTCGTTTGACTTGTGGTCGTAGGCCAGGCTGTGTGGAAAATTGTGGTCTCTAAAAGCCAGCAGAACATTCGAGCACGATGAGCTGTTAGCCAGTCGCCTTACATCACGGATTCATTCCAATTCACGGGGGTTGACGCCCGGATCCGGGCCGACAGACTGCAATCTGAGCTCTTTATGCTAAGTCTGAGTCTGGAATGGTGACGCTTTGCAAACTTCTGTTGCCACGTGTTGGCAATCGAATAATCATCCGCTGGATGCTTCAGCAATCGTCGATTGAGTTGAAGTCGCAGCGAATTCCTGTTGAAGTTCGGCCTGTACGGGAATACTGGCAATAGAGATTGTCAGTTCTGTCTGCAATTCTGCGTATTAAAACAGGCGATGTTATGAAATTTGAAACTGTATGCCTTCACGGCGGAGCGAAGCCGGATCCAACCACGAATTCTCGCGGAGTCACTCTGCACCGAACCAGTTCGTTTGTGTTTAACAGCACAGAACATGCAGCGAATCTGTTTGGGCTGAAAGAACTGGGGAATATTTATACTCGGTTGATGAACCCCACACATGATGTGCTTGAGCAGCGAATGGCATTGCTGGAAGGCGGAGTCGGCGGTCTGGCTCTGGCATCCGGCACCAGTGCCGTGTTCTACAGTCTGATCAATATTATGAAGGCTGGTGATGAGTTTGTTTCGGCCAATAATCTGTACGGCGGATCGTTCACTCAATTCAACGACATCATGCCGCAGTTTGGCATCACACCTCGATTTGTAGATCCGTCCGACCCAAACAACTTTGCCGGGGCGATTAACGACAAGACCAAAGCGATATTTTGTGAAACCGTTAGTAACCCTGGTCTGGAAGTTTCAGATCTGGAAGCCATCGCAAAGATTGCTCAGGAACACGGGTTGCCGTTGATTGTCGACAGCACGTTTAGTACTCCCGCGTTGCAGCGTCCCATTGAATCCGGTGCAGACGTCGTCGTGCATTCGCTAACGAAGTGGCTTGGTGGTCATGGTACGGGAATTGGTGGCATTGTTGTCGACAGCGGAAAGTTCAATTGGAAAAGCGACAAGTTTCCGTTGATGAATGAACCCGACAGCAGCTATCACGGAATTCGCTGGGCTCACGATCTGGGTGATCTTTCGCCGTTGGCGTACATTTTGCGCATGCGAGTCATTCCACTACGAAACCTGGGTGCCTGCATTTCGCCCGACAATGCGTGGATGAGTCTGCAGGGAATTGAAACGCTTCATTTACGAATGGAACGGCACTGTGAAAATTCGCTGGCTGTTGCGAAGTTTCTGCAGAACCATCCTGCTGTGGAATGGGTCCGATACCCTGGGCTGGAAGGAGATTCCAATTACCAGAAAGCTCAGAAGTATCTTGGCGGCAAGGGTGGTTCAATGGTTGTCTTTGGAATCAAAGGCGGAGCGGCTGCCGGAAGCACGTTCATTGAAGCGTTAAGCCTGTTCAGCCATCTGGCAAACGTAGGCGATGCAAAAAGCCTGGCCATTCATCCCGCCTCGACGACTCATTCACAAATGACCGAAGAGCAGCAGAAGTCTGGTGGAGTTCCCCCTGAAATGGTTCGGCTGTCGATTGGTATTGAAAATATCGACGATATTACCGCCGACCTTGACCAGGCATTGGCTGCCGCGTCAAACTGACGTTTCTGTCTTGTATGACACGTGGTGGGCCGAACTGATCGGCCCGCCACGTCATTGTGGCGGAAACTTTGTTAGCGCGACGTGCACACGTTTGCGTGTGGCGGCGTTTTATGTGTTGTGAGTACGTTTGTCTGCTTCGAAAGGGTGGCTGTGGAATCTGATGCATCTGACTCACGCTTAACCTATCGCAGACATCAGCGACTTCGGGCAACATCAGAATTTCGCGTTTGCTTTGATGGTCTGCGCGCGGGTGACGACCATTTGTTGCTGTTCGTTCAGGAAAATGGAACTCAACAATCTCGGCTGGGAGTCAGTGTTTCAAGAAAGAACGGAAATGCTGTCGCACGCAATCGCAAGAAACGTTTGTTGCGAGAAGCATTTCGTCTGCTGCAGCGAGATCTGCCAATCGGCCTGGACTTTGTGATGGTGCCACGTCACCGGCGAGATTCCGGCTTGACAGACTTTCTGGCGTCGTTGCAGCGACTTAGCGCTAAGCTGAACAAACGTCTGCGTTCAGGCGGGATCGAACAGTCTCACGCGGAGCCAGCTAAGTGAAATTGCTCAGGCAGCTGGCATCGATTCCGGGGCGGCTGGTGATATTGCTGGTGCGCGGGTATCAAAAACTGCTAAGCCCGTTGATTGGGCAAAACTGTCGCTTTCATCCAACCTGCAGCCAGTATTTTATTCTGGCAGTTCAAAAATACGGCTTGGTTGTTGGTGGGTGGAAAGGCGTCGTTCGCATCAGCCGTTGCCATCCCTGGAATCCTGGCGGCCATGATCCTCCGTAGCTGAAGAGATTCGTGCTCTGCAATTGACTTCAGAAACATTCCATCAGCTTCCGTGCAGCCAGTATCTTGCTGCGTGCATGCATTTTCGGAATTCCGACCGCTAGTTTTGAGGCAGTGATGCGACCGTGGATGGCATTGTTTGGTTCTTGTGCCAGGACTGTTAGAGTGTAATTCAAAAAGATGCGCGCACGGCACGCATCATTTTTCCTAGCGACAAAGGAGCGGTTCGGCGATTGGAACTTTCCACGTCTTTCCGCGTGCTACGCCATTGGGTCAAGGGCGAAGCCCTTGTTAGAATTTCCGCACTTAATGTTTTTGATATCCATCGGGACTCAGATGATGCACGGTAAGTTACTTAGCGTTGCGAACGTTTGCTTGTTTTACGGCCGCTCTGTGAAAGTCTCACGGGGCGTGTTGAACGTCAGGATGTATCTGCCAGCTATTGCGGCGGTGTTGCTGAGTCTTGTAGCGCCGTCGGCAAAGTCTGATCCCGGCGAGCGACCGAATATTGTGTTTGCCTTCGCTGACGACTGGGGACGTTACGCAAGTGCTTATGCTGCCATTGAAAAGGGTGGCCCCAGCGATATTGTGCAGACTCCCGGTTTTGATCGCATCGCCAATGAAGGTGTGTTGTTCACCAATGCGTTTGTTAACGCTCCTTCGTGTACGCCGTGTCGCAGTTCGCTGCTTTCCGGCCAGTACTTTTGGCGAACCGGGCAGGGAGCCATTTTGCAGGGCGCTGTGTGGGACAGTAAGATTCCCAGCTACCCTCTGATTCTGGAAAAATCCGGCTACCACATTGGCCATACCTACAAAGTCTGGAGCCCCGGTACGCCAGCGAATGCTCCCTATGGTGCCGGCAGAACGGCGTTTGTGAAACGTGGTGGCCGATTCAATGGTTTCAGTCAGTTCGTCAGTGGTCAGCAGGATATTGAAGCGGGTAAGCAAGTGCTGCTGGGTGAGGTTCGAGGCAACTTTCAGGATTTTCTGGCGGCTCGCACGGATGGTGCTCCGTTTTGTTATTGGTGGGGGCCAACCAATTGCCATCGTAAGTGGGTTAAGGGTTCTGGCAAAAAACTGTGGGGGCTGAATCCGGATGACTTAAAAGGCAAGCTGCCTGCGTTTTTGCCGGACGTGGATGTTGTTCGCCAGGACATGGCCGACTATCTGGGTGAAGTGATGGCGTTTGATGCTGGTCTTGGAGTGCTAATCAGCGAGCTTGAGGCGATTGGCGAACTGGACAACACGATCATCGTCGTAAGTGGCGACCATGGTGCTCCCGGTTTTCCGAACGGCAAGTGCAACCTGTACGACTTTGGCAGTCAAGTGCCTTTGGCGATTCGCTGGCCGAAGAAGTTTCCTGGAGGTCGTGTCGTTCACGATTTTGTGTGCCTGCCGGACCTGGCGGCAACATTTGTTGAAGCGGCCGGTCAGCCGATTCCGGACGTGATGACGGGAAAGAGCCTCATTGACGTCTTGGAATCGGATAAGGCTGGCGTGGTTGATCCAATGCGGGATTCCGTTGTGATCGGAAGGGAGCGACATGTGGCGGCGGCTCGCACAGACTGGCTGCCGTATCCTCAGCGAGCGATTCGTACGAAGAATTTTCTATACATTCGCAACTTCAAGCCTGATCGTTGGCCGATGGGGACGGGGCCTGGTTACGGAAGTTCCGGTACTGAAATGCCGTCGTGGGAATCATTGCAGGAAAACACGTTTGCCGCATTTGGTGATCTGGATGCCAGCCCTACGAAAGCCTGGGTGGCCCTGAATTGTGAGAAAGATCCATTGCAGCGGAAGTATTTCGATTTCGCTTTTGCTCAGCGGCCGGAAGAAGAGCTTTACGATTTGCGATCCGACAGTCATCAGGTTTTTAATGTCGCCGCTGATGATCGTTATCAGGATGTTCGCACGGAACTTTCTGATCGATTGATGAGCGTGCTGCTGGAATCTGGTGATCCCAGAGTTACGGGCGACGGACAGACTTTCGAGGAGCCTCCGTTTGCTGGTCCCGTACAGAATTCAGCGCCAAAGAAGAAAACCGGCAACAGGAAGACGAATTAGATGGCTCACACACCAGCCGATGTTCGCACCTCCGATTTCGCTGGTTCTGTCGCAACAGCAGCCAGTCTTAACGTTGAGCAACACGGTTTTGCGATCGTTCCGGACGTGTTGGATGCAGCTACGGTTGCCGAACTTTGTCGTGTGGTGACTGCCGCTCGCGAACGTGAAAATTCTGAAAACGTTTCCAATGCCAGCGGCACTTATGGATTGCGCAACCTAACGGATGTTGTTCCGAAAATTGCTGATTTGGTACGACATCCACGCGTAGTGGAATTGGTTTCCGGGGTGCTTGGTTGTGGAGCTTTCATGGTTCGCGCCACGTTGTTTGATAAAACGGACGGAGCCAACTGGGGCGTGTTTTGGCACCAGGATCTTTCCATTGCCGTGCACCAGCGTTGCGAGGTAGATGGGTTTGGGGCGTGGACTCGCAAGGCGGGTGTTCAGTGTGTTCAGCCGCCAACGCAGCTAATGCAAAATGTGTTGGCCGTTCGCCTGCACCTGGATGATTGTTCCGCAGAAAACGGAGCGTTGAAAGTGCTTCCGGGAACGCATCGTTTGGAGAAGCTGGCTACCGCTGATATCGAAACTCAGCAAATGGAAAATCGGGAAGTCACGTGTGAGGTGCCATCCGGAGGCGCTGTGCTGATGCGTCCTTTGCTGTTGCATGCGTCGTCTCCCATGTTGAAGCCGGGCAGTCGTCGAGTCATCCATTTTGAGTTCGCCAATTTCGACTTGCCGGAACCTTTGCAATGGATGTATCGAATTGCATGTCAGCCCGAGGCCGCAAATTCATCTGGCTGATTGGCTGCGCAAATTGTCTTATTCGCGACTGAGTCGATTCCAGCGGTTTACTATTTCGATTTCAATCGGCAGAAGTACGAACAGCCACATCCAGACAAAGTTCACGCCAACTCCCAACCAGACTCCAATGCTGATGCCGTTTAAGGCGGCCGCTGTTTCTGTGATGGTAAACAGTCCAAGTGCAGCCCCGCCAATGCATGGGAACGCTGCAACCGACAGCAGGATCGCCAATGGTAAAGCGGCCCATCGCGTGTACAGGGAAAGCAGCACGCACAAATGCGTGGACAGCGAAATCGCGAACAGCCAGCTGACAACCATTTCAGGAAAGTCGTTGTAGCCCAGAAACGCCTGCGGCTTGTACGCCCAAAGCACAGCGAGTGTGATAATTGCCGGCGATGTGGCCAGAACCCCGGCCGCAATTTTTTGAAGCAGAATTACGGGCGTTTGAATTGGCAACATCCGCAAAGAGGCGATCGCTGATTCGCGGACTTCCAGAAACAGGCTGCTTGACGAATACAGCAATAGCTCAACCGAAAGCAGTAGCGTCACGGTTAGAAACGCAGTGCGAGTCAGGTCGCTGGATAGCCATTCACTGCTGTTAGGTTGTTCAAGGTTGTGAAACCATAGGAATCCGCCCACCAGGACGACATATCCCAGCGACTTTACAATCAGGAACGATTTGCCACCCATAAAGAATAGAAAGTCTTTCCAGATGACTGGCAGTTTCCAGCAACGACCTACGGTGTAGCGGCGAACTTTCGCCGAACTACCGTGAGGATTGCTTTCCAGGGGTTCGCTGTACCGGTTGAACAGGACCACACTTAAACCAAACATCACGACGCCAAAGCCAAGTCCTCGCCAGAATTGTTCAGCCAACATAATCAAGTTGGAATTGCTGGCGAAGATCTGGGCCAGTCGAGGAACGATGGATGTTAGTTGCTGCTGTTCATGAAGTTCCATGCAGGCCGTAACCACGCGTGGCGATATCCAGGGAATACCTTTTAGTCCGGCCACGGATTGCAGCAGGGGACCGATCGCAAAAAAAAGCAACAGAATGGAAGTCGCTAAAGAGGCGGCTCGCCCGGAAGTCTGGCACCGCACAGAACAGAACAACGCCACATTTGCCACCAGGCACATCCATGCGGCAAGAGCCAGATAGGCGGCGATGATCTGTTGCCAGGTGACTCCCCCCAGAGTAATGGCCAGAAACGTAAACGGAACCTGAGTCATCAGCAGCATCAACGCGCTGATTAAACGCGAAGTCGATTTACTTAGCACGATTGCTAACGGTGAGACTCCCGCAAGTCGTAGCAGGGCGAGTGTTCCGGAGTCTTTTTCTTCGGTGACGGCTGATACGAAATAACTGATTCCCGAGACGGAAATAATCAACACATTCAGACCGCACAGCCATTCAAAAAAGTACAGCCCTGGCGCCATTCCTCCCACCGAATCCGCCCAGGCCGCAAGAATCGCCAGCAGCATAAAGCCTGCGAATACAGCACGGACCACGTGAGGGTAGATAGACCTGGCGTCGGCGCGCAAGGACCAGTTGAATAATGTCTGAGTGCCGTTGATCACGTCCGCACGCCTCGCGTGGTGAGATCCATGAATGCCTGATTCAGCTGTTTTCGATGACGGTTGAATGAAATGATGGGGATGCCAAGTCCGATGATCGACATCAGGATTGTGTTGGAGTCCTTCTCTGGATCAATCTCCAAATCGAACTCACCTGCGGCCGAATATTCCGGAACCTGGGCGGCCACAATTCCGTCAATGCCTTGCAGCAGTTCGACTGCATTTTCGGGCGGCTGAGCGAGTCTTAGTGTAAACCGTGGATGTGCTTCATCGGTGTTGAGTAGTGCGTCCATCGGGCCGCTGAATTTCACCTGTCCTCGGTCGATAATTGTTACGCTGTCGCACAGTTCAGCCAGTTCGCTGAGGATGTGAGAGCTGATGAAAATCGTTTTACCCATGCGACGAAGTTCTCGCAGAATTTCCATCAGTTCGATACGAGCACGCGGGTCAAGTCCGCTGGCGGGTTCATCCAGCAGCAAGAGGTCCGGGTCGTGAACCAGCACGCGGGCAAGACTGACTCGCTGCTGCATTCCTCTGGAAAGTCCGCTGATAAGATCGTTGCGACGACCATCCATGTCGGTCAGTGTCAGCACATCGTTGATCACCTGGTCTCGCTGGCCCAGGTTTAGTCCGTATGCAGCTGCGAAGAAGTCCAGGTATTCAAACACCGTCATTTGGCGATACATGCTGAAGTGATCGGGCATAAACCCAATACGTTCTCGCACCGCGACGGCTTCTGAACGCACACTGTGCCCGAACACCTGAACTTCGCCATAGTTGGGTTTCAACAATGTACAGATGGCTTTTAGTGTCGTTGTTTTGCCAGCACCGTTTGGCCCGACAAAGCCGTGCAGTGTTTGTGGCATTACCGCAAACGAAACCTGATTGAGTGCCTGGTGAGTTTTGAATGAGTGCGTTAGCTGACTGACGCTGATCGCCGGAACCGTGTTTGCATCGTATGTGGGGGGCATTTGAGTGGCCTGATGTTGGTAAGAATCTGCTGACGGCGATTTTGTGCTGATGTTCGCGCGATTGAAAATGTCTATTTCGGGACGGGCGACGCATCCTGCAGAAACATGTCTTTGATAAACAAGATTCGTCCTGAGTTCTGTACGTCGGCTGAAACCGAAATTCGAAACTCTTCAGGAATGTCCGCATACACCAACAGTCGAATTCGATCGGGTGGAAGTTGAAATTCTGATGGTTTGGTGACAAGGTCATCCAGCAGGCTTCGACTTACCAGTGTTGGCAGCGCGTCGTCCAGAAACCTCTGCTTTTCTGATTTCTGGTCTGCCTGGGCGTTTGGCTGTCTTGTCCACGGATTAGCGTACATGCTGCTGAAGTCTCGCTGGCAGAATTCGGTTAATGTCTTTTTGGAACCAAACAGCGATAACCGTTTTGTGGTACTATCGTATTTCAGCTTGTAAATGCGTCGTCCAGCCAGTACCAGATATTCGTTGCTGGTGTCTGAAGGAAAGTCTCCGCCTGTCTGGATTGATAACGACACCAATCCAGATACATCACTGCTGTGATTCAGTATCTTCAGCTTCCAGTCGGGAGCACTTAACTGTCGTCGGCAGACAAAAGTCTGTGATGAGTAAGGTGGGATTCTCATCTGAATTCGACCGCTGTTGCCCGATGTGATGGATACCTCTTCTCGATCGAGCGTATTCGCTGTTGAAAATACTGACTGCTGGTCGTTTGCTCCCGCTGAATAATTGTCACCGGCCGTTACAAAGAATGTGTTCCATTGGAAGACATTCCATTGAGTTGCGTCTTCGGCTCGTGCGATGGCCAACGTCTGCATGTTGGTTGCTTCTCCATAGCCTCGACGCCCGATCATTAAGAACAGCAGGCTGAAAATGATCGACAGTCCGACGATCGCTCCATAAGTGGATAGAAAGTGCAGATGCTTTTGTTTTGACAGCTGGTAACACCCGGGAAACAACAGTCCGATATAAGCCAGGGCTAACACGAAAATCAAAAACCAGTTGTGATCAGGAAACGTCAGTTCTCGCATCTGCCGAAACATTGAATCATCAATCGACGATGGTTCAGTTTCGATCATCTGTTCCATTCCGTATTCGTTGGCTTTTTGAATCTGGTCGACTTCGGCCAGTTCGTCGATGGGAACCTGAGTGTTGCCAATTCGCTTTACCAGGTCTTCGGAAACGTCTTCTCTTTGAAGTTGGTGGCGTGTGACAACCCCGTAGCTGATTGAAAATTGATTTAGCGGTTGGTTGAGCTCCGCCAGTTCACCGGAGAATTTCGGAAACTCGTCTCGGCGGTCCTTCAATAGATGTAGTCGTCCTCCGCTTCTTAGCCACGACATAAAGGCTTGCTGCTTTGGCTGTTCCCAATCGGGATCATGATCCAGAAACGCGGAGTGCAAGCCGATCGTCGCGGTTGAATATGGCGGAAAGACGTCTTCCGGAAGATGTTTGACCGATGTGGGGCGTGCAGTGACCGCATTGGCTTTGTCAAAGATAACGATTTGCGGCTGCTGGCGTTCCTTATCAGAATCCAGCTTGATTGCCGGACGAGGTTGTGCGAATTCGTCGATCTTCAGATTTCGGAACGTTGCTCCATCGTCGATCGTTAGTTCCCAGTTTGTCTGGTAAGTATTGGAAATATAAGGATAGAAGCGAATCCATTGTCGAGCGGCAGGTGAGATGAATATCTCGCTCACATATTTGCCGCCACTACGATTCAGCATTCCCTGCACTCGCTGAAGTGCGGCCGTGGCTTCGATGGGCTTATCGGTTTGGTTGTCTACCAGAATCGACAAAGGATTAAACTGCCCCGGCTGAACTCGACCATCGAAACCCCAGATGTGATCGATCACCTTCAGGCCTGGTTTGTTTGCCTGTCCGAAAGCCGTTTGGCATGAGGCTGCCGAAAGCGATGTCAGCACCAGAATACATGTAAAAAAACGCTGTGCAGCAAGTCGTAAAATATGGGGCACGTGTGAGTTTCCGGTGGTATTCGATAGCAAGCTCATGGCTGCGAACCTTCCAGAATCACCTGATTGCCTGCGTTGTGATTGAGAATCATTTGAGACGGGCTTTTGTTTTCCAGGCGATTCAGCAGGCCGGCACTACGTGATCTGACGAACATGACGATCAGAAATGTGACAGCGGAGTACACCAGCATGGCAGCCAGAGTCCAGACGATTCTGGGCGTCGTATCGGGTTCTGGGTTGTAATAATTAACACCGTATGTTTCCCACTGCCGCAGAAATTCCTCGGTATTGGCAACAACACTTAGCGGAGAAAACAGCCAGATGACTTTGGCCAACATCGGTTCCGGGGTCGTGAATACACAGTAGGCAATCGGCAGTATGATCCAGGCAACGATGACTGTCACCGCTGCCAGAACTGACTTGGTTTGAGAGTGAATCTTCAGTCCAATTCCTGCCGTTAGCCAGGCAACCATGTACAGTAGTAAAAATGCGGCAAACGTGCTGAGTAGCATGTACACAACTGGCAGAAGATTGTTTGTGCGTTGCAGCAGTGCATGCGTTAGGTTCACTGTCAGAATGGGCACTGCCATTACAATGATCAGCCGTCGCATGCCTGTGATCTTTTGGTTCAGCATATCGATGGACGTCATGGGCGATGCCAGCAATGGATCAATCGTCTGTTTCGATCGTTCTGAAGAAAACAGGGTGGCCCCTTTTACGGCGATTGCCAGCGTGGCCAGTGTCCAGATAAGTCCCTGCAGAACGTACAGTCCTTCAAAGTAGTTTCTGGCAGAACTGATTGCCGCCATCATGCAGATGAAGAATGTTGGAACTTCCAGCAGGACCAGAATCCGAAATAGATATCGAGCTTTACCCAGTGATTTTTTGTTGCGTTCTCGCCAGGCCACGGGATCATTTTCCGGAAGTGGGTTGCTGTCCTTCACCAGTTCGATGCCACCAGTGGTGCGTTCATTCAGGTTCTTGAAGAATGTGTCCACAAAACGGAACACTTTCAACAGCACGGAAGACTGAGAAACGAATGCTCGACGAATCAGCACCAGCCTGGCGATCAATAGAAACAGGGCGGTCACAAGCAACGACGGGATACTTTTCCAGACCAGGAACAACCAGTGGAAAGTCGTACCGACGCCAGGGCCCATTCCCATCGAGTTTAGAACCTGCAACTGAGCTCTTGACATACCCCACCCCTGCGGGTCTCGGAATGTGTTTCTCCAGATTGTGGACGGTACAAACGTTGAAATATCAAGGCTTAATGTAAGTGCAGCCAGAAATGCAATCAGTACATACGACCAGATGAACGCAGAGACCGTCGTGCTGAACCACGACGAGCACATGATCGCGATGCTGGCAAACAACAGGCATTCGCAAAACAGCAGCCACAACGTGCCCAGTAGCAGGTCTGTATCAACGCCACCAAGTGTGTAGACATAAGCGAGCACGGGAAATGTCAACAGTAACAACGTCAGCATCGGAATCAGCCGACTGCCCAGTTTCTCCAAAATGATCGTGCTTGGTGTTAGCCGAGTCAGTAACAGTGTGCCGATCGTGTTGTTCTCTTTTTCTGCGGTAATACACGCACAACCTAGGGCTGGCATCAGCACTTGAATTGCATAGAACAACACCGGCGTGATTTCTGAAAAAACATCGCCTCCGATACCAAGGTATTGAGTGATGCCGGACGTGAATCCATTGCCAAGCATCAACTGGCGATTCAGCATGGCTTGTTGGTAAAATATGAACAGGAACAGCAGGATCACAATCGCCCCCAGAACGCGAATGATGTACGTTCTTTTGCGATTGGCCAGTTCCGTGAGTTCACGCCGCAGCAAAGGCAGTTCGGGAAGGATGTTCACGCGGTTTTGCCTTCCGTCAATTTCATGAACGCCGTTTCCATGTCCATGGCTTCGGGCTGGAACATTGTGATGCGAGCCTTCTCTTCCACAAGAGCCTGATGAAAATCAGCAACGGACAGCACGTCTTCATGCAGTTTGACGGCCCAGCGATCCACCTGAGCTTCCACCGAATCGACACCCGCAATTTTGCTAACTCGTTCTTCCAGCCCTTCCTGAGGGTTTTCCAGTCGCAAGTGGATGACCCGCTTTAGTTGCAGTTGTTTGAAGATGTCATTCAGTGAACCCTGAGCCACCATTTCACCGGTTTCGATGATGCCGATGCGAGTACACAACTGGCTGAGTTCATGAAGAATGTGGCTGCTGATGAGAATGGTTTTTCCCATATCTTTCAACGCCTTCAAAAGTTCACGCACTTCAATTCTGGCTCGTGGATCAAGACCGCTGGCAGGTTCATCCAGCAGCAGTAGATCGGGATCGTGCAGCAGTACTCGAGCAAGTGCCAGCCGCTGTTTCATGCCTCGCGAAAGTCCATCAACAGGAGAGTCTGCTTTGTGAGTCAGGTCTGTCAATGAAAGCACGTCGTCGATGACTCCACGGCGTCTGTGTGACGGAATCTTATAGGCCGCCGCGAAGAAATGCAGATATTCCAGCGAGGTCAGATCCTCGTAGACACCGAAGAAGTCCGGCATATAGCCAATTCGTTCTCGAACCTGTTGAGGCTGGCTAAGGACGTCCATGCCGCATACCAAAGCCATGCCGCGAAACTTTGGTTGAAGCGTAGCGAGCACTCGAATGGTGGAAGATTTTCCCGCGCCGTTTGGCCCGATGAAACCGAAGACTTCTCCTCGCGGGATATCCAGAGAAATGCCTTTGACGGCTTCGAATTTTCCGTAGCTGACTCGCAGGTCTCGAATACAAACGGCTAAAGGTGAGCTCATAATAGACCTTCGATCTTTGACATCGAGTGGGTTGAATCGTTATTGAGGTTCGTTGGCGATATACAGCCGACGGTAGAGTTTGATGACATTCTTGTTTCTTACGGCAACCATCAGCAACCATTGATTGTCGTCTGTGGTGTCCAGAACAGGCAGGTCTTCCAGAGATGCGGCACCATGAGGTGACACCTGCGACACGATACTGAAGAAATCGCGAGTTCCCGTTCTGGCAGCGGCCTGAATGACTCCCACAGCTGCAATCGCATCATGAGGTGGTTGAGAATAGCGTCTTTGCCATACGTCCATTTCCAGCCATTGCTGCCCCTGAGCGATCGCGGTGGGCGAAAACAGAAACCCGTTATTTCCAGCAACCGTGAAGCGCTGTTGTCCGTGCATCACGACTGCGTCAATTTCTGCGCCGGCTGGTTTTGCGGATGCTATCATCGCTTGCAGTTGCAGACGCCCATCGTTCGTTGAGACCAGATCAAGGTCATCCCAGTTAATCTTTGGGATTCCTTCAGGTGATGGTGCCAGCGTAAATGATCGAACGATCTGAGGTTCCCATTGTCTCATGTTTTGGGATGTGGAAAATGCCTGAGGAAACCGGCCGGAGTATGTCATTCGGGCATTAATGGGTCTTGGCGCAGGTGAACCATTGTAAGGGTCAGTAACCAGCATTTGCCCCGGAACCACGAATGACTGTGTTGATTCGGTATTGGTTGTTGTTTGAGACGCATAAAAGTGCATCCGGATGTCTGACTGCCGCAACGCTACGCCTTGATTGCCGATATCAACAATTGTGATTGAGCCTCCCGTGTCGGTGCTGCTCATGTATTGATGAGCTATCAGAATAGTGAGGCCTGTAAATACCGCCGTAACAAGTGGAAACAGTAGCCATGTGTATTTTCTGATTCTGAAATAGCCCAGCAGGAAATAGTCAACCGGACCAATCATGGTGACGTAAGCGATCAGCAGCGTGGCGATGACCCAGGTTGGCACCATTTCGATGCCTTTGGGCAACAGGGCCGTTTCGCATGCGGATGACAGTGGATTCGGTTTGGGCTGAAGTTCGTAGGAAATGTTGTATTGATTGCCGACTTCTTCCAGGTCCCGCACGTCGAAACGCTGCTGGCCTCGTGTACCAGGCGGAGCAATGACCTGCCAGATTCCACCATTGCTTTTTGAAACCTGAAAACCACGTTCTTTCAAGACCTGTTCAATGGACTGCTTGTTCCATGCCTCGCCGTCAAAGATCTTTGAGTCACTGTGAACTTTCCAAAGATGACCGACAACTCGCCCAAGCTCCGCACCTTGCAGAATGCTGGGAAGATCATCGACGTTCGGCAGCAGGGTGACTCGCCCAAGACCAAAGTGTCGATTGACAATCGGATTTGGTTTGCCGCTGATAACCAGCAATGTGCTTTCATCGGTGATGCTTAAATGCAGGTCCGCATCGCCTGTTCGTTCGAATAGCGTCTGTAGAAACTGAAGGTGGGGCTTGGCAAGTCTGGTATCGTCGGGAAGCACACACAGGCTGCCTCCCGCGGCAATCCATGTTTCCAGAGCCTTCATTTGTGCATCGACCAGCCGGCTTAGTGCTCCATCCGCCAGCAGAACAACGTCGAAGCTGCACAGCTGGATGGGGTCTTCCGGAAGGTCGTACGCATCCCAGAAAGCCGCATAATTCTGTACAAGTTCAGACATGTTCAGTCTTCGCTGCCCCTGATTGGACTGGTTCTGCGAAATTCGTGAGTTTGGGTTGTAGTTATCCAGTCCAAGCACGCGGTTCAGGAATGCTCGTGTGCCAGACGCTCGATGGTAATCTCGTTCTCCTGAGCACGAACAGGTGACGGTGGAACGTTCGAATGATCCGATCGAAAGCAGTTCGTGAGGTTCTGGTGGATCAACCATATCCACGTCGGCAGTCAGTGGAATGCGTTCGGTGTCTGTTTCAAACCAGCCAGTCACCAGGTACTGCTTGTTGTGTGAGTGTTCAATTGGCGGCAGAACCGTATTGAAAATATAGTCTGTGCCCTGCAGCACGATGCCTTCATAGCGAACCGTGGCCATCAGGTCTTCAGATGACATCACGGAATTGTAAATGTGCAACACCAAATCACCCTGTCGGATTTGATTTGAATTGTATTCCAGCTTGATTCGCAAAGGAATGGGGCCACCCGATCTTCCTCGAATAGAAAGCGGCTCCAGTTTTAGACGTACGGGAAGTTGCGGCTTTTGCGCCCACACTGAGTCGGGAGTGCAAAACGTCGCCGTTGCTGCTAACAGCAGGCAGACAATTTTTCGGTATGCATTGTTCATGCTGCTAATCCTCCCTTCGCTCGTTGGAAGTACCACCATTCAAACAGCAGGAATATGAATGCCAGAAAGGCCAGCGACCACCAGATATGGCGGTCGGAATCGATAACCTTGACTTCGTCTGTTGCCACGCGAACTTCGGAGAACTGAATTTCGTCAACCGGGCGAAGAGAAGTTTCCAAAGAACTTAACAGGCCGGTTCCAACGGACGCGACCAGTTCTTCGCCGTCGAAAATGTCGTATTTCCCGACTGTTTCTGCCTGAACGCCGACCAGAATGCCGCTTGGTGTTGATGTGACGTTGTACGTTCCCGCAAGCGGTCCTTTAACCTGGTACTCGCGATTGGGGGCAACGCTGATCGCTGGCAGCACACCAGTTGCCGTTGCGGCGACTTCCGAAAGAGAAGCCTGCTGCAGGGCGAATTCGGTAACGTTGGAAACCAGAATCGGAAACGCAACTCGATAGGGCAGGGTGGATCGGTCGGTATGAAACAGGAAATAGTATTCCGTTTGCAGTCCTCGACGTCGCTGTAACATCAGCGGTCCTTCTGCGCCGTGAATCAGTACTTCATAGCCGCGTTCTTCCAGTGCCTGCGAATCAGCATCGTTGATGTACTTTGCTTTTTCTGCAATCTGAACGTCTCGCAGTTGAACGTGGCGAAGCAGGGGGGCGGTTTGCAGCCAGTCCATAATCTGCACGGGAGTGTCATTCTCCGTTACTGCTGCAACGGAAATCAGATCCTGAAGTTCTTTCGGTACCAGGCCGTTGTAAACAACAATCGGTGCCGTCGATCCTTTCAGGTCTTCGACATCTGTGATGATCAGGTCGTATTCCGGCAGAGAAGGTTCGGCTGCGGTATCCAGTTCCGTTTCTGTTTGCACACTGAGGGCGTGTTGCCATGAATAGAGTTTTTCTGCGGCGTAGACCTTGAGTGGTCGAGTGTTGGGAAGATTCAGCCAGACGGAATTGTCGATCTGAAGCGAATCAAAATCCTTCGCTGTTAATGTGGCCTGCAGCAAGGCGGCTTCTTTGCTTTCTACGGAGAACACCACACGTTCGGAATCTTCCACCGAGGCTTCGATGGCTTCTTTGCCGATTGTTTCGCCGTTTTTCAGCAAACGCAGGTCTGCGTACGCCGTTTCTGTTGCAGATCCAGACACTCGAACAAACACATCCCACGATTCCGGTCCGCTGCGGCGAGCCGTCATTTCTGTGATACCCAGGTTGTTACCGCCAGTGGGGACTCGCTGAATGTCCAGCTTGAATGGTAATTCAAAATCAACCTGGTCGTTCAGGTTTCCATCGGTGATGACGACAACTTTCTCCACTGATGCTGTGCGAGAGTACGCTTCTGCCATTCGCAGAACTTCGTCCAGTTTGCTGGCTCGATCTGTTGGTTCCACCTTTTGCAGAGCTCTTAAAAGCAACTGCGAATCGTCGCTGAATTCTGTCAGACGTCGGCCACCGGACGAAAACGTAAACAGTGCGATCTTTCCGTTTCCTCGCAGGTTGTCGATCATGCCTTTCACCTGTTCAACGGCCAGATCCAGACGTGTTTCGTCGGCGTCATTTACTTTGGATGACATGCTGGCGGAACAGTCAATCAGCACCGGCAGGTATTCTACGGTTTCGGGCCCCGCACTAATGAAGGGCTGCATCAGAGCAAGAATCACAAGCATCAGTAAAATCAGTTGCAGCAGCAGCAACAGGTTGCGTCGAAATTTTTGAAACGGCGAATTGACTCGCTGATCGTTAACAACAGACTGCCACAAAGCCAGCGACGAAATTTCAACGCGTGGCCGCTTTAACTTCAAAAAGTACAGCACGACCAGCGGAATCAGTGTCAGAAAGAACCAGGCACCGAATGGGAAACTAAAACCAGGCCAACTCATCGCAGCACCCATCCCTGCCGACACAAAACGTCGAATAAAGTGCTTTCCAATGTTAACGCGGAACTGACCGAAGCGAATCGACCACTGCGTCCTCGACACTGCTGGTTCAGAGTCTGTTCCTGCCAGCGCCTGTGGTCCTGATACAGGCTCAGCAGTTCTCCGGCATTTGTGATGTCGAGTGTTTCACCGGTTTCGCTGTCAACGAAACGCAGATCACCTTCCAGTGATGGATTCCGTTCTGATTCCGACAAAATCTGCATGCCCCAGACTTCCAGCCCTGCGCTAAACAGAAGGTTCATGCTGCGCGACAGGTCAGAAAACGTTAGAAAGTCCGAAAGCAGAATTGCGATGCCTCGTCCACGATGAAACCGCAACATGGTTTCAATCGCTTTTTCGATTGGCACATCGCCACCGCCATTGACGCCTTCCAGAAATTGCAGCAAATTGCGAATGCGTTGCCGGCCGCTTCCGGGGGGCAGCATCCATGGTTCATCTTTCTTCTGGTGCATCGCATAGGCGCTGACTCGTTCTACGTTCATCAGTCCCATGATGCCGAATGCTGCGGCCAACTGTTTGGCACGCTGCAGCTTGTCTTCAAACAGCATTGAGGATGATGCGTCGACCAGAATCACCACATGCAGTTCTTCTTCGTGCAGATACTGTTTGATATAAGGTCGGCGAAGTCGGGCAAAAATGTTCCAGTCGACGTATCGCATGTCGTCGCCCGCGGCATAGTCGCGATAGTCAGCAAAGTCTGTGCTGCTGCCGCCTTTGCCGGAAAGGTGCTCGCCTCGGCTTCGGTTTGTCAACCTGCGCAGTGGATTCAATCGCATGCGTTCGATGCGATTCAGCGTGCTGTTGGAAAACAACGAAGTTAGCTGTGATGATGTTTCAGACGTCACGTTTTTGTTTCGATACTCAAAGGAAAATCGAAGACCGCAGAACCCTGATTATTCAGGCGTGCAAGTGATGAAAAGCTACTTGTCCGTCTTGACGCTGGAAACACATTCGGCGATCAGTTCTGACATGGAGACGTTTTCGGCCTGACCGTCGTAGTTCAGCAATGCTCTGTGTTGCAGCACTTCCTGAGAGAAATAGCGAATGTCTTCAAAGGCAACATGCGGTCGGCCTTCGCTGAGTGCTCGCACGCGAGCTGATTTAATCAACGCCTGAGCGGCTCGTGGGCTGGCACCCCATCGTAAGAACTGCTTTGCTCGCGCGGGAGCAAACTCTGTGTTGGGATGAGTTGCCAGAACCATGCGACATGCGTAGTCTCGCATGGGGTCGCTCACGACAACTCGATCCAGCACGGTTCTCAGATGCAGAATGCGTGCGCCGTCGATCACTTTATCCACATCGACATGTTTGCGAAGAATGGTTCGGCTGACGACTTCATTAAGTTCAGCCAGATTCAAAAACGGAACCACAACCTTAAACATGAAGCGGTCCAGTTGAGCTTCCGGCAATGGAAACGTGCCTTCCTGTTCGATTGGGTTCTGCGTTGCCAGAACGAAGAACGGTTGAGTCAGCCGATAGGTTTTTCCGCCGGTGGTGACGGTGCCTTCCTGCATGGTTTCCAGCAAGGCAGATTGTGTTTTTGGCGTGGCACGGTTGATTTCGTCCGCCAACAGCAACTGCGTGAAGATTGGCCCTTCGCGGAATTCGAAGCGGTAATTCCCTTTTTCGTCGGCCGTCATAATGTTGGTACCGATGACGTCTGCCGGCATCAGGTCGGGGGTGAACTGAATTCGGCTGAAATTCAGTTCAAGCACTCGTGAAAGTGCTTTCACCAGTTCTGTTTTACCAAGTCCCGGTACGCCTTCCAGAAGTACGTTGCCGCCGCAAAGAATGGCTGTAAGAGTGGCTTCGACCACTTTCTCCTGTCCCACAATCACTTTGCCAATGGCGTCTCTGATCGTTTGGAATTCTTTTCGAAACTGATCGGCTTCCTTCTGCAGTTCCACGGTGCTGTTTGATTCTGTCATCTTATTATTCTGTTACTGAGGTTTTTGATTTTGGTGAAATATGTTGCGTAAGCGTTGATCAGTTCTCGTTGGAACCTTCTTCTTCGCGGCGCCGCTTCATGGCCAGCAGCCGAGATGTTGTGTTGCCATCATTGCCGGAAGATTTCGTATCCGGTTTGGCTGGCTCCGTTTTTCCATCGACAATGTTGTCCGCTTTGGGCATTGGCTTAGGCGCTGCAGGGCGAGGTTGAAACGGGCGTTCGGCAGGTTTCGACGTGCCAGTCGTGTCGCGTTTTTCGGTCATCGTGGCTCGCACAGATTCTGCTTTCTGCAGCAGCGCGCCCATGGTGGCCGTGGATTCCTTTTTCTTGCTGCTGAACAATCGCTTCACGCTCGAGAAATCCAATTGGACTCGACGAACTGCCACGTCCAGTGGAATCAGGCAGGCCAGCGCCATCAGGAACCAGTCGAATACAGATCGAGTACTGCGTTTGGGTTTGCGGCGACCATAAATCTGATCTGCCAGTTCTTCTGGTGTCAGGCTGGAATCAAGAACCTGGCCACCTGTCTGGTCGGCGATTTCCTGCAGCACAATCGGGTTTGGTTCGAATCGCAGGTATTCCGGCGAATACGAAATGATAAATCCGCCGTAAGCGATTTCCTTCCGGTCCCCACCTTCTGCCGAAATCTGAACCTGATAGCGAGCCTTTCCCTGCAGAGGAATCGAAACCTGATAACGTCGCGGCGCAATCTGACGCACGGGGCCGGAATAGCGAAAGTCGTTGGGAGCACTGACGGTGACATTCATGTCCAGCAATGATTCCTCGGGATGAAAGTCTTCAACAACCACAACGCCTTCGTTGCCGTTAACATACGTGTAGACACGCAGAAACTGTTCCTTGCGCACTCGACTGACGCGAGTCATCAATTGTGTTACCAGTTGCTGAAACTGTTCCCATTTAATCCAGTCTCTGCCCCAGTCGTCGGTGAGGTCCGACGTAAACGCAGCGGTTGCTCCCAATCCGTAACGCCAAACGGCCAGAATGGGGTCGACGTCCGAATCTTCGGTCACCAGTTCACGTTCTTCGGGCGGCACTGCCAACAGCACCGTCGCTCGCGGATCGTCTTTTTCAGAAGTCAGCACATATCCATGTAGCTCCGGCAAACTGGATATGTCTCGCAGACTGGGGTCATCGTTCAGCAGTCGAGGCGTGAATGTTCGCTTTTGAATCTGACTTCGACGAAGAGTTTTTGCTTCTTTGATAAAGATTGATGGAAGCTGGTTTGGGTCGGCTGGAAAATAGAATCGACCGTTGGTCTGGCTGGCGATCGCGTTCAGGACCTGAGCATCGCGCGGGTCGTGCGGGAAAATGGCAACCGTGGAAATGGTTGTCTGCGAATCTCGAAACTTCTTCATCACGCCAGGTGGTGGCATTGGAGGGTCGCCGTCTGAAATGATAATCATGTGCCGACTGGCGGCATCACTTTTCAGCAAACCTTTTAATCCCAGTTCCATGGTGCTGGTAAACTCCGGCATGTCACCAATTTGAGCCGCGTTGATTTTGGTGACCATTTTGTCGTACTCGCTGGCCGGTGCGAGTTCGAAAATCCACTCATCGCCGTTCATTCCGTAACCGATGGCCCCCACTTCGTCTTCTGCGCTAAGCACTCGAATGGCTTCTTTGGTGATCCGCTTTGCCCACGTGTTTCCCTGCGGGAATTCGCAAGTGTGCAGGATAATGACCAACGCTCCCTTGGGCAGAATCTTCTTCTTGCTGATTTCCATTGAAACCGGCAGGCAGTCTTCGATCGGCGAATTTTGATATCCGCCCGGCCCAAAACTGTTAGGGCCACCCAGCATGACAAAGCCAATTCCCAGGTTGCGAACCGCATCATGCACGGCCTGAATCTGTGTGGCCAGCAAAGTGTCTGCAGGCACGTCTGCGAATACGATGGCGTCATAGGGCATCAGCGACAGCGGATCGTGCGGGAATTCCGTGGCAGTGACGACTTCCACATCGCGTTCACCCTGTTTAAGTGCTTGTTCAACATAGCCCCATTCTTTTGGATTTCCGGTGGGATTTGTGACAATCAGAACTCGTCCAGCACCTTCAATGTACAGATAGTTTTCGACTTCGTTGTTTTCGATACGACTATCCTGAGCTGTCGAAACTTCAATTCGGGCCTTGTATTCATAGTAGCCCGGTGCGTCGACTTTAATGGGGATCGCGAATCGATTCTTGCCTGCCTTAAATTCAACCGGCAGTCGAGTTAACTCCTCACCGTTTTGCGAAAGAACCAGAGTACCAGTGCCATCCTGCAGCGATGTCAGCACGGTGGCAGCTTCGTAGCTTTCGCCCAGCCGGACGAATCGAGGCAGATCAAGTCGTTCCAGCAGGACTTCTTCCTTGTATTCGTACATCACCGGCATCACGTCAACCTGGATATCGCGTGCCTGCAGTTCGGTAATGGCGTGTTTCAGTTCACCAACGGTTTCCGTGCCGTCGCTGATCAGTACAACTCGACTACGGTTATCTTCGGGCAGCATCGCGGCGCTAAGTGACAGCGATTGCTGCAGGTTGGTGGAATCTTTGCGAACCTGCGAATTCAAATATTTCTCAAACGGAAATGATTCTCGAGGCGGAAACTCAACAGCCGCGTTTCCTCCAAAGATCACCATTCCGGCTTCATCTTTGGCCGGTTTCTTAACAACCGTGGCAGCCACGATTCCCAGAGCCGTGTCTTTGGCTTCATTCACGGAGTCCGAAACATCGATATCGTACATGACGGAAACAATATCGCTGGTCTTAACGGCTCGCGGCAGCGCCAACACGGAAATCAAGAGCCCTGCGACGATCAGGCGAATCACCAACGCTACGTTTCCGCGGCCGACTGTTAAGCCGGAATGCCCAGCCGCCTGCATCCACCAAATCCATGGTGTAACCAGCAATAGCAGAAAGGCGCTGGGATATAAAAAGTCGACGGTGTTACTGTAAACCAGGTACAACATCAGCGTTGCGAACACCAGCAGAAATCCAACCAGCGGAATCGCCGCCGTCCAGCGCACAGGTCGGCGCGGTGGCGGAAAGATTCTGTGTACTGCCTGCTTCAGCCAGTTCATAAATTCAACTTGTCAATCAAGGGTTGAGAACAACGATACGATGATTGCCGGTGTCGGCGACAAGAATGCGGCCATCGGAAAGAACTGTTAATCCCCAGGGATTGAAGAATTGTCCATCACCACGCCCCGGATGTCCAAAGCGACCAATGAAGGTTCCGTCTTCTTTTAGAACCGTGACTCGAGCCGACTTGTTTTCGATGACAAACAATCGCCCGTCGCTTGTGCCTCGGATGTCATAAGGAAATTCGAACGGTTCCTGATCGTCTGCTAATTCAATGATCTTCTGAAAGCTTCCGGAGTCGCTGAATACCTGAATTCTGTTGTTGAAGGCATCGACTGCGTAAATCATGCCGTTGCTCCAGACGATTCCGCTGGGTCTTTGAAACTGACCGGGTTCAGTGCCGTGTTCTCCAAATTGAGTGACAAAGGTTCCATCGGATGTGAATTTCTGAATACGCTGCCGATCGCCGTATTCGCCGACGTAAATGAATCCACTGGGATCCTGAGCAATCGCGACGGGATACACAAACTGACTTGCTTCGATACCTTTTTCGCCCAACATAGATTCAACGGTGCCGTCTTCGTGGAAAAAGACGACTCGATGATAGTGAGTGTCTGCCACAGCGATGCGACCGTCCAGCAGTTTGACCACGCCTTCCGGGCGGCCGTTTTCGTGTTCCGGCATTCGCCACGAATTCAGCAGACTGCCGTCAGGTTCGTACAATAGAACTCGCCCGGCATCATCCAACGCATATACGATGTCGTTGGCGTCAGCATACAGAGCTCGCGGTGCTGGAATGCGAGGTCCATCCGCAGGTATTTCCCATGAGGTGCAACTGGAAACGGGTAATGTTCCAGGTTCGACTTCTGCGCATCCCGCCAGAATGCTCAACACCGCGAACAGCAGTGGAGTTGCGAGCAGGGCAGGGCTGTTGTGATGGAGAAGGTGTTTCACGATAAAACTTGAATGCGGACAAGTTGGCCTGGTTGGTGAACGTTTCCAGATGGGCGATGGACGAATGTTTTTTCTGAAGATGACGGAATGTGTTCTAATTTTGTCTCAGCGTAACTGCCACTGAAGTGAAATGACAGGATTCGCAGCGCACCATTTTCATCTGGAATCAGAAGTGTTCGTTCCGGACGCAGTCCAAAGTCTGTTTGCTGTGAAATTTGATCTGCCAGCCATATTGAAGATGCTTCCCGATCGAACCAGTTTATAGGCCCCAAAAATTGGGCGACATTCACGTTGGGTGGATTGTCGTACAGTTGTTGAGATGTTCCCGTATGAATGACTTGCCCGTTCTCCAAACAGATAACGAACTGAGATTCTCTAATAACGACCGCTGTTTCGTGGGTGCAGAACACCAATGATGAGTTGCTGGCCATGATATGTTCGCGAATGAGGCTCCAGTATTTGGGTTTTCGGGCAGGATCGACGTGAGTGAGAGGTTCATCCATCAGCAGTACGGCGGAATTGGCAGCGAGAGCTCGAGCAATGGAAAGTCGAGCTTGTTCGCCCTTCGATAGTTCGCGCGGAACGGCATTCTGACGATGTTCCAGATCAAACAGCTGCAGCCAATTGTCTGCCGATTTTCGCGAATTTGCCGCGTTCAGTTCAGTTTGGCACCCCGGCATGGCGTTCAGGTGCTGAATGGCGGTCAGGTGTGGCCAAAGTCCGCCATCTTGAGGAGCCCAGAACAGAGGCAGCGAAAATTCGGCGGCAGACAGCCGCGTGTCGGAATGCCGTGATTCCACTTTGCCGGACGATGGCGTTTCCATGCCAGCCAGCACGTTCAGCAGAGACGTCTTGCCTGCTCCTGAGTAGCCGACAATTGCGGTGACTCCCGCTGGGATATGCAGCGAGATTTCATGCAGCCGGTTGCGTGAATTTCCGACCAGTGAGTCCCCAGCCAGTGAAACATTTTCCAGGTTCCATAGTGAATCAGGCATCCGTTCCCCTTAACAGGGAAGTTCTTTTCCAGACGCTACCGATCAATAGGTAGGCGATAAAGGGTGTTGCAATTGTCAGCACGGTTAACGCCACAAGAGTTTCTGTTCGGTTGTAATGCATTTCATTGTACAGTCGAGTGACGATGGGTTCGAACGTAACCGGTCGTAGCGTTGAAGCAATCGTGACATCCCATAAACACCAGTGGCTTAGAATTGCAATCACCAGCACCCAGCGGCGATGCTGCAGTCGCCACAGGATTGCATGAGCCATCTGTTGTGACTTGTGGTAAGTGGCATTGCCAAGCAGTTTTGCGGAATGCAGTGTGCCCGAATTGCTATTGACGTTTAACAGCGTCACCAGCAACCACGCTCGGGGCATAATCAACACGCTTTGCCCCAAAATCATCGGTAGCCATGTGTCGTAAGCTTTGTTCACGCCTGGTAACTGAAATATAGCCAGCATTGTGAGGCTCACGAATAATGAACCGCACAGCCCTGGCAGCAGAAATGCAATCACCAGAACTCGCGATTTCAGCTCGCACAGCCAGCGACTGATGCTTAATGCAAGTGCCGCTGCGGTAATCGATGTGATCAAGGATGCTGCGATCTGCTTCGATCGAGGTTGCAGAGTGTTCTGCCGCCACAGTGTCAGAAATCCGTCTGCAATTGAACCTCCGTTACTGATGGCGGGCCACCCAGCTACAGTAATCAGGCTGCCTGTCAGTAGAAGCAGGGCAATCACATTGATGGCTCGTTTTCTAGCGCCGTTCGGTTTTGTGTTTGAGGCCGTGTTCAGGCCTTCAGTTGATTTTTGCGACGCGTTCAGCAAAAAAATTGCAGGCACCAGAATTGCCGCCTGCAGTATCAAGCCTTCAGAAACAAAACGCAAAGAGTTTCGCAAAGGTTCGCCTGCTGCGTGAGCATCAAACAGCCAGACTGTCCAGGCGATGGGATGACGATCGATCTGCAGCAAAGCGGCGGTTTCGAAATCCTGAAAGCAAAGCAGACATCCCGCCAGCCATGCGGCCAGCGGTCTGCGAAGCGGTCCCAGAATCTGCATGCGAAGCCACGTCAGCCACCAACCCGGCGTTGGCGATTGTTGCATCTTCCATGAATGCAGTGATTCAATTGTTACGCTGGAAGCTGGCAGCACTAATCGTACGGCAACCTGCAACGAGACAATACGAATCAGCAGCAATGCTGCGTATAACGCTTCCGTTGCGGCAACGCTGTGGACCAGTCGAGTTGACGTGAGGCGATAGGTGAAGCCGACCAACAGATCGGGAACAAACAGCGGCAGGATTGCCCCAAATGCGAGCAGGCGTTTCTGAATCGAACGGCCACTTCCTGCAGAACACAGTTGCCACAAAATGGCGGCCAATGGAAGTGCAATTGTCGATACCAGAAGCGATCGGCATATGGACCACCACAACGCCGTTTCAATGGTCATCGTCCGGTGTACTCCGCCGTAAGCCAGTCCAGAACCTGCTGGTTGATGGTTGCTGCGCCGTTCAGCTCAACGCCATCAGCCGCCCATTCTCGCAGTTGTTTCACTTCTTCGGACAGCAGGGCTTCGTCAATCCTTCCCAGCGGAATCTGGCGTGCAGCCGATTGGGCCAGCATCAGTTCCGTCTGTTCGCTTAGTACGAAGTCGATGAACTGTTTTGCGGCTTCCGGATCAGGACAGTTGCGAATCATGGCCACGGAATTCGGCATACAGATTGTGGAACCGTCTGCCAATCGCACGGGTAGAATGGCAAGCTGCTTTCCGTTGTCCAATGCGGAGTACGCGTCGTCTGTGTCTGTAAATCCCAGGTCGCAGACTTCTTCCACAACCAGGTCTCGCGTCATTGAGTTTCCTCGAACTTCCCGAACGCCTCGATCATGGATCGACGTGTGCCAGGTTTTTAGCTGTTCTATTCCCCATTGATCGGCCAGCACGGAATAGTGAGACAACGTGGTGCCGAAGAGCGGTTGAGCGATCGTCACACGTTCGAGCGATTCCGATTCCAACAGAGCGGCGATTGCTTCAGGTGTCGCCGCAAGTTTGTCGGTGTTGACAATGTAGACTCGAAGACGTGCGGCAAACCCGGTCCACAATCCTTCCGCGTCACGAAACTTTTTTGGAATCCGGTCTGCGTTGCTGCTGATGTATGGCTGCAGGACGTTGTGGTTGGCAAGCCGGATAGTGCCCAGTGTCTGGTTATTCCAGAACACATCACATCGCGGATTGTCTTTTTCAGCCACAAGCAGGTTGGTTAGTCCCAGCGATTTGTTGGCTTCTTCGTCAAAGCGAACATCAACGTTTATTCCCGTTTGCTTTTCGAAGGCGGCAATCACGGATTCGGCGAACGTAGCATCGTGAGCACAATAGACGGTCAGCGATGATGAGTCGTCTGTTGAAGACCGCCAGAACGCGGGCACAGCCATTCCGATGACAATTGCGAAGCAAACGCAGATAATCGGCCAGAGTTGGTTGGTTGATGATTTCATGATCTGGAATTGAGTTTCATCATCCAGGCCCGGGCGATCTGAGCTATTTCTTGTCGGCAACCTTTTCGATCTTATCAAAGTAGCCTTTGATGCCTTCGACATAGCCTGGGGGAATTTCTTCAGACTCAATCGCCGCCTGAACACCAGATTTCAGCTGGCTGACACTGTCTCGATATTCACGCATCGTTGTGGGATCAAAGTCCAGGTCTTCGGCGTATTCTTTGGTCTTGATAGACAGAAGCACTTTACCAGCCAGGATCTGAGACTTTTCTTTTTCTGTTTTATAGCCTTCCGGATCGCTGTCGTCGTACTCGGATTCACCGCCAGCACCAACGCCTCGCTCTCCGTCGTTCTTCCCGTTCTTTCTGCCGTTGCCAGTGCCGTCGCCTTGTCCGTCACCCATCATTTGAGCGTACAGTTCGGCATAGTCTTCCAGAGATTCACAGCCTTCGCATTTGCTGCCATCCAGTTGCTGTTTTTGATTCAGCTGTTCAGCCTTTGCCAGAATCTTCATGGCGTCTTCAAGTTTTTTCAGGTCTTTGGCAGCCTGAGCAACCTGGTCCATTTCCTTTTCTGAAAGCTGCAGAGATTCCTTCAAAGCTTCCATAGCGTCTTTGCTAAGTTCCATGCCTTGAGGATTCTCGCCCGGGTTTTTACAGGCTTCAAGCGACTTCAAAGACTGACTAAGTGCCTTAGCAAGTTCTTTTGAACCCGCTTTGTCTTGGGCGAATTTTTCAAGGTCCTGCAGGTCTTTCTGAAGTTGATTGGCCAGCTTTTTGCGTTCCTCAGGATCTTTGGTTTCCATCATGGCCTGCATGGTTTGTTGAGCTTTCTGCAGTTCCTTTTGCAGAGATTCCGTTTTGCCTTCCTGAATGTCTTTCAACCACTCGTCCGCCTTCTGGCTGCTTTTGCTGCCCAGTTGCTGCTTCGAGATCGGTTGATTCATCATCTTTCGAAGCTGGTCGTTGCTAAGTCCCTTCCACATGTCACCCAGATCCATGCGGTGACTTTCCAGAACTCGAGCATTCGATTCGACCTTCTTCGGTTGCATTTTGCGGAAGTCGGATTTCATCTGAGCGACCTGATCTTCGATCTCGCCAGATTCTTCGTCAGCTCGTTCGGCTTCTTTCTTGAGTCGATCGGCACGCGTCAATGCTTCTTTGCGAATCGTTTCGATCTCCGTTTTCTGCTTATCAACTTTAGTAGCCGCTTCGACCTTTCCGAACGGGTCCAGTTGAGGGGTAAGCCAAATTGCGATGGCCAGTAACCCGGCAACCATGGTTGCAACTGTCAGTCGTTCTTGAAACCGAAACGGCACAACTTCCGTCGGTACAATGCGATCAGCGGCTTGCTCCGCAGAACTGGCAACCAATGGCTGGTAGTCACCGGCTGAGGTCGATAGAGACGAGAGGGTCAGGAACAGGTCTTTGGTTTGAGCGTGTTTGTCGATGGCCAACGCTGCGTGTTTCAGTTCAATTCGACGATGGAAAATGCCAGCAGCGATTGCCACTGCTGCCGGAATCGCCAGCAACCAAAATGGACGTTCCTGCGATTGAGGAACCAGACCCAGCAGGCGACTGGCCAGTACGGCCACAATTGACACGCCCAACACGGCCACGCTGGCGATGAAGGCCGATCTTGCCAGGGCCGCAATTTTAAGCCGCGTTTGAACTCTGCTTAACAGCGTGGAAGACTTTGGTGCATCGGTCATTACATCGGCTCCGTAAATGCCATCCCGCAAACAGGTTCAGGCCATTCCACCAGCCAAAACGCGGCAGCAGCGGAATATGACAAGTCTACGATCGATATCGGAAGTGATCAATGAGATCTGTACCAACTGCTCGATTGTCTGCCGTTTTTGACATTTTCCACAGATTTGATGCACTTTTGTCAGTTAATTCATTCCCCGGCACCGTCGGCGGAGCAGTTCGATCGTCTTTTCTGAACGACTTTCTCTGCGTTGTTCGATGAGACCGTTCAATTATCAACGGAAATTCGCCGCCATTTGCGACTTGAAGTCGTCAGTCAATTTGAAACCTGAAGCCTCCAAATCGCGGCCGTTTTGAAAACTATTCGAATCTGATTTTTCCATGACTCAACCGTTGGGTGGAACCAGTTGAGTCACGAAATTTGTCTGGTGGGAAAAGTCTTCAACCGGCACCCGCGTTTGGGGGCGGCAGTTTTTGAGAGCGGCAGTGTTTTGGGAATTCAGTGAACGGCCTGCCGTTTATTTTGCCATTGGCAGGTAAGCGTATCCATCGGCCTGCAGGTTAACTACCGCCGTCAGGGCGGACACTGCTGTGTCGACGAAGACAGCCACGTCATCCGGTTGCGATCCCTTTGAGATTAAAGACTGGCCACAAACGTACAACTCCACGCCAGCTTCATGCAGTTGGTGCAGGAGGTCCAGGTTCGGATTACCTTCGGTTTTGAACATCGCCGAATACGCGTCTGCGTTCAGGACAAGCTGAGTTGCATCGCCGTGGAAGACGACGGCGATCTGGGCGTCCGCTGGTTCGGCTCCGCCACCGGCATAAATGTTCAGATACCTGGCGACTTTTTCCAGCCCGGAATTTAATTTGTCCGCGTCGCCGCCTTTAGTCAGGTCGACCAACAGTTTGGTGCCGGGGCGAGGCTGCTGAGCCGCGTTGGCCAGTTTCACGACGGCTCCGTAGTTGGCGATAATCGGATGAGAAGGTTCGCTCGGCTTCGTCATTTCTTTGCCGGGAACAGGATGATTCTTCATCGCTTCTGCAAAGCCGCGTTCTACAAAACCAGACACGGCTTTGGCATGAGCCTGAATCAACGTTGCAACGTATGGATCGTCTGACGTCTCGATGACCTTAACGCCATTGTCTGTGTCTTCGTGAACCATCTTGATTTTGTCGGTGTGTTTAAAGATTTCCGCGAACAACGGATCACGCATACGAATCGGATTGGTGTTCTCAACGCGATACTCCATCCATTCGACATGTTCTTTGATCTTCGCGGCGATCTCCGGCACGTCTGATTCTGTCAGTGTCTCTACACCGTTGGGAAGTTCTTTGACAGTGCGTTTGATCTTCTTGTGATTCTCCAGCAGAAACTGAAAGACGACGTGGTCTTCTTCGTGTCGGTCGTCACCAGCATGTTCACCGCCTGGACCCTGCCCATGTTGCTGAGCACCTCGCCCCATGCCGCGACCAAATCCGGGGCCACCCCCGCCCGGTCCGCGACCTCGGCCAAACCCCGGACCGTTCTGTGCGAACGTTGAGGCCGTGGCCAGCATGACGAGCGTCAGAGTGAGTAAATATGTTGTATGGCGTTTCATAGGAGGACTTTCGTAACGAATTCAAGTGGGCAGATATCGTGACTGGGGCTTCCAGCCGCAGTCCAGGTCGGATAGAGGCTGCGGCTGAAAGCCCCAGTTACTTCGATTGGGAACCATCGCGGCAAAATACCGCAGGTGTTTATTAGTAATCGTCAGCCGGGAGTGCCTGCATTTGCTTCATCTGTTGACATGTACTTCGCGATATAGGCCGGTTCGCCCATGCGTTTCAGCAGGTCGAGTTGCAGTTCCAGCCAGCTCATGTGGTGCTCTTCTTCCATGGCGATGCGTTCGAACAACTGTCGCGAACCGATGTCGCTTTCTTCCATCGCCTGCACAGACGCTCTGGTGTAGAACACGATGGCGTCCTGTTCGTCCTTGAGATCCGTTTCGAACATTTCCTTCAGCGTTTGAGCTCGCACAGGCGGCTTGGCAAATTCCATTTCTGGTTCGCCTTTCAGGAACAGCAGGCGAACCAGAAACAATTCGGAATGCCCGAGTTCTTCCTGCATCTCTTCACGCATTTTCGTAGCCAGCAATCCCATGCCCCATTCGTCAAGAACGCAGGCATGCAGTTGATACTGATGAGCAGCCGTCAATTCCATGGCCAAAGCGGTTTGCAGATTCTTGAGTGTGTTTGTTCTGTTCATGTTGATTCCTTCAGGTCAGGGAAAACGAATTTATCCAAAGCGGCAATGGACCGATTACGCTCGCCCACGCAGCATGCCGTGCCAGTACAAAGCGGGCAGGCCATACTTCTTCAGCAGGAACATGCTGAAGCGTTCCTGAGCCTGGTCGAATGGGAATGTTTCGTCGGGCTGGCCGCTGTAGTCGAATTCCGCCAGCACAAGACTGTCGTAGCCTGTGACCACCGGACACGATGTGTAGCCGCCATAGCTGGCAGTGAGCGGTTCCTGCTTCATTAGTGAAAGCAGATTGCTGGCCAGCACCGGAGCCTGCTTACGCACGGCGGCGCCGGTCTTGGACGTGGGTAAGCTGGATGCATCGCCCAGCCCAAACACGTTGGCGAACCGAGTGTGCTGCAGCGTGTGCTTGTCGACATCCACCCAGCCGCCTTCGCCTGCGAGTTCGCTGTTGGCGACAAAGTCCGGGGCACCCATCGGTGGTGTCACGTGAATCATGTCATACTTGATGACGATTTCTTCGTGAGTGTCCATGTGCTGATAGATGGCTTCCTTCGAAGCGGATCGAACTTCTACCAGGTTGTGGCGAAATCGAGGTTCTACGCCTTTGCGTTCGGCCACTTTTTCAAGAATCTCGCGGTAGCGTTCCACGGCAAACAGGCGAGGCCCCGCCAGAGTAAAGATCACCTGAATTTTGTCGCGAACTCCGCTGCGGCGGAAATGATCTTCGGCCAGATAGCAGATCTTCTGAGGAGCACCGCCACACTTGACGGCTCCGGCGGGCTGAGTAAACAACGCGACGCCTTGCTTTAGATTACGAATGAATTCCCAGGTGCTGGCGACGGTGTTGATAGAATAGTTGCTGCAGACTCCGTCTTTGCCAACCGATTCCTTCAGCCCCTTCACCTTGTCCCAGTTGACCTGAATGCCGGGAGCGACAATCAGATAGTCGTAAGTGATCGTGTCGCCGTTGCGAGTTGTCACGCTGTTGGACGCTGGTGAGAACGAGGCCACAAAATCCTTGATCCATTTGACGCCGTAAGGAATCAATCCCGCTTCATCGCGGCCCGATTCTTCCGGCTTAAAGATGCCACCACCAACCAGTGTCCACAGCGGCTGATAATAATGTTTTTCGGAAGGCTCAATGATCGCCACATCCAATGACGGATCGGCATTGCGCAGTCGAGCGGCCGTGGTGATGCCGGCTGTGCCTCCGCCGACGATAACAATCTGGTGATGACTCATAGGAATTAGCTTTTCGCAGACGAAGAAGGTGATGACATTGGCGAACAGAGATCGCCAGCTGGTGATTTGTCGAGTACGCCACCGAAGCACTTGGCAAACTGCAGAGCGAACGAGAGAGCTCGCTGAGTATTCGGGTCGCGCATCGCGCCCAGCAAACCGAAGAATCCGACGCGTTTGGCGACAGGATGTTCGCAGGTTCCCTGATGGCAACTGGACAGCGCCGTACCCGCCATGCTGACGGTGGCGACTGAGTTCTCGCTCAACACTTCCGACTTCAGCAGGAAGCCGATACGGTCCAGTTCTTCCTTGTGAATCTTGCCGCCCAGATACAGGGCCGCATGCAATCCCTGCTTCACGCTTTGTTCCAGATCAATTCCCTGAGCCTTCTGAGTGGTCGCCCATTCGTCAAAGACGTCTATTGCCGTGGCGAGCAAATTGGGAAGTTCATCCAGCAGAGCACTGCCTTCTTCCAGCTTCGGCAGTCGCGAAACCAGTCTTTCGATGGCTCGCATGTTGTTCGGTTCAGTCACCTGAATCAGCAACTTCACCAGCCGAGTCGCTCGCTGTTCGATATCAATGCCATCCTGCGATGCCTTGCGACATGTGGCGTCGAAGAAATCGACGGCGATGGCCAGCAGGTTGGGCAGTTCGCCGACCGTGTTTAACATTTGATCAAGCGATTGAGCATGATCGAGCAGCCGGTGCAGAACTTCCGACGTTTGCGGATCGTTGAGTCGATCCACTAGCGACGGGCGTTCCAGTGTGGGTTGCATGGCGGAACCTTTGTATTGGGAATGGAAGGATTTGTCATTTGTTATCTATTGGGGCGGCGTTCATGGGTGAAGTTTCCGCCGGTGAGTGATTCCAATGAAAAATGACAAACAACAAATTTCAAATTGCAGCACTCAACGACGCATGGCTTTCAGCTCAGGCTGGTTGCTTCAAACGCGTCAGACCAGCCGCCTGCCACGCGAGGTAGCCACCCGTCATGTTGACCAGATCCGTAAAGCCCGCGGCTTGCAACACGCTGACCGCGATCGACGATCGTGCTCCGCTTTGACAGTGCACGACCAGCTTTTTATCACGAGGAATCTTATCCAGATGCAGCAGTAACCGACCTAAGAATTGGTGTTCGGCCTGCTGGATATGGCCCTCGTTCCATTCATCGTTGGATCGAACATCAATGAGGTTGACCGTGCCCGCTTCAATGGCCGACGAGAGCTCTGCCGGAGTACCGGTGGCATAGGTCTGCGTCGCTTTGCCGGAAGCTTTCACGGCGTTGGTATCAAATCCACCAGCGATCTGTTCGACACCAATCTTGTGCAATAAACGAGCCGCCTCTTCCAGTTGATTCGGTTCACAGATCAGGTAGGTCGGTCGATCATAGTCCACCAGCCAGCCAGCCCAGGCAGATAACATACCGATCGGAATATTGATTGTGCCCGCAACGTGTCCTTTGGCGAATTCAGGCGAAGGTGTCAGGTCGACAACCGTACCCGAATTGATCGCAGCATCCAGCCCCGACACATCCAGCATCGTGTGATGATGACCGGCACCCAGCACAATCGGACCTTCTTTGTTGACTCGTTTCATCACCGCAAAATACTTTGGAGCTTCCGGTTGATCGGCCAGAATGTACTGCACAAACGCTTCTTCGTCGGTGAATTGCAGAGCCGGGTTGAACAGCTTTTCGTAACCGACGGTCGACGACGGAATCGCACCCAGCCCCTTGCCACACGCACTGCCAGCTCCGTGAGCCGGCCAAACCTGCAGATAGTCAGGCAGCTGTTTGAATCGCTCAGAGGATTTAAACAGATCGCGAGCCCCCGGTTCCGCCGTATTCGCAATTCCAGCGGCTTCTTCCAACAGGTCCGGTCGACCGATCGAACCGACGAAGACAAAGTCGCCGGTGAAGATGCCCATCGGCTTGTTGGCACCGCCGCCCTGATCGGTCAGCACAAAGGAAATACTTTCCGGTGTATGTCCCGGCGTGTGCATCACATCAAACCGGATATTTCCGATCATGAAGTGATCACCATCATGCAGCAACTGGCTGTCATAGGCATCCAGATACAAATACTTCCACTCGGCTGGTCCCTCGTCTGAAACATACAGCTTCGCGCCGGCTCGATCGGCCAGCTCGCGAGCTCCAGAAACATAGTCAGCGTGAATATGAGTTTCCGCCACAGCGACCAGCTTCAGCCCTTCGCGGGCCGCCATGTCGAGGTACTGTTCAATATCACGGCCAGGATCAACAACGATCGCTGTTTTGGCTCGCTGACAGCCGACCATGTAAGATGCATGAGCCAGTTTTGGGTCGTAGAAATACTTGAGTAACATGATTGAGTTCCTTCACAGATTTGAATGTGTTAAATGTATTCCACGTTGTTCACATGTGACCGCACATCGACTTACCTACAACGCCATTGACTTCCAGATCACAAAACCGGCAACCATGACCACTGCCACAGAAAACACTTTCTGCAAAGTTGGCCCCTTAAGTCGCTTGGCCAGAATTCCGCCGAGCCACATGCCTGCGAAGCCGCCGACTAGAAACTGCAGCGTTGTTTCCCACGACAATGTGTTCCCATTAGCGATGTGCGAAGCGACTCCACTGATACTGACCAGGACAATCACAAACAGCGATGTCCCGACAGCTCGATGAATTTCCATCCCGCTGAACAGCACCAAAGCAGGCACAATCACAAAGCCACCACCAACACCGAACATGCCGGACAGAACTCCGGTCATCAGTCCCACCAGCAACAGCAGGCGAGCACACCGTGAGGTCAACCGAAGTTGACCATCTTCATCACGCTGACATGCGCTGCGGTCTCGATCCGGTGTGCTTTCCGTGCTGCAAACGCCGCTCGGTAATTTGGGATTGCGAGATTTCGCCCACATTCGCCAGGCGACGACCAGCATCAACCCGGCAAACATCAGCAGCAGAACACTCTCCGGAATCAGCTTCGAGACATATGATCCAATCGGAGCACCGATCATCCCCGCCACGGAAAAGAGAAACCCCGTCCGCAGTTCCACTTCGCCGCGTATCAGTCGAGGCACCGCGCCGAATAGGGCGGTTCCACCCACTGCTGCTAGTGAGATTCCAACAGCTTCACGCGGAGCGACCGCCAGTCCGTAGACCAGCAGAGGTACCGCGAATACACCGCCGCCACCTCCGGTGAGTCCCAGAGCGAAGCCGACAATGCAGCCGAAGATGATTGCTAGACCGAACATGATCCGCTGCCTTCACACTTGTTCCACGGCATTTTCGCAATCAACGAAGCCATCGGACAAAGCCCGGAGAATCCGGCAAACATCAGCCCGGCTCCCACAAAGGCAGACAGGCCATAAGCGTATGGATGGACCCAGGTTCCCAACACAGTTCCCAGAACGACAAGAAATCCGGCTGTGATCTGCACCTGTTGCATCAATGGCATTGATTTTTTGCCTCGAATGACGGGTAGTCCGGCTTTTTCCCAGGCCATTGTGCCGCCTTCAACGTTGACCACGTTTTCGAACCCGGCTTCAATGAACTTCTTGCAGGCCTGGCTGGATCGGTTTCCACTCCGACAGATCACATACAGTGGCTGGTCTGCAGTTCCATTGCGATTCGCCATAATCGCTTTGGGGTCCAGTGAGTCCAGTGGAAGGCTGCGAGCACACTCCGCATGGACTTCTCGAAATTCAGTCGGCATGCGAACGTCGATCAAGTCGATTTTTGAATTGCGTTGAAGTTCGCAAAGTTGTGTTACGCTGATTGTCTGCATTTCAGGTTTCCGTTCTTGGTAGTTGTTAATGTTGTAAAAATCGTAATGTCGCAAGTTGACGATATGTTTTTCTAAAAAACACCGCGAAGATTAGCGGTGCTTGGCTCCACAGGGCAGGAATCTTCCTTCGATGCAGGCCATCAATTGTTGCAGGTGAGGTTCAGCCACTTGATAGTAGACCTTTCGGCCTTCTCGCTCGCTGTTCAAAAATCCGCAGCGTTGCAGCAATCGTAGGTGTTCAGAAGCAACGTTGTCTGGAATTTCACAGTCCGCTGCCAGTTCACCAACCGTGTAGCGACCATACAGCAACATCTGTACAGCCCTTAAACGCACTGGGTGAGCCAGCGTTTTCAGGCATTCTGCTGCTTCAGCAAAGTCCTGAACTTGGCCAGGAGGCTTGGTTGCTTTTTCTGGTTTGCTTTGACTGGTCATGCTTACTCCTCTCGTGATATATTCAATATATCGTAACCTGTCGATATGTCAATGAGTGTTTTTCGAGGAATTGCTCAAAATTCAAAAAGGACGTGGGAATAGGCAGCCGAAAAACTTGGGTGCCATGCCGTCGCTTGCGTGGGGATGCTGAATCGTCCGCGTTCGTTACCAGGTAACAGTCGCTGTTGTTGGTTGGTGATTTCCTGCGTGTTTGGTTTTGCCCGATTCTTATGTGGCAGTCGGTCGGACTTAGTACGGGGTCTACAGAAAATGGGACCGGGGCAGCGGAAGCAGGCCGATAAACTACTCAACCAGATCGCAATGGTGAGCCCGGCAGAAATATTAACCGCTTGAACGGGGATTTGCCGAGCTCTTTCAAGGGAGATATTCCAGAGGCAGGACGTAGTTGCGGAGTACCGCCTCTGGAATATCTTTAAAGCCACCGAGATCGGGCCATTTTGACGAATCGTCAAAGACGATCATGAATGGAAAGATTCAATGTCCTGGAACTATAGAGCAATCGAAACCAAATCTGGCGTAGCAATATATGCGGTCTACTATGACCAGGACGGAAAGATTATTTTTACCGATTTAGAACCGTATGTGGCGCATGAAGAGTCAGCAGGGGCACTGATTAAAAGACTTACATTGATTTTGGAAGAAGCAAAATCTCATCCCCCGATCGCTCTTCCCTGGATTGAGTAATCACCGGGATGAAAAGCTAATAGTAGACGCAAGCAAATCTGTTCGACACGGTGAATACGCAGTCTTCATTGGGCCGTTGCTGCTGGCCAAGTCGATGACAAGCGTCCGGTACAAACTGGTCTGCACCCCATTCCAGGTAACGCCGGTAAGTTGTTTGGGATACTTGACGGCGTATCGGTGAAGTTCCTTTTCTGTTCACCTATCGGTAGTCGAATTGCACGGTGGCTGTGGTGTCTGTGCTGCTGACAGCCCGTACCCAGCAGGCTGAAAATGCCAGCGGGAAATCGTGTTGGGCGGTTACGTCCACGGGGACGTTGAAGCTTTTGTACTTCACCCAAAAACCGTTTCCATCGATGTCGACTTCCAGCGTGATCGTGATGGGCTGAGGGGCGTTGTGTGAAATCTGAACGGACATTCTGTCGTAGCCGGTCATCAGATAAGGGTCTGAAGGAACGGTGGTTTTAACTTTGGTTTCGTGCCACGGTCCGCCATGACCAACAGGTTTTCCGAGTTTCCAGAGATCGTCGATACCCCCGAACCAAAGTCCCGTTCCCAGCTCTGGATTTTGGAAGATGTGCCCGTCGTTGGATGCGTCGAGTTTGATTCCGGAAAGGACCAGCAAACCGTTCCACGTGCAGAAGTCAGTAATCCGCTTGCGGTGGCTGGAAACGGGACGCATCAGGTTCCAGGCCGGCGGGGCACCATTGGTGACGAGCGGCACTTCGTAGAATGTTCCGTGAATATTGGCCAGATGTCGCTCAGACTCGACTTCTCGAGACGATCGCGGCCAACCGGATTCAAACGGTCGATTATACGCGGCATGTCCTTTCGGAAGGCGGTAGGTGCGGCCTTTCGAATTCAGCACGACTGATGCCGCGTCGACTGAGAATTCCGATTCAACATGCAGCAGGTTTTTGAGCTTATTGTCTGTCTTGTCGGTTGCGAATTCAAAACCCGCTTTTGTGAATTCGTAGCAACGTCCTTCCGGGGTGATGATGCGCAGATTGCGATTTCGTTTGGCAGCATACAGCAGCCCATCGATGGCCTTAGTGTCTTCTACGTCTGCCAGTCCCGCGAACAGCTGTTTATGAGCAGGTGCATTACCGTCAACGAAACGACTTGTCGTTTGGTGAAGCATCGCGGTCGCAACGCAATCGCGGTCCGTCTTCAAACGCAACCACGTCGCATTAAAGTCATCTGGTAAAAAGTGCGAGACGTAGCCATGCGCGGGAACGGTCACTTTCTGATAGTAATCCCATTGCCCCGTTCCGTGCTGATCAACTTCCAGTGTGAATGTAAGAGGTTGTTCTTCAAGACTGTCGGGCGATTCTTCCGCCGGGCGGGTGACCGTTGCCTGGCCGGTTTCTGAAATGGTGAGCGTGCTGTTGTTGGCGGCCCAAACAAAAGCCGTGTGGGGCATGCCGAACGAACCGGGTGTGTGCTCAACGTGATTGCCGGGGATGGACACGTTTCCGGATGAGAAGTTTTGCTTGTAGATTCGATCGATGAATCCCTTGCCCCATGTTAAAGTCAGATCTGTTGGTTGCCATGCAGGATTGAGTTTAGGATTACCTCGCTGATCGACGGCGATGTACACCGTGACCGGGGAATCGGCTTTGAATGTGAATCCCGGTGCAGCTTTGTGCCAGTCGCCTCGGTCAATGCTGACTCGCGGCAGATTCGCAAGTTCAACGGGCATTGAGGTGATTTGCTGCTGATCCGTTGCTCGCAGGGCTTTGATAATCGACGGCTTCTTTCGGCCCGCCGCCAGATGCACGACTCGTCGATCGAAGCCTGCAACCAGGAAGGGATCCGATGGCATGTTCGCGACCACATTGTCTTCGATCCACGGTCCGCCGTATCCGCTGGCTGGCCCCCAGTCCTTCAAGTCGTCGTACTTGCCGAACCACAGATTGCTTTGGGGTTGGCCGGCCAGTTGATTACCCTGAATGCTTGTTTCGTCAGTCGCCAGAACAAGACGCCCATTCCAGTTGCAAAAGTCAGGCACGTATCGCAGGTGGCTGCCGATGGGGACAATTCCCATTGAATTCTTTGCTGAAAATGTTTTGGGAAAATCAAAGAACATCCCGTGCATATCCATCATCATGCGACCGTCGGTGATTTCTCGAATGCGAGGCCATTCGGTGTACCAGCCATGACTGGCATCGTTGCAGTAGGCGGCCTTGGGAAGCAGATAGGTGTGCCATTTGCCATTGTCGAGCACTTTCAGGCGAACGCTTCGGCTGTCCCAGCCCATCGTCCAAATCGGATCGTTGCCGTCGCTGCCGCCCGTAATTCCGTTGGGGCCGGTGACTTCTGTGAACTGTCTGCGTTCAACGATTTTCCAGTTTGCGCCATCGAATTCCGCCAGCACACCTCGGTCTTCGGCAGTCTTCGCTTTGCCTCCGACCAGCACATCGTTGTAATCGCCGACGTGCAGTTCGCCGTTGTTGGAAATGACAAGTCGGCCCTGCGATGTGTAACCTCCCTTGCCGTGCCACCCCGGTACCGGTTTCCTGAACAGTTGCTTCACTGCCAGAGTGTACACGTTGGCTTCCCAGATCGATCCTTCCATGTCGATGTAGTAAACCATGTTGGCCGGATCTTTCAGGTGTCGAGCAATCGCGGTAACTCGAATGGGCATGTCCGCCGGTTGAATGGCGCGCACTTTGCCTTTGGCGTCGATGATATAGTGAGCGATCAACAGCTGATTGGATTCCTTGTGAATCATGCGTCCTGCCGGAGTTCCTCCAACGCTTTCCGAGTGCACGGTCATGGGCTGCGACAGGTCGGGATCGATTGAGAACAGCTTATGTTCACTGCCCTGCGGCATGTGGGGCGCATAGTTCACCATCCACAGCTTGCCAGCCCACGGCGCGATCGCACCGATGCCGCATTCATCGTGCCTGCTCTTGTAGTGAGCTCCATTCTGACTGTAGATACCGTAAGTGGTAAGATGCGGATAAACGCCGCTGATGAACAGGTCGGTGCGATGTGTCGGTGGCGGAGTCGAAGGGATGGCTGGTGTGTTGAGCACTTGCTTTGGCGCGTCTGGCTTCGCTTTCTCTGGCTTGTTGTCGTCCGTAACAGCTGCGACGATCTTTGGCTGATTGGCTGCAATTCCGTTTTGGTCAGCAGTGGCACTGTGAGGCAGCAGACTGGACAGAACACATCCGAACAGCGGCAACAGATTAGACGGCTTCATTTAACGTTCTCGTGGAGATTAGCGAACTCAGGTTTCGCGATTAGCGTTGCCTGAGTGCGATTTTGGATACTACGAAAGCTGTGATTGCAGGAAAAACGGTTTCCCATTCTGGCGTGTATCTGGAAATGTCGGGTTCCTGCAACTTCAGTCAAGGCGCATGTGTCAAAGAGTTGCCAAAACGGTGACCGAAGCCCATCGTGCAGGCCGTCTTATATCGTTGCTGCCCGCGCATGAACGGCGATTGGCAGCTTTTGCGATGACATTCGCTGCTGGCGGCGGACCGCAGAACGAGAGTCGGCCCGCTGATTTGCCTGCTATTCCGGTATTTCGGTATTTCGGCGAAGAGTCACATTCGGCCTCGAGCGGTGATGGTTGGCTGGGAAGTTCTTTCAGGTATTGTGGCAACAAGTGTCGCCACGAAATCACTGGACTTCCAACGTCTCAGACAGTGCACGGCTTTGAACTCTCAAAGCGATCGATTCACGTGATCCAGCAATCGACAGCTGTTGCTGCTGAAGTCGGTGTCAACTTCAACTTTCGCAAGATGGCACACCATTCGCTTAGCTCATTGAGAATCGGGAAGTGTGCAGCAAGTGTGCTGAATTGTTACAGTAATTGCTGGCGGCTTATTTTTAAATTCAAAAGTGTCACATCTATGGATAAGTTCAAGTCTGCAATGTCAGTCTTTCTTCGCACCGTCTTGCCAACTTTGCTGGGCCTTGTTGTGTTGATCGGTGTCATCGCCTGGCTGTCCGGTGCATTTACGGACAAAATTGAGCCCGGTCGCACAGAATCGTCTCCGCCAACGCTGGGCACTGAGCCCACTGATGTTGTTCGCGAAGTCACTAAAGACTACATCGAAGAGGCCGTTGGAACTTTGAAGGCCGCCAGCCGAACGGAAGTGTCGGCGAAAGTTTTGGCGACAATCAAGGAAGTGACGGTTTCTGGTGGCGATCTGGTCGACGCAGGTGATGTTTTGATTCGCCTGGACCACGAAGAGATGCAATCGCGAGAAGATCAGGCAGAACAGGCCTTGCTGATGGCCACGGCAAATCGCAAAAACGCCGAAACCGCGTTCGCTCGCGCACAGCAGCTTAAAGAACGAAACGTCTCATCCCAGTCAGATTACGATGCCGCCGTTGCTCAGAAAGATGTCGCCGTTGCTCAGGAAGCTCAAGCGCAGCAGGCGATTGAAGAAGCAAAGATTATTTTGTCCTATGCCGAAATCACTGCACCCAAGGCAGGTCGAGTTGTTGATCGATTGGCGGAACCAGGCGACACGGCGCGTCCCGGTGAGCCCCTGCTGGTGATTTATGACGCTGAATCTCTGCGGCTGGAAGCGCCCGTGCTGGAGAAACTTGCGGTGCAGTTAAAGATCGGCGATAAGCTGATGGTGCATGTCGACGCACTTGATCGTGAGGTGGAAGCTGTCGTCGATCAGATTGTTCCTCAGGCAGACGCTGCCAGTCGTTCGTTTCTGGTCAAAGCCACGTTGCCTCGCACGGATAACCTGTACGAAGGAATGTTTGGACGCCTGCTGATTCCCGCTGGACAAAGGCGCCACCTATGTCTGGCCACCGACGCGATTCAGAACATTGGCCAGCTGCAATTCGTCAACATCGTTCGCGAAGACAACTCGCTGGAACGTCGAATGATTCGCACCGGTCGCCTTGGTATGGAAGGGCATGTTGAAGTGTTGAGCGGTCTGACCGCCGGCGAACGTGTTGTGGTGCGGTCTCCATCTGCTAATGAAGGAGACTCGCAATGACAGATGAAATCGTTGGTTCCGATGAGGACAAAGTTGAGGAAGGCACACCGTTCCTGACTCGCATTGTCGAAGTCTTTCTGCGTGGCGATATCGCGATCATGTTGACCGTGGTGTCGCTGGTGCTGGGCGGCATCGCGCTGTGGTTGACGCCTCGCGAAGAAGAACCTCAGATCGTGGTTCCGATGGCGGACGTGCTGATTTCAGCACCGGGGCTGTCGGCCGAAGAAGTCGAACAGCAGGTGACTTCGCGAATGGAGAAACTGCTGTACCAGATCGATGGCGTCGAATATGTGTATTCAATGTCGCGGCCGGGGCAGTCAGTGGTGACGGTTCGGTTTTTCGTAGGTGAAGACCGAGAAGATTCGCTGGTCAAACTGTACAACAAAGTGCATTCAAACGTTGATCAGATTCCTCCCGGCGTAACGGGTTGGGTGGTGAAGCCGATCGAAGTTGATGACGTGCCGATTCTGATTGCCACATTGTGGTCTGATCGCACAGAACTGTACGGCGACCACGAACTGCGGCGTTTGGGCGAAGAAATCCAGGAAGAATTGCAGGCCATTAACAATACAAATCGTGTTTGGGTGGTTGGGGGGCGTCCGCGAAAAATACGAGTCGAACTGAATACGGGAGCGATGGCTGCGCGGAATGTTTCTTTGCTGCAGGTGGCTCAGTCGCTGCAGGCCAGCAACCTGAATCGTCGTTCGAACGGGTTCGCTCAGCAGGAATCGCAGTTCATTGTCGAAGCAGGAACGTTCATTCAGGACGCAAGTGAACTTAAGCGACTGGTGGTGGCCGTGACTGGCGATCGTCCCGTACATTTGCAGGACATTGCCGAAGTCATTGATGGCCCCGCCGAACCGGACACTTACAGCTGGATGGGATTCGGAGCGGCGGAAGAAAGCAGTCGTGAAAGTCGTGGAGTGGGCGTTGATTCAATCAGCCGCAGGGCGTTAGCCCCGGTTTCCGAACCCCAACAACCGAGGCTCACGCCTGTCGACTTATTGGACTCGAACGAACTCTCCGAGGAAGATCAAAACTCTCTGCGATTAACGTTACGGGACTCGCCGTCATTCGACGTTTATCCCGCCGTGCAAATTGCCGTCGCCAAACGCAAGGGCACCAATGCCGTCTGGGTGGCGGAAGCCGTTCACGAAAAAATGGCAGAGCTGCAGACAACGCTGCTGCCCGATGGCGTCCATTACCGCATTACTCGCGACTACGGCGAAACCGCGAACGACAAGGTTAACGAACTTGTCGAAGGGCTGGCGGTTGCCGTGCTGACCGTCATTGCGTTTATCGGCGTGGTGCTTGGCTGGCGAGCCGCACTGGTGATCGCGTTGGCGATTCCCGTTTGTTACAGCCTGACTCTGTTCATCAATCTGATGGCGGGCTACACGATCAACCGCGTCACTATGTTCGCGCTGATTTTGTCGCTGGGGCTGCTGGTTGACGATCCGATCACGGATGTTGAAAACGTTGCTCGCTACTTCACGCTGCGACTTTTCCCGCCGCGAAAGTCGGTGCTGCGAGCTATTCAGGAAGTTCGCCCCGCTTTGATCCTTTCAACTCTTGCGATCATCGCCAGCTTTCTGCCGCTGGCGTTTATCACGGGAATGATGGGGCCGTATATGGCTCCCATGGCGCTGAATGTTCCTCTGACGGTGTCCGTGTCGACGCTGGTTGCCTTCATTCTGACACCATGGCTGGCGATGGTGTCGCTGCGGAAGATTATCGACGAACCGTCGTCGACGGAAGAATTTGACATCGAAAAGCGACCGCTGTATCGCTTCTTCCGCTGGTTGCTGACACCGATGCTGGAGCACCGCTGGCTAAGCTGGTCGGTGCTGGCTGGCACGGGAGTGATGCTGTGTCTGGCGATGGTATTGCCGGCGCTGCGGATGGTTCCGCTGAAGATGCTGCCCTACGACAACAAGAACGAATTCCAGATCGTCGTCGACATGCCGGAAGGCACCACGCTGGAAGGCACGGATGCTGTGGCTCGGACCATCGGGCAGTACCTTTCTGCCGAAGCCGAAGTGCGCGACTATCAGGTGACTGTCGGCACAGCGTCGCCGATGGACTTTAACGGCATGGTGCGACACTATTTTCTTCGCAGCGGCCCGAACGTGGCTGATATTCGAGTGAACCTGATTTCGAAAGATCAGCGAGTTCAACAGTCACACGAAATGATTCTGCGAATACGCAACAGCGTAACGGAGCTCGCCGAATCCATGGGAGCCAATGTAAAGCTGGTGGAGGTTCCGCCCGGGCCACCTGTTTTGGCGACAATTACGGCAGAAGTTTATGGAACCAACGATACTTCGTATGAAAAAATTATTGCGGCTTCGCACATCGTGGCTCAGCGCTTGAGTCGCGAACCGGGTATCGTCGATGTCGATATTAGCGCTGAAGTTGACCAAACGGTGTGGGTGTTTGAAACCGACAAGCCGAAGGCCGCGTTGTCTGGTGTTTCGACCGACGTGATCGCTCAAACAATTCAGGCAGCATTGGATGGTATGCCCGCGACGTTTCTGCACCTGTCTCGCGAGGTTAATCCGCTGGCGATTGAACTGCGTCTTCCCAACTGGCAACGTTCAGCAATTGATGATCTTGAAGAAATCTACGTCAGCGGGAACGCGGGTCAGATTGTACAGTTGGGAGCGCTCGGGGAATTCCAGCAGAAGATCGACGATAAGACGATTTACCATAAGAACCTCGAACGCGTCGCCTATGTATACGGAGATGTGGCTGGTCGAGCACCCGCTGACGCGATTATCGATATGCAGGTTGATCGCCAAACAGGCAACTCTCTGAAATCAGATTCGACGATCGTGCAGCCGCATCCTGTGGAATCCAGAACATGGCTCGCCCCGGGCGGTGGTGATTCGTGGGGTGTGTCTGAAAATATTCGCGTCGAATGGGCGGGGGAAGGCGAATGGAAGATCACGCTCGACGTCTTCCGAGACCTGGGTCTGGCCTTCGCCGCCGCGCTTCTGGCGATCTTTGTGATTCTGATGTTTCAGACCGGATCACGCATTATGCCAGTGGTGATTATGCTGGCGATTCCGCTGACACTGATCGGCATTATGCCTGGTTTCTGGTTGCTGAACGTGATCGTCAACAAACCTATTGGCGGACATCCGAATCCCGTGTTCTTCACAGCCACGGCGATGATCGGCATGATTGCATTAGCCGGAATCGTGGTTCGTAATTCGGTGGTGCTGATTGACTTCTTTCATATCGGTCAGGCGGAAGGTCTGCCGCTGAAGGAGGCCATTATTCGCAGCGTTTCCGTTCGCACACGACCGATCCTGTTAACTGCGGGAACGACTTTGCTGGGCAACTGGGTTATTACGCTGGACCCGATTTTCTCGGGCCTTGCGTGGGCAATCATCTTCGGGCTACTAACGTCCACTCTGTTCACGTTGATCGTAATTCCGGTCGTGTATTGGCTGATCTACGGAACGACAGAGACTTGTTCCAATCTGGATTCTGAGATCAAGGGCCACTAGCGCGATTCATAATTTAATTGGTGGCTAAGGCTTCTTTATCATGGGCACGATTGCGTCGGCAAAGCTCTTGCCGATTTGGGCCATGATGCCGGCGGAGCCCATGTAGTGGAAATCGAAGTTGGATGTGCTTTCGCGCAGGACTTCCAATTCTGTTTTGCTGAAGGTTTTGGAGTACAACTCTTCGATTGAATTCTCGCCTGCTTCTTTTGCCAGTTTTCCTGACTTGATGGCTTCCTGGATTTCCTTGACTTGCGGTTTAATCGCCTTTTCGATGTCTCGCAAACGCACGACTTCCATGTCCCAGAAGTTTTCCGTAAGTACAGCCGCGACGTTGCCTTTGAATTCAGGAAGTGAGGTTGGATAGGCCATGGCGTCGCGAAAGTTCTGGTGTGTAGATTTGTAGCGTTGTTGATCCGGACCGTACAACGCCGTCGGCCCGCCCACTCCCATGACTCCGATGACGAATGGCAGTCCGGGGGAAGACAGATCGTGGCGAACGTCACGAATAAATTGAGCCATCAACGTTTTGTATTGATCGTATCCACCCTGTTGATCTCGCTGCGGATACGTGCCACCGTCGACCATGTCGTTCCAGCCTTGAAACCAGACAAAGCCAGCAAGTTCGTAGCCCTGGCTTGCATCGTAGTTTGGGTAGACGCGTTTGATATCAGACAGCACGTTGTTGACGTGTTCGATCATCAACCGATAGTAGTGCCCGGTGGCTTCTTTTTTCTGTGCTTCTATTTCCTGAACGTTCTTGTTTTGCTTTTTGAAATTCGCCAGTTGCTGTTCGTTGAAGGTGTAGGGTTCAGAGGAAGGTGGGCGAAAGTCTGTGTGCAGGCTTTTTCCGCCCCATGCGGTTTTGATAATCAGAATCGGTTCTTGCAATTGTTTTTCGGCGTAGATGCCAAATGTGAATTCCGGGCCAATCTTGGGCCCTCGCGCGTCTGCTCCAAAGTTCGCCGTCAGCTGGCCGGTTTGTTCTTTGTCAGCCGATCCGATGGATGAAATCCAGACGTTCTTGCATACCACCGGCGTTCCATCGGGATTCGTTATGTCTTTTAGCAGCGGTGCGGCGTTGGCATTCAACCGCATGGCATTGAATGTCTCAACACGCGCATGGCCCTGCATGTTGGATTGACCTGCAAGGATGAACACTTTCAGCGGTCTTTGGGTTGGTGCGTCCGAAGCTGACGCTTTGTTGTTGCTGCTGCTGCTGGTTAGCAATATGGCCGCTAAAACTATGCAGGAAATCGTGTTGTTGTTGAGGTAGGCTGGTCGCATTTTTTTTGGGCCGGTTTTCTTAGGCGAAGGGCAGGGACGTCTTTGATGAGACGTCAATCTGTTCTATGGGCGAACAATTTACAAGGCTTGCCTGTAATTTTGAGCCAGCCGATCAGCTGGAAGATAGAGAGCGGAAGTTGCGGCAATGAGTACTGTTCGGCTGAGTCAGTCGATACGCATGCAACGCATTTTATTAGGGTCTTACTCAGAATGATGCACGGTGCGTGCATCATTCTCGTAGCGACAACGGAGCGACTCGGCGATTAGAACGTTCCACGTCCTGTTGCGATCCACGCCGCTGGGTGAAGGGCGAAGCGATTGTTAGGGCAGTGACGAAGTCGAACAAGACAGTCCGCCTGAAGCCTTACATGCCGTTCTCTGGTGCAAAGATGGTAGATGCTGGTTAGTTTGCGGAAATCGTTCCCGTGACCGTTGTTACATAACTGCCTGCCGGAAGCGTTCCCGCTGGATTGAGTTCCGTGAGAAAACGAACGCGCATTCCAACTCTGGCGGTCCCGGCACCTGCTGACGACATTGTGACAACAGCGCTAAGTTTGCCGTTGGAATATCGTGTTCGATCGGCTTGATTGTCGAAGGCCCAGCTTGCTCCGGGACGGTTTCGCAGGTTTCGTAGTCTTAGACTTGTGTCGCGTCTGTAGGCCGGGTTGCCCTGATTAACGAAGGGGCCTGCCGAAAAGGTGACGGAAGCTCCTGCCGACGTGTTGGATTCCACAAACCAATCTGATTCAAAGAAGTTCAGGTTACCTTCAACTCCGGGATGGTTTTGAAACTGGTCTCCGCTGAGGCTCAGAATCGTTGCTTCCGGATCGATGCTGACCTGAAACAGCTGCGACGTTTGTGCACTAACGGTGTTGCAGGAAAATATCGCAAGTACTGCCAACATGTTTTTTAGTTGGAACATGCAAGACTCTTAAGCGGGTGTGATGTCAGTGGTGCAGATTCAAAGAGTGTGGCAGAAGGCGACTGATGAACGGAAATGGCGAATTACAGAGTCTGGCTCAGGTGCCGTAGCCGCGTTAGCTGCTGAATAATCGCAGATCTGTTCAACGGCAACGTTGCAGGCTAGCACGTGATTTTCGGATTGGCGGGAAACTTACGTCGCAGGATTCGAAAGTTGTTTCGTAAATCTGGCGTGCTGCAGCGCAATGTGGGATTTCGACATTGTTTGGGGCCATAACGTCGCTGTTGCAACGTCTGTAGACGTTTGGCTCGAATGCGTGGGCTGGGCGGCGGCCGTCGGTGCGCGTGACCGGGGCAACTTGGGGTGTCCGAATTGCTTCTTGCTGGCTTGTTGGCCAGGTTTGATTATTCTTTGGATCAGGCAGAACCGGGTTTGGTTGCGATGTCAGATCATTTTCTGGAAATGTTCAGGAATCGACCTGTATCCCAATGTGGGACCTATCTGGTGTGACTGCGAACAACGACTGCGTGGAACGTGGCTTCTGGCTGCAGTGGGCTTCTGATTTTGCGGGTGAATCATGCAATTGCGGGCAACGGCATTTCTAAAGCGATCTATCCGCCAGGATTCTCGTCTGTGGACTCACCACGGCATGCGAGCAGCGATGGCGGCCATGATTCTGTATTTGTTCGCTGCGCAATCGTATATGTCTGCGGTGCGGGTTGGGGCAGGTGCTTCTTTTGCATCGACTGTGGTTATGTGCTGCTATTGGTTTCTGACTTTGATTGGCGGCATCCACTTCGGCTCTGCGATTGTTGAAGAAAAGGAAGAGGGCACTCTGGCGTTGCTGAGAATGACAGGCGCTTCGCCGTTTTCGATTCTGGCAGGCAAGTCGCTGCCCAGACTGATGGTGGCCGTGCTGTTTCTGTTTGTTGTTTCGCCATTTTTGATGTTGGCGATAACGTTGGGCGGGGTCTTGCCGTACGGCTTGATTTCCAGCATCGTCAGCATTCTTTGCTATGCCGTGATGTTAAGTCAGCTGGGATTGTTTGCCAGTGTGATCAGCCGCAATACAACTCGCGCGTTTACCTGGACCTGTTTGTTCTGGCTATTGTTTGAACTCGGTCACTGGTGGGCCGGGTTGGCGTCCGGTATGGATCGAATGATTTTTGGACAGTCATCAGTCGAATCCGTCTGGCGAGACTTCTTTCAGCGAGCATCCTTTTGGCTTTCTGAACGTTCGTTGGTCAGTAATTTAAGTGCCACGCTTTTGTCGTTTGATGCGGCTGACATCTGGCATCCGCAAATGACTTATCATCTTTGTGTCGCCGCGGTGTTCTTCTGTTTCAGCTGGCTGTTATTCGAACCGTTTACAGCAGCTTCGGTCACCGGTGAAACCTCCAGCACGACAAGATCAGTGTTGTTGACGAAAACTCAATTGGCCCCACGCGTTGGCAGCGATGCGGTCATGTGGAAAGTCTGGCAATACGATTCGGGAGGTGTGCTGTGGTTGCTGATGCGTGCGATAGTTGCTCCCGTTGTGATTTTTTGTGTTGCCTGGGGCGTTATGTTTTCCATTGAAGACAGCTTTCGCATGGAAGGGGCCCTGGGGTTTAGTATCTTCTTCGGAGCCTGCTTTTTCTTTATCAACCTGGCGCGTCTCTTGGGAGGTGTGCTGAATTCGGAGATTCATCAAAAGACTTTGGCGTCGTTGATTATGCTTCCAAGATCGACTTATTCGACGTACCTGTCTTTGCTGCTGGGCCTGCTGCCAGCGATTGCGGCGGGGGCCGTTGCCGTGCTGGTGTTCATTGTGTTGTCGATGGCTGCATTCGGCATTGATGGTATCGACGTCATCCAGATTGTCTCAGAGCCCTGGGGCTGGCATTTTGTGTCCTGGCTTGTTCTGACAGCCAGTGTTGGCTTATTGCTGACAACTTACGTCAGGTATGGCGGCGTGTTACTGGCCGTCGGTCTGCTGTGGATTGTCGCTCCTATGTTCTGCGGCATTACATTCGCTGTTGTTGGAATGTCAGGCGTAGGTGGTGGGTCCGAAGAAGCACTTCGATACCTGCTGCCACTGTTCATGATTGGGATCGAGGCATTGATGTGCGTTGTCGTACACCGAGCGATTGTGGTTCGGCTGGAGGAGCTGGCGTCGCGCTAAAGTTACCAGCGATGCTCATTCAGACAGGCTGCTCATTTTTTGCGCCGCGCAAAGACCGAGGGTCGGGAACTTGCTTCGAGTCTTACATCGCAGTTGAACTGTGCGAAGTGGTTTCGAAGAAAATTCCCGACCCTCAAGGTTGGATCGTTTACTGGATCTGCTGAGTTGTTTAGTACTCCCAGTTGATCCCGAGGTTGATTGAATTCTGATAGAAGCTTCGTCGTTTCACATCGATACCGGGAAACAGGTTCGCTCGGGGATTCGTCAGCCAGCTGATCGACTGATTTGGGTCAGCCACTTCGCCAATCCAGGTGAAGTTCCAGCCTGCCTGAAAACTTGCGTGCTGAAGCTGCGACACATCTCGTAGAACCGGAATTCGTGAGAAGATCGGCAGTTCAGCCGTCAGCGACTGCTGGAACATGGGAGAAACATGAGTGCTGGACTTCGACGATGAGAATGCGTTCTGAGTTCGAGGGGTCGCTGAGGTGATTGTCGTGTCGTACATATCCTGCAGGAGTGTGTTGCCGGATACCAGGTCAACAGAGGTTGTAACTGTGTCTCCAATGTTGTCACCCTCAAGCTGAACGCGTTCGTGGTTGAACATTGCTCCCACTTTGGTGGCACCCTTGATTGAGAAACCATCTTTTTCGCCAACCACATACTTTAAACCGACTTCCGGACCACCCATTGTGCTTTGGACCGAACTGTCAATGTAAGAGCGAATTAAAGAGTGACCGCCGTTGGCAACATTTCCGTATGGATTGCCTTCTGCGAAGTTAGTACTACCTGTTTCAGCGACGTTGTCGTAAACACCATCGTTGTCATCGTCACGTCCATCGGGAAGGTTTTGATCATAGATGAGTCCTGAATCGACACCTCGGAAGTACATGCCTTCGTTGATTCTCATGTATTGACCACCGAAGACAGTACTGATTTTCAGGTTGTCGCCTTCGTGGATTGCCGCAGAAACAAAGTCTGCCCCGCCGCCGTAGGTTTCAACGGCATGTTCCAGAATGAAGTCCAGGTCGAATCGTTGATTAAACCCATCGCGGTCAACTCCGTTTTGAAGCGGAATGGCGTGCAGGTTGAAAAGCTGGCGGTCCAGCACGTCGTCTGCTGCTCCGAATGTTCCGAAGTCCAAAGCGAGTGCCGATGTGATGTCGCCCGTTGTCAGAATTTCGTTTTCGACGATACTGCGTTCGTTGAAGCCTTCAAGGGCTCCTGGAAAAACGCCCTGGCCAGTTGTTGCCTCCAGCAACATCGCGTTTATTGAGCTTAGTCGATAGCTTTCGTAGTTCTTGCGAGCGTCGTATTTGCCGGTGCTGTTGGCGTTCCAGCTGAAGTTCCAGTCGAAGCCCCAACCCTGTCGATTTTCCATTCCCCCTGTCATCAGCATTCCGTGTCCGATGACGTTTGCCGGCAGATTACCCGTAGCTGGATTGAAGTTATTCAGGGTCAAGGCATCCGGCAGATTGCCGTTCGTGCCATCCAGCGTTTCTTCGACTGTGTAGCTTGGTGCGTTCAGGTCTCCAAACCTGCCCTGAAGGTCTCGTGTTCTGGTCTTCATGTAAGACAGACTGAAGTAGTAGCTGTTCATGGCGCTCATTCCGTTAAGCGTATCTTTGAACCACATACCATCAGAACTGAAATGCTGTTCCATCGCATGATCGTACGGAGAAATCATGGGGTGCGACTGGAATGACGGAGCCATTCCTGGACCGGCAGGATATGCCTGTTGCGGGCCACCCATAAATGTCGGCGCTCCGTATGATGGATGTCCCATCATCTGCGCAGAACTTTCTGCTGACACTGCAAGAGTCAGCAGCAAGGGCACAATAGTTGTCAGACGGGGCCAAATCGACATTGATCTATCCTTAAGAAGCCAAGGTTTTGACTGGCTTTTCTGTGCCTCAATGGGCTTCTCGAAACTTGCCGTAACGCAACGACAGACCGAGCGCGTTGAGACGATCTTTGGGATAGTATCGGTTGGGCAATTTGTAAAACTGTAGTGATTGTCCGGCTGGTGATGATTTTTCGGAGCATGCCAGATATGCCGGTTTGTCCGGCAACTTGTGCGAAGCCGCAATTCCAGCGTCGGCGCTCCTAAAAAATAGGGCCCGGAAACCATGGGCAGAATTCTTCGTCGCCGATTCCCTGAGCTTCACTGAGTGTGTTCTGCCCGCTGGCTGTGGCAATGATACTTTCGAAAATCTGCTGGCCGACCGATTCAATGCTGGCTCCTTCCAGAATTGTGCCGGCGTTGATGTCCATGTCATCCCGCATTCTATTGAACATGGGTGTGTTGGTGGCCACCTTGATTGTTGGCGATGGCTTGCAGCCAAAGCAACTGCCGCGGCCGGTTGTGAAAACCACCACTTGAGCACCACTGGCCACTTTTCCAGTAATCGATGCCGGATCAAAACCAGGGCTGTCCATAATCACGAATCCTTTTTCCGTGATTGGTTCTGCATATTTGTAGACAGCTTTAAGAGGTGAAGTTCCCGCTTTGGCAATCGCCCCCAGTGACTTTTCGTAGATCGTGGTCAAGCCGCCGTTTTTGTTACCAACGGAAGGGTTGTTGTCGATCGATGCGCCGTGTTTGCGAGCATAGTCTTCCCACCAGCGAATTCGTTCCAGCAGTTGTTCGCCGACTTCCGGCGTAATGGCTCGGCGAGTCAACATGTGCTCTGCGCCGTAGATCTCTGTTGTCTCTGATAAAATAGACGTGGCTCCGTGAGCAACCAGCAGATCGCTGGCGATGCCAACGGCAGGATTTGCCGTAATTCCGCTGTTGCCGTCGCTGCCACCACATTCCATGGCGACCAGAAGTTCGCTTAGCGGAATTGGTGTACGTTTGACGTTATTCGCTTCCGGAAGAAGTTCTCGCAGCACAGCCACTGCTTTGGCGACGGTTTTCCGAACGCCACCGACTTCCTGAATATTCAACACCAGAGGGCGGCTGCCTGCATCGGATTGCGGCTGACCGCCCAGTTGAACAAGCCCGTGTTCTCGTTCCAGGTGAGTCGCCTGAGCCGTCTCACAGCCGAGCCCCAGAATGATGCAGGCGACAATGTTGGGGTGAGCTGCAAAACCCGCCATTGTGCGGTTCAGCTGCAAATGATCTTCGCCGCCAAAAGCCAGCGCGCAACCAGACTTGTGAACCAATGGCACAATGCCATCGATGTTTGGGTATTCCGAGAGATCCGTTTCAGACAGTTCCTTTGCCACGTATTTAGCAGTGGTGGCAGAACAGTTAACAGTGCTGATGACTGCGATATAGTTTCGAGTACCCGCTTTTCCGTTGGCTCGTCGAAACCCATCAAAGGTTCGAGCCACCTCGGGCACCGGCGGAATTCGCAGGTCGGTTGAAAACGCGTAGTTCAGGCCCGGCTTGGTTGCGACAACGTTATGAACATGAACCCATTCGCCCGCAGCGATATTTTGAGACGCGTAGCCGATGGGCTGTCCGAATTTAATGATCGGATCACCTTCCGCGATTTGCCGAATGGCAACTTTGTGCCCGGCAGGGATCGGCGCATTCGTCAAAACGGGAAATTCTTCCAGGACGATCTGACGATCACCAGCAAGCTGTTCTTTGGCAACGACAACGTTGTCATCGCAGTGAAGTCGGATGACGGGAGAGTTGGAAAGCGAAGGCAAGGGCGTGTTCCTGAACAAAGCGTCACGGCAGTGGATCGCCAGCACTTCGTCGTTTCTGGCGGCAGCGTATGTTGACGAAGTGCCGCGTTTCGTGGAAGTCGCCAGGTCTGCAATCTTCAGGTCGTTCTATCCGTTGACTCGCAATTCCGCAGCTTCTGTCAAAGTTTGGACTCGAAGAATCGGATGAAATCCTGCATTGTTGCCGGGACCGACGAGAAATGGTCACCCGGGATTGTAACGGCCTTTACGTCGAGTCCCCGGGCTGCAGAATACTGTGTGAAAGTCAACCGGTCTCATGTGGGTTGTAAATGCTGCGAACGCGCGGTTCAAATCAGTTGCGTTGCTGCTTTGGGAGATTCTGCAGGTCACCTGCAGGTGTGCTGCTGTCTGCACTCTGAAGATTAAGAAGAAGCCGATGGGCTGCTCTGTAACGAGGCGCCTGTTCCAGGGACATGAGAACGTGTTTTCTGGCTTCGGCTGGATCATCGGTCTGAACCAGTTCGGCGATTTGAAAATGGAATCTGGCAGCGTCTGATGGTTCCAGTTCCAGCAACGATTGCAATACGTCAACAGCCAGCGTGTGATCAGTTTCCGCCAAAGCGGCCTGTAGGTAACCTCGCAGAGCGACCGGTTGAAGTGGGTCGATCGCGGTAATTAGTCGGCCCGTGCCGAGTGCCGGTTTCCATTGTTCTGCTGCAAGTTGTAACGTGAGTAATTCCATCGCGGCGCTAAGATCGTCGGCGCTGTGTTCCAGGTGAGCAGATAATTGTTCGGCCTGTTTAAGTGGTTGATTTGTTTTTTTGTAGACGAGTGCCAGAATTTTGCGAGCACTGCCGGGACTGGCATCTTCGGGATACAGGTTGATCAGTTCTTGCAACTTCGATTCTGCCGCCGCGAATTCGCCGTTGCGAACAAGTTCACTGGCGACGGCCACTCCTGCGGGATAATGCTGCGCATTGCTGCTGGCGAGTTCAATCAGATTCGCGGCCTCGTCTTTGGCCACAGCAAACGTGACGTCTTTTGCATAGTTGGCAGCGAGTTCCGTAAGGTACTTGTCGAATTCAGCATCTAGTTCATCGATCCCGGCAGTTTGCCGTGTCAGTGCGTCGTTGATGGTGAAGCCGTCGCTAAGTTCTTTCAGGATGCCTCGCAAAGCATCGAATCCATATTGCTGCACGACGAATTCCACCACCATGGATGATTCGTAGTACGCGAAGTTCAGGTCGTCGCCTGTTTTAGCATTCAGGAAAGCGCTGCTTAGCTGGCTGACGGGCGTGATGTTGCCTTCCAGAACGCGTTCGCGAAATCCGGGGGTCATGCTTTGTCCCCAGCGAGCGTCCTGCAAACGTTCTTCGTAAACGGAAATTCCTTCGCTAAGCCAGCGTGGAATTTTGTTTTCTGTCATTTGCAGAGTGATCACGTGGCAGAACTCGTGCCACAAAACAGATTCCCAATTGTTCGGGCTTTCTCGCTGAGACACCGGGCTGTTGGCCGTGATGACCTTGCCAAAGCAGACTCCCAAAAACCCCGCGACGTCTGGAATGCCAAAGGTACGAACGGCGAAATCTTCTTTACGATGAAAGATTTCGACAACCACTGGTTCCATTGGGAGGTATTGATATTTTTCTGACAACGTATCGAAAGCACGGTTCAGCAGGGATTCAACCTGCTTGCCATACACCGTCGCTTCCTGGTGGTTCATTCGAATGATGAAACGTTCGTTGCTGATTGTGGTGAAGTTGTCCAGGCTGTTCTTCAACGTCATCAGGTTGAACAGCGTTGTGCTGTATTTGTCCTGCTTTTGAGCATCATCGGCAAGTTTCCAGCCGTCCTCGTCAAGTCCCAGTCGCAGCAGGTCCTGAGCCAGCTGTGTCTTTGCGGGCAGATACTGTGGGTAGGCTGCCAGAGCCTGTCTTTGATATGCAGCGCCTTCTGCGAAGCGATATTTGCGAGACAGCTGTTCGCCAATCAGAAAGTCAACCGCGGGATTAGCTTCTGAAAACTTCAAAGCCTGGCTGCGACTGTGTGCTTCTTCGTCGGAGTTGTTTTGCAGATGGTGGATGACGGCGGCCAGTGCGTGTGATTCTGGCAGCCACGGGTTGGTTTCGTGAATTTTTGCCAGAATCAGTTCGGCATCTTTGTACGATTCCGCATCGATTTGTCGTTCGGCCAATCGCAGCAATGCGGGAGCAAAGTTGGGGTTTATTTCCAGAGTTCGTTGCAGCAGTTCGGCGGCTTCCGACGGCGTTGAAGAGCTGACAGCTTCGGACAGCAGAAACAGAGCAGTGGGGTTGTCTTCAAATTGTTCGACAGCTGGTCGCAGCACTTCTGCTGCTAAAGCAAAGTCTCCCTTGTCCAGAGCCAGTTGACCGGCGGCAATGTGTCCATCGGGGCGGCTTTTGTAATTTCTGCGAGCTCGGTCGAAGAAGCCTTCCAGGACGTCTTTGGGGTCGGCTCCCAGTTCTATCGCGGCCTGCCCAAGCGCGACAAGGTCGTCCGCGTCGGTATATCGCCAGGGGGCGTCGGTCGCCAGTTTGTTGATTTCATCCAGTAGTTTTTCAGCGTTGCCTCGGTCGCCTTTCAGTACAGACAGCTGATGAGCCAGCATTCGTAACCGGATGCTCCAGGCGTAGCGTTGGATGCCTTCGTTGACTGTTTCGGTGGCTTCAGGATAGCGGCCCAGTTGGATTTCGGCTTCAGCTTTCAGCAGGGGCCAGTCTTCGCCATAGCTGCGTCGATTGACGGCCTCTGTGGTGGCGTCGAGACATTCGACGTATTGACCGGTTCTTAGCAGGTTCTGGCATTCGCTGATGGTGGCTGCATTCGTTGAAATGGAATGCAGGCAAACAACGATGCCGGCCAAAATGCGAGCGTTCATCAAACGGATCTCCCAGTTGTCGCGAAGACTTGCAGGTCGTGCATGATGGTGTTTACACGATTGCAAGAGTAGCAACAATTGTCAGGAAAATGAGACTTGGCAGATTCAGCGCAGTCAAACGGGGGCTTCATGAATCGAAAACGTTGACAACGCCAAAGATCTGCGTCCCGCTATAGTGCAACGGCCCTACATCCGATACGAACAGAATAGAAGGTTACCGAGTGCACAGATGATGCAAAAAATCAACGTGACGGTAGAAGCCAGCGCACGGTCGCGATGATCTTGTACTAGGTTTTCCAGTGACGATTCAACATTTTCGTCGGGCCAAGTCTTTGCCTTCATGGTTGTTCTGCTGGAAAGTTCCCCAATGCAGCAGCTACCCGTATCTCAATTGATGCGAGTCTGTCCCACAGCGGTCGTACAGGATTCAACTCGCCTGCGTGAGGCCGCTGAGATTCTGATCGTTAATGACTACGCAACGTTGATCGTTGCCGATGACGCAGGAAAATTTTTGGGGGTGGTTCCCGAGAGTGCCGTTATTCGACACCTGATGTCGGTTTCCAACACTCAAGAGACAATTTTGCCCATTATTTCAAGGCACGTGGAATCCGTCAGAAGCGACGCTGATATCACCAGTGTGCTGCACTTGTTTCGATCATCGTGTCATGGCGTTGTGCCGGTTGTGTCAGAAGACGACAAAGTCGTGGGAATCCTGCATCGTCGAGATATTGTCAGTCATTTACTGTCTGACGTTGGCCGGGCAGAAAACTCCTCAGGTGACGAATCGACAGGGCAGGATAGCGTGACCAAGCCTCATTTCATGAATCGCCCCGCAGATCGCGTTGAGAAACAGGAACGACCGCCATCCAATAGTGCGGAGTAGTTCTTGGCAGGTGATTTCCGAGCAGTTTCAGCGTTTCAACGGCTTTTAATCCCGATCCTGCCGTTCGTCTGATTGACGTTGGTTCTTCTTGCCGCGAACGCTTAATCAGAATTGAGTCCCAGTTCTGCCATCAGCAGCTTCATGTCGTCCCAGACCAGTTTCTTGGCAGCTGGGTTTCGAAGCAAGTACGCCGGATGATAGGTGCACAGCACTTTTGCAGCGTTGTGCGTGCAAAATCTTCCACGCAGCTTTCCGACGGCATCGGTTGTGCCCAAAACATTCTGTGCGGCAACTGTTCCCCAGCAGACAATGTACTTTGGGCTGACAATTTTGATCTGTCCGTCCAGAAACTCACGACAGTTTGCTGCTTCCTGAGCCTGAGGGTTTCGGTTTCCTGGTGGACGGCATCTCAGTACGTTGCAAATGTAAATGTTTTCGCGTTTTAAGCCTGCGGCAACAATGATCTTATCTAATAGCTGTCCGGCAGCTCCGACGAATGGTTCACCGGCACGATCTTCGTCTGCTCCCGGTGCTTCGCCAATAAACATAACGTCGGCATTCGGATCTCCGACTCCGAACACGGTCTGCCGGCGACTATCAACCAATTCAGAGCAGCGAGTGCAATTGGCCACGATTGTCGCCAATTGGCTAAGCGCCTGTGCTTTTTGAGGCGTTGTATCGTGAACCTGAGCCAGCAGGCTCACTGTTTCTTTCAGGGCTGCTGGGGTACGAACTTCGGCGGAATCCTGAAGCAGCGAACTGGCTGGAGCGGCAGCCACATCGGACGTTTTTCGTGTCGCGACAGACGTGCTGCGAGCCAAACGGTGGGCTGGGGAAACGATTTTCGGCAGCACGACGTGCGGCAGGAATGAAATGCCTGACGACTTCATTGCTTGCAGGAACTGTCTAAGTGCCCGGTTGTCAGCCATCTGTAGTTCCTTGGGGCCGGAGATTGTCAGTCTCTGAACCTGAAAACGATCTTTTTAAAACAATAGTATATTGTCAGCAGGCGTTGTGGAGGTGGTTCGTTTGGCCGAACGAAAGCCTCAAATTCTGATTGCCCGCAAACTTCGACAATGTTTCCCAGATTACTTCATCGTCAGCGTCGATCGAGGCTTCGGCATTGCCTGCCGATTTTTTGGTTCAAAATTGACCAAAACCTGACGGATTCGCCCAAATTGCCTGCAATCCGCCAATCCTGACCGGACGTTGTAGCCCGGATATGGCGATTAGGAAAGATAACGACGTCGGGTGGGGTTGTCGCGTTCGTTTCGCCTGGTTCGGTAAACCCTGGCTTTTGTTCTGTGCATATTGTTGTCGGTCTTGGTCTTTACAGGTCTCACGCCGATAACAAACACACCAGTGAAGACTTCATAGTGTGTGAAGTCGGAATTCTGTCCAGATCCGTTTCGATGGCAGTGACTCAAATCGGGTTTAGGCAAAAACAATAGTGGATCAAGGCGTCGATGGCTTTCGGGAGGAAAGCTTCTTTGATTTTCACGGATTAATTGCGAGGGATTGTAAGATGATCAGGAGATCATGGAAATCGCTTTGTGCGAGTGCAGCCTTAATCGGTTCGATGGCCTCAGGTGCCGTCGGTATGGCCGGTGAAGTCTACAACCTCGGCGGGTCTGGAGAGCGTTATCAGCAAATATTTGCTAATAACAGCGACCCGCTGACGATTCAGCTGGCTTCAATGAGTTGCTCTGCAGATTCAAGCTGCTGTGCACCATCAGGTTGCAGTGGCGACGTCCTTGCCGGTTGCGGCGATGGATGTGGAGAAGGCTGCGACACCGGCTGCGGTGGACTGTTCGGCGGCGGCGGCGAAAGTGAAATCACTTTCGGCGGTTGGGTTCAAATGGGCTACCACAGCGGAGTTACTCCTGCTGCAACAGCCCGAGGCGATGCTGCTTCTTTCAATAACCAGCCTCACCGATTCAACCTTCATCAGGGTTGGTTGTACGCTGAAAAGGTTGCTGACGGCAGCGAAGGCCTCGACTGGGGTTTTCGAATGGACGCGATGTACGGTATCGATGCTGGGGATACTCAGGCCTTCGGTAACCCTGCAGGCAGCTGGGACAACGGCGGCAAGTGGACTCGTGGTGCCGACTATGGCTTTGCCATTCCTCAGTTGTACGCAGAACTTGCTTCTGGCGACTGGAGCATTAAAGCTGGTCACTTCTACACCCTGGTTGGTTACGAAGTTGTGACGGCTCCTGATAACTTCTTCTACAGCCACGCGTTGACGATGTTCAACAGCGAGCCGTTTACTCACAC